>JBBRBN010000046.1:0-32825 GCA_038205755.1 Lysobacterales bacterium | reverse complement strand
CGCCTGCTTGCGTTCCAGACCGTTGGCAATGTGCACCGAAACGAAACTGAGCAGCGCCTGATCGGCTGCGCTGTAAAGCACGCCGTCGGTGTAACTCTGTACGACCACCACACCGACGGTGCGGTCAGCCGGTCGCAGCGGCACCCCGAGCCAGCAAACCGCCGGTGTGCCGATCCGCTCGACTTCCCCCGCTCGCACCAGCTCGTCGACTTCATGCAGAGCAATCAGCACCGGTTTTCCGATCCGCAGCAGATACTCGGTGAGGCCGCGGCGCAGCGGCCGAGCTGGATATCGGTCACCGGTTTCGTCGACCTGGTAGGGGAAAGTCAGGCGCTCACCTGCGTCATCAAGCAGCGCGATAAGGAAGTTCCTGGCGTTGAGCAGTTCGCCAACCACCTGATGCACAGCTTCGAAGAATTCGGCCAGGCTGATCGGACTCGCCGACAGCTCCGCTATCCGATACAGCGCCCGCTGCAGGCGCTCAGCGCGTTCGCGCTCGGCGACTTCGGCGCGCAGCGCCTGGGTGCGCTCCTCCACTCGACGCTCCAGGCGCTGCTGCACAAAGCGACGCTCCAGCGCGCTCTGCACCAGCTGCGCGACGAACACCAGCAGATCGCGCTCCTGCTCGCCGAAGCGGCTGTCGGGATCATGGCCCTGCACCACCAGCGCACCGCTCACGCCATCGGCATCGAACATCGGTACGCCCAGCCAGATTCGCGCGATGGGCCCCTGCGCAACGCGCATCTCGATGCCCAGCTCAGCGGCAACCTCGGCACACGACCCCTGCACTGACCGCCCCACGCGCATGAGGGCAACGGTGGCGCTGTGCGGGTAGTCGGCCAGCCGCATCGGCTGGTCCATGGGTGGCGGCCGGCTGTCGCGCGGGTCGGCGTAATAGAGAAAGCGGAAGTGCTGCTGATCGTCGTCGAGCAGCACGATCAGGAAGCTCTCCGCCTCCATCAGCTCGCCTACCAGTTGGTGAATATCCGCCAGCACCTTGCGCATCTCCCGCTGCGAGCTGGCCAGATCGGCAATGCCGTAAAGCGCACGCTGCAGCCGCCCGGCGGTGTTGCTGCGCTGTTGGGACAACGCCAGCGATGCCGGGCACGCCACCGGCGCCGCGCGCTCATTCTCCGCAGGCGCAGCAGTCGAGGCGTGGTCAGCAGGACGCAAGTCGGCTGAGTTCATCGTCAGACCCGCAGGTGGGGTGTGCCGAGTTTACGTCGGCGAACGCGGCTGGCAAGCGTGACCTTGGCGATCGCCGACGAATCGTGACGGGCGGGCCCACACCAGAACGCACGTCTGCGGCGGCGGCGGTGTCGCTTTGGAGTATTGTCTGGCTTCACCGGATCCGCTTTCGATGCTGCGGGCACGCTGATAGGCGCACCACCGGAACCCGCTCCGCATGAAGTCAATCACCCTCTCCTGTCTTGGACTTGCGCTGCTGGCGGCCGCACGCTGGGCGCCTGCAGTCGCTGATGCACGTGAAGACACCAAGCACGGGGTTGCCCAGGCGGAAGCAGTCGCAGCCGGCGCCCAAGCCCGCCCTGCGTTGGCCGAAGTGGTGGTTACGGCGCGCAAGAAATCCGAGCTGCTGCAGCAGGTTCCCATGAGCGTGGTCAGCTTCGATGCCAGCGAGCAGCGCAAGCTTGCGCTCGACGACCTCGGCGATCTCGGCGCGGCAGTTCCCGGCCTCCAGCAGGGTGATCTGGCGATTACCAGCCGACTCAGCCTGCGTGGAGTCAATTCAGGCGACAACAATTCGTTTGAGCAGGCGGTTGGCGTTTACGTCGACGGCATTTTTCGCGGCCGCATGAACCAGCAGCACATCGGCCTGTTCGATCTGGAACGGGTCGAGGTGCTGAAGGGGCCGCAAGTCGCTCTCTATGGCAACAGCTCGATCGGCGGTGCAATCAACGCGGTCACCCGCAAGCCGTCGTTTGACGCCGGCGGCGAGCTGCGGGTTGGTTACGAGAGCGAATACCAGACTCAGCGCATCAGCGGCGGCGCGGACCTTCCACTGAACGACACCTTGGCGCTGCGCGTTGCCGGGACCTGGCGTGACCAGGGGCGCGGCATTTCGCCCAACGATGCCTCCGGCGTCAGCGAGCCGACGGTCGACAATGAGGCCTTCCGGCTCGGCGCGCTGTGGTTGCCCAACGACGCGCTGCTGGTCGGGCTGCGCCATGAACGCGGTCGCTTTGAACGCGACGGCCACATTTTTGACGTCTTCAAGCACGTCGATGGTCAGGGCAATCCCTGGCCCGGCTCGCCCTTCACTGGCGTCAACGACGGACGCCTCAATATTGGCAACGGCGCGCCGTTCAAGTACACCGACGCCTTTCTGCGGACCGACATGGAGGAAACCATGCTCGAACTGCAGTATGCCGGGGACAGCGTTTCGTTGACCTCGATCAGCGGCCACAGCCGCTACGACTATCGGCAATCGGCGGATGTCGACATTTTGCCCGCGACGTTGATCAACGTCTTCCAGGACGAGGCCTACCGGCAGGTGTCGCAGGAGCTGCGGGTCAGCGGCGAAGCGTCGCCGCGGATCAGCTACCTCGCCGGGCTCTACTATCAGCGCGACAATTTCCGCAACGACTACCTGTCGGACTTCAACCTGCCGCACCTGGTGGCGCCGGCGTTCGGCATTTCCAACGCGCTCGCCGCGCAACTTCTGGACCCCTTCACCCGCCGCATTCTTATTGATCAGGACACCGAGCAGACGGCGCTGTTCGGCCATTTCGACGTCGCGCTGACCGAGCGCCTGAAGGCGGCGCTGGGACTGCGCTACCAGCGCACGACCAAGCGTGCCGACCAGTCCGTGCGAGGCGCCGGTCTTGATCATGTCGATGGCGTCGGTCGACTGATCGACCTGCGCTGGCTGAATCCGGATCTGGCGCCGCTGCTGCTGGGCAACGCGGCCTATCTGGCCAATCCCACCGGCTACGTGCTGGTGCTGGCCAACGGCACCCGCATCGGCCCGGTGCTGGCGCCAAACAATCTGGTCGGCTACGACATTGTGTCGCTTGGCGCCGGCGTGCCGCACCAGTTCAACAACCTGTCGCGGCGCGAGAAGCACCCCATGGTTCAGGCCAGTCTGGCCTGGCAGCACACGCCCGATCTGATGTTTTACGGCAGCTGGTCGAACGGCGCCAAGGCCGGAGGCTTCGATTTTCTCTACGAGGGAGGCGATCGGGCTGAGGTCGAATATGGCGACGAGAGCGCCAGCGTCTTCGAGATCGGCGTCAAGAAAGACTGGCCGCGCCTGCGCCTGAACCTGGCGGCCTTCCACGGCAGCTACGACGACCTGCAGGTCTCGGTGTTCGACGGCGGCATCGGCTTCACCGTGGGCAACGCCGCCAGCTCGACCTCGCGCGGCCTCGACGGCGAGCTGCTGTGGCAGTGGACCGAGCGCTGGCGGGTGACGGCGCAGTGGTCGTGGGTAGACTTCCGCTATGACCACTTCCCGGACGCCAACTGCAGCACCACCGAACGACTGAACGGCAGCGGGCCGCTGTGCGACTGGTCCGGACGGCGCACGCCGTTCGTGCCGGTGTTTGAGGGCTCGATCGGCATCGAACACAGCCAGGAGATTGCCGGCTGGAATCTGCTGCACGGTCTGCAGGTGGGCTACAAGGGCAGCCACGCCACCGCCTCGGACTTGGAGGAACAGACCCGCCAGTCGGCCTACAGCCTGGTCGACTACCGGCTGGAGGCGCAGCCGGAAGGGCAGGACTGGAGTCTCACCCTGCTCGGGAAGAACCTGACCCGCCAACGCTACAACGTGTTCACGTCGGTTATTCCGCTCGCTAGCGGGGGCGCCTTTGCTCACGTCCTGGCGCCCGCACGCGAGCTGTCGGTGGAGTTCCGCTATCGCTTCTGATGCGGCTCCGGCGGCGCCAGCGCAGCGCGCCCTCTGCGCGATCCCGCACCAGCGGCTGGCCCCGCACAGAGCGGCTGCCGTCATCGATTCAGCCCCGCCTGGTCGGTGAAAGGCCCGACATGCTCAGGAACTACTGACTCCGACACACATTGGAACCAGCGCCGCGGCCCGAAAGGTACCCTTCCGGTGCCGCGAGCATGGCGCCGCCGCAGGCATAGGGTTAACCTGCCGTGATTGCCGCCAGTCCCAGGCGGACGGGAATTATCAGTTCGTGCAGCTGGCAGGCTTCAAGCTCGATGAGGTGATCTACGCGGTCGGCGAGACCGTGGTCGCGACCGCGACCACAGCAGAGGGCGAGCGCGTGGTGCTGAAGTACGTTGACAGCGATCATCCGGCCCCGGAGCTGCTGGCGCGCTGGCGGCACGAGTTCGCCATTCTCCGCTCGATCCAATCGCCGCTGGTGATCAAAGCGCGGGCACTCGAGCTGGCGGGTCGAAGTGCGGTACTGGTGCTGGAGGATTTCGCCGCCAGCAGTCTCGCCCAGCTGATCGAGCGCGGCCAGCTTGATCTGTCCGACCAGATCAGTCTGGCCATCCGATTGGCGCAGGCGGTGGGTGCCGTGCACGAGCACAGCCTGATTCACGGCGACATCGCTCCGAAAAACGTGCTGGTCGATCCCGGGTCGCTGGCGATCAAGCTATGCGACTTTGGGCTGTCGACTCGACTCGACATCCAGCCACGGCGATCGGACGGCGGCTTCATGGTCGGCACCCTGGCCTACATGTCGCCGGAGCAGACCGGCCGCACCAACCTCGATATTGACTATCGCAGCGATTTCTACTCGCTCGGCGCCACCCTGTACGAACTGTTCTCCGGCCGTGAGCCGTTTGTCGCCAGCGACCCGATGAGTCTGCTGCACGCCCAGCTCGCCAGCATGCCGGTGCCGCTGCACGAGCTGGACGCGACCATCCCGGAGCCGCTCTCGGCCTTGGTGCAGAAGCTGCTGGCCAAGCATCCGGATGATCGCTACCAGAGCAGCTACGGCCTGGTCCGCGACCTTGAGGTCTGCGCCGAGAGCTGGCGTCTGTATCAGCGCATCGAGCGCTTCGCGCTTGGCCGAGCCGATGTGCCGGAACGATTCTGTCTGTCGCAGAAGCTCTATGGGCGGCAGATCGAATGCGCCAGCATCCTTTCCGCCTTCAAGCGCGTGGTCGGCATGGGTACGGTTGAACTGCTGTTGATCAGCGGCTACTCCGGCATCGGCAAGACCGCGCTGGTCAGCGAGCTGCATCGGCCGGTGCTGGCGCGCCGCGGCTACCTGCTGCGCGGCAAGTGCGACCAGTACAGCCGCAATCAGCCCTACACCGCGTTGATTCAGGCCTTTGGCCAGATGCTGCAGGCGCTTGCCACCGAAGGCGCCGAGCGGCGGCAGTACTGGAAAAGTCGGCTGAGCGATGCGCTGGGTGCCAACGCTGCCGCCGTTACCGAGATCATCCCCGAGCTGGCCATGCTGCTCGGCAGCCCGCCGCCGCTGCCGACACTGCCGCCGGGCGAGACCGAACAGCGGTTTCATATCGCGTTTTCCCAGCTGGTGGTGGCGCTGGCAGCACGCAGCCACCCGCTGCTGGTGTTTCTCGATGACCTGCAGTGGGCGGATGTATCGACGTTGCGGCTGCTTGAATACCTGATTCGCGCCGAAGGCGAGCGCAGCGTGCTGATCGTTGGCGCCTACCGTGACAACGAGGTCCAGACCGGCGATCCGCTCGATACCAGCATCCAGGCGATCGAGCGCAATCAGGGGCGGATCGAACAGCTCCGACTGGGTCCGATGCCGGATTCGGATGTCCGGCAGCTTATTGCCGACACGCTGCACGCAGCGCCCGAAAGCGTCGCGCCGCTGGCGGATCTGTGTATCGAGAAAACCCGCGGCAACCCGTTCTTCCTGAGCCAGTTCCTGCGCCGCCTGCATGAACAGGGTGACATCGCCTACGACCGTGAGCACGGTGCCTGGCGCTGGGATCTGGAGCGCATCCGCAGCCGTGGCATGACCGACAATGTGGTCGAGCTGCTGCTGGAAAAGCTGACCACACTGCCAGAACCAACCCAGGCGCTGCTGGCGCAGGCGGCGCACCTGGGCATCCGCTTTGACCAGCGCGAGCTGATGGCAATCGGCGAGCGCGATGCGGAGGCGACTGCCGAGGTGCTGTGGCCGGCCCTGCAGTCCGGCCTGCTGGTGCCGCTCAACGAGGACTACAAGTTCGCCCAAAGCCCCGAGCGCCTGAAGGGTGCGCGCTACCGCTTCCTGCACGACCGCGTGCAGCAGGCGGCCCATGAGCTGATCAGCGACGCCGCCCGTCCGGCCATGCGCCTGCGCTGCGGCCGCCTGCTGCTGGCAGCCAGCAGCGAGGCCGAGCTGGAAGAACGGCTGTTCATCATTCTCGAGTCCTTCAACGACGCCCTTCATCACATCGACGATCCGGCCGAGCGCGATCGCCTGCTGGCCCTCAACCTGCGCGGCGGCATCCGCGCCAAGTCATCATCGGCCTACGACGCGGCCGTCACGTTTCTGCGCAAAGCGGAGGAACTGCTGCCGGCGGAGGCCTGGCGCAGCCAGCCCGAACAGGCGCTGAGCCTGCACAAGAATCTGGCTGAATCCGAGTACCTGGCCGGTCACTTCGATGTCGCCGAAGCGCGTCTGAAGCGACTCATTCCGGCGGCGCCAGGGGTCACCGCCAAAGTCACGCTGTGCCTGGCACAGTCGGACCAGATGCATATCCGCGGTCGCTTTTCCGACGCGTTTGTCGTGCTGTGCGAAGCGCTCGCTCTGCTCGGCCGTCACTTCCCGGAAACCGAGGCGGAAGCCGCCGAGAACTTTCCGATCGAGTTCGCCGAGACTGATGCGCTGCTTGCAGCGCGCAGCGAACATGAGCTGCTGGCGCAGGCCGAAATGGACGAGCCCGAGCGTCTGCTGGAGATGCAGGTTTACTACGGGCTGGCCTATACCACCTACCAGATCAACCGCGGCGTCAGCTATGTGCTGGGCGCCTGCCGGATGGTCAAAACCACCCTGCAGCACGGCCTGTGCGACCTGAGCTGCATTGGCTACGTCACCCTGGGCACCGCGATGGCGGCGATGGGAAAGCCGTATCCAGAAGTACACGCCATGGGGCGGCTGGCACGCCGGCTGTCCGAACAGCGCGACAACCCCTATTTCCGGCTTTCCGTCTACCAGTACTTCGCCGGCTTCTATCAGCATTGGTGCGATCCGTTGCGCGAGACACTGCCCTATCTGGAAGATGGTCTGGCGATGGGCCGCGCCGGCATCAACCCGCTGGCGGCCGGCTACTGCGCGCTGCTGCGACCGGTCAACGGTTTCCTCATGGGCGCCTCGCTCGACGACGTCGAGCTGGAAGCCGAGCAAGGGCTGGCCTTTCTGAAGCGCAGCCGGCAGCCAGCCACTGAGGCGATGCTGCGCTGTGGCGTGGTGCAGCCGCTGGCGGCGCTGCGCGGCAAGACCCTGAAACCGCACGGCTTCGACTCCATCGAAGTGCGCGTCGGCACGTTCCTGGGCGACGACTTCGAGTCGCCGACGGTCTGTCTCGCGTTTTACTGCTTTGCGATGACCCGCCACGCTTACCTGTTCGATGCGGCGCAGGAATGGCGGCATGCGTCGAGCAAGGTGGCCATGATCGGCCAGATGATGCCCGACGGCCCCACGTTTGTTGAGGCCAGCTTTTTCCGCGCGCTGGGCCTGCTCAAGGCGGGATTCATCGAGGACGAGGCCCAGACCGCCGCGCTTGAAGAGGCGACCGCGCTGCTCGGCCGGTTCGAAACCTGGGCCAAGCACGGGCCGGTCAATTTCCAGCACAAGGCGCTGCTGATCGCCGCCGAAGTCGCCCGCGTTCGCGGCGACCAGCGCGCGGCAATGGAGCTCTACGCGCGCGCCATCGACGCGGCCGCCGACGCCGGCTTTGCGCACTGCGAAGCGCTCAGCAACGAGCTTTACGCGCGCTTCTGGCTGGAGCAGCAGCAGCGCCAGCTGGCCAGCAACTTCATTCGCGAAGCCTACTTCCACTACCAGCGCTGGGGTGCCGCGGCGAAATGCAAGCAGATCGAGTCGCAGTGGCCGCAGATCGTGTTCCGTGCAGTGGAGATGCGGCGCAGCGCGTCCAGCTCGAGCGGCAACTATGGCGGCGTCTCGTCATCGGTGGGCATGCTTGATCTGCACTCGCTGCTCAAAGCCAGCCGCCTGCTGTCGCAGGAAGTCCAGCTCGAAGCGCTGCTGCAGAAGCTGCTAGGCATCGTCCTCGAAAACGCCGGCGCCGAGTACGGCGCAATCGTTCTGTGCGAAGAGGATCGTCTGGTGGTTGAGGCGGTAGGGCGCTTCAGCGAAGGCCTGATGGTCGAATATGACCGCGTCGGCCGAGCGTCGGACCGGGCTGTCAATGACGGCCTCAAGCTGCCCATTGAGCTACTCGAGTACGTGCTGCTGACCCGCGCCCTGCAGGTTCTGAATCACCCGGCAGAAGACATCCGCTTTGCCAAAAGTGACTATCTGACCACGCGCCGGCCGAAGTCCGTGCTGGTGCTGCCGGTGATGAACCAGGGTCGGATGGTGGCGATGATCTATGTCGAGAACAATCTGCTCGAGGGCGCGTTCACCGAACGCCACGTCAAGACCCTCGAGCTGCTCGGCGCGCAGGCGGCCATTTCTCTGGTCAACGCACGACACGTCGAAAACCTCGAGCGGAAGGTCGCCGAGCGCACCGACGAGCTGCGCCGGATGAGCATGAAGGATGGTCTGACCGGGATCGCCAACCGGCGCAGTTTCGACGAGCGACTCGCCGGCGAATGGCGTCGCAGCATGCGCGCCGGCAAGCCGCTGTCGCTGATGATGATCGACATCGACCATTTCAAACTGTTCAACGATCACTACGGCCACGTCGAGGGCGACCGCTGCATCCGCGCGGTCGCAAAGGCGCTGGAGCACGGCGTCAATCGCAGCACCGACCTCGTGGCCCGCTACGGCGGCGAGGAGTTCGCGGCGATTCTGCCCGACACCGATGCCGAATCAGCGCTGTGGCTGGCGACATCCTGCGTGGAGGCCATCACCCGCCTCGCCATTCTGCACGCCCAGTCGTCAGCGAGCGACATGGTGAGCATCAGCATCGGCTTATGCACGGTGACGGTGGACGGCCACCTCAGTCCCGAAAAGCTGGTCACCTGGGCCGACCAGGCGCTATATCGGGCCAAGCGCACCGGTCGCAATCGGGTCTGCGTCTGGTCGGCAAGTGCCGTCTCCGACGTCGGTGCAACGCAGTAAGGCGGGCGTTGGCCCGCCCTACGACTGCATCGGGCGGGTGACGGCTAGATGCTGATGCTGTTCGGAATCTGCGACGGCAGCTGAAACGGATAAGGCATCGGCCGCTCGCGGTTGCGCTTGCGAATCTCGATCTCGATCAGCGCCAGCGCATCCTGCAGATCGGCCACCAGCGGCTGCACCCGCGCATCCGTGAAGTACGGATCGCGCGGGTTGTGCTCGTAGCGGCCGAAGGTGTCGTACTGCACCGAGCTCAGCAGATATTCGAAGGTCGCTCCGTACAGCGCGATATCGAGCGGCGGGTACCACGGCAGGCAGTCGTCGATGGACGCGAGCTTGGTGCTGCGTGTCGGCGATGCCCGGTACAGGCTGCCGCCCACGCTTGGCACATAGGACATCAGCGGGTACTGGGCGTAGTTGACCGACGCGTGGCGCGGCCCGGCGGTGTAAAGAATGAGCGACACCATCTCGATGAGATAGTCCAGGCTGTCGATCCGCCACGGTCGCTTGGCGTCGCCGGTTGCGGTCAAACCACCAAGGCCCTTGAAGCCGCAGTACTGTGGCGCGGTCAGCTCCCCGATCCAGCCCTGCAGCTCGAGGTCCTCACTGACATCCTGATCGTTGCGGTAATAAACGCGCAGGTAGGCGCCGACGTAGTCCTTGATCGCGCGCCACAGCAGCAAGGTGTCATCGCGGAACGGAAAGACCGGCAACCGGTCCACACCGCGCTGCGCAAACTCGCGCTCCGGCACATGCGCATCCCAGCGCCAGGCCTGGTGCGCCCTGCTGATCAGTTCTAGACTCGACTCGATGGCGATGCCGACGTTGCAGGCCACCACCCCGCCCGGCACGATCAGGCTGTGGATGGCGTCGTCATTGATGTTGATGGTGAAGCGGAAGTGCGGGATCAGCAGCTTGTAGACCGGGTGGACTTCGGCCAGCTGGCGATGCATGGCGACGATCATCGGCTCGATAATCAGGTGGGTGTCGCCTAGATGCGCCACCGACTCATGCTGGATGGCACTGCAGACGTTCATCGTGTATTTCGCGATGCGCCACTTCAGGCCGTTGGCGTCGTTGGCATTGGCACCGTCGTTGGGCGTGAAAATCGGTGTCGCTTCGGCGTCGAACCGCTGACCGAGTTGAATCGCAATCGGCAGCAGTGCACCGGTCGGCGGATAGCCTGGTGGTGGCGTCGGACTCCAGCAGAAGAGTCCGATCGGCGCCGTGATGTAGCGCTGTTCACCGTGCAGCGGCTCGGTCTTGGCACCCTCGAGCTGGGTGTAGTCAACCACGTACAGACGGCCCTCGCGCGCCTCGTGAGCGAGGCTGAGCTCAGCGTCGCCCACGACCTTCTGCAGGATGGCATCGGTGACCGGCAACTTCTTCTGCAGGTCGGACAGCAACACCGATGTGGCGTCCGGCACCGCCTCCGCCACCACGGCGCGCAGCTGGGTCGTGTTGAAGCCGGCGATCTGCAGCTGGCCGAAGAACCAATCCTGTTCGCAGGGTGCGCCCTGCTCCGGCATCCACGGCTGACGTTCAATGGTGAGCGCTGCGGGCTTGGGCATGTTGGGAAACAGCAGGGCGTAGTCGTCAATGCTCTCCGCCTGCAGGTAGGCGCGGCCGTGCTCGCCGTTGAGCATGTCGTAGGCGGTGGATTTCAGAAACGCGGTGGGTCCCTCAACCATCATCTCCTTGAACATGCGCTCCAGACCGCTGACCATCGCCATCACGTCTTGCGGAATATTGAACATGCCCTTCAACGCCGGCGGCAGCTCGCCCAGGGCCTTGAGGAAATCGTGCATGTTCTGGGCGTCATGAATGGGTCGCAGCGGACTGAACTCGCTGTCGAGCTTCTCCCACGCGGCGGCCACATCGGCGAACGCCTGCGTCGGCAGGTCGCCGCGCAGCTCGCGTTCGAGCAACATCGCGACCACGTTCTTGAAGTTCTCCAGCATCGGTCCAAAGACCTTCAGCACCTGGGTCTCGTAGTCGAGCGTGAACTTTTCGGGCCCCGGCAGATCGGCTGACATCGGCACCGCGTCGAGATAGCTGCGCATGTAGTTGTAGTTGGTGCGCGCGGTCGCCAGCTGGAAGGCGCGCGCATCGCGTGCTTCAGGCGGGTTGTGCCGCGGCAAGGTGGGAACCGCGGATGCAGCCTGCGTGGTCGACATGCTCGATATCCTGTGCGGGAAGTGGCAAATCCAGATGGACGATCGCACCCCGGCGATCGCCGCACACGCTACCGCCTGCAGCTTGTGTGCGGCAAGTCCTAGCCCGCATATTTCATGAATTCGCGCGATGATCGCGCAGGATATTGTTCGCACACGGGGTTTTCCGAAGAAGCGTCATATCGGGCCATACGACCGACTGGGGAAAATCCCTTGCGCGGACAAGAGACAAGCGAGGGCGTGTGAGATTCATGAGATAGGCGGGCTAGATCGGGCCGCGGTGCAAAAAGGGGCGAGCGTTGGTTTGCGGGCTAGACTGCTGCAGCACGTTCGCGGAGGGCCACTCGCATGAAGCACGACAAACCCGCCGGCGGTCGCGGCGCCATCAAGGGTTCGATCAAGGCGTTCGCGCAGCAAGGCATTCCGGTCAAGCTCATCGGCTCGTTCCTGCGCGCCAACAAGCTTCCCGATGGGTTCGACTGCCCCGGTTGCGCGTTTCCGGACAAGCCCGGCAAGCCAATGGTCGACAGCTGCGAGCAAGGACAAAAGGCGATTGCCTGGGAAATGACCCGCAAGGCGGCTGACGCCGCGTTCTTCGATGGCAAGACACCCGCGCAGCTGCAGGCGCTGGGTGATTTTGAGCTCGAGTTCCAGGGCCGATTGACCACGCCGGTGCTGTTTGAGAAAAGCACCGGTCGCTTCCGCGCCATCGGCTGGGACGAGGCCTACGCGGTCGCCCGTCGCGAGCTCTTGGCGCTGGCGCCAGATTCGGTCGCCTTCTACGCCTCCGGCCGCAGCAGCAACGAGGCCGCGTTTCTCTGGCAGCTGGCGGCGCGCGCGTATGGCAGCCCCAACCTGCCCGACTCGTCGAACTTCTGCCACGAGCCGTCCGGCTTCGCGCTCAAGCACAGCATCGGCACCGGCAAGGGCACCTGCTCACTGCACGACTTCGAGGTGGCGGACCTGTTCATCGTCATTGGCCAGAACCCTGCCAGCAACCACCCACGGATGATGGCGGCGCTGTACGAAGCGAAAAAACGCGGCGCCACCGTGCTGGCGATCAATCCGCTGCGCGAGCGCGGCTTCGCCAACTTTTCCGATCCGAAGAACATCGGCGAGCTGCTGACCGATCGGGGCATCGCGGTGGCCGACGCGATTTACCAGGTACAGATCGGCGGTGATCTTGCCGCGCTCAAGGGCGTCATGAAGGCGCTGCTCGAAAACGAGCGCGCGGCACCCGGCAGCTCTTTCGACCATGCGTTCATTGCCGAACACACTGACGGCGTTGAGGCGCTGTGTGCGGATCTGGACCGCTGCGACTGGCTCGACCTGGTGCAGCGCTCGGGTATTGAGGAAGCGCAGATGCGCGACATCGCCCGTCGCTATGCCGCCGCTCCAGCAACCATGCTCACCTGGTGCATGGGGCTTACCCACCATCCGGACGCAGTGGCCACCATCCAGCAGGTGGTCAATCTAGCCCTGCTGCGCGGCAACATCGGCCGACCCGGGGCTGGCGTGGTGCCGGTCCGCGGCCACTCCAACGTGCAGGGCGACCGCACCATGGGCGCGACCTCGACCGTCTCCGATGCCTGGCTGAACAATCTGGAGTCCGCATTTCCCGGTCTGACGGTCTGCCGCGACCATGGGCGCGACGCAGCCGGTGTGATCGACGGCCTGTTTCAGGGCAAGGTGCAGGCGCTGCTGTCGCTGGGCGGCAACTTCGGCGTCGCCGCCCCGGATGCGCCGCGCGTGCTGGACGCGCTGCAGCGCTGCCGCTTCACCCTGCACATCGCCACCAAGCTCAATCGCACCCACTGTCACCCCGGCGAGGTCGGCCTGCTGCTGCCGACCTTGGGACGTACCGACAAGGATCTGCGGCAGGGCTCCGAGCAGTGCATATCCACCGAAGACTCGATGAGCAACGTGCGTGCCTCGCGCGGCGTGCAGGCGCCGATCAGTGCGGCGCAGCGCAGCGAGCCGGCCATCGTGGCGCAGCTGGCGCACGCGCTCGGCTGCGCGCCGGCGGTGCCATGGCTGGCGTTGGCGGATGACTACGCCGCCCTGCGCGACCGCATCGAGATCTGCCAGCGAGGTGTTACCGCCGGGTTTCAGGACTACAACCGCACGCTGCTTGCTGATGGTCGGCTGGTCCTGCCCAACTCGGCGGCGCAGCGGGTGTGGAACACCGCCAGCGGCAAGGCGCGCTTCCTGCCTCACCCCCTGCGCGACGACAGCCCGGTGGCGCTGGCGCGGCAACGACATGGCGATGCCGTACTCACGCTGATGACGCTGCGCGCCCACGACCAGTTCAACACCACGGTTTACAGCTCCGACGACCGCTATCGCAACGTCCACGGTGACCGCCGCGTCGTGTTTTTGAACGGCGACGACCTGGCGGATCGCGGGCTGCGCGATGGCGACCGGGTGGACATCGAAACCCTGGTCGATGATGGTCACCAGCGGCGCGTGTGCGGATTCACTGCCCGCGCCTGGGACATCCCGCGCCGCTGCGCCGCCGCCTACTACCCCGAAGCCAGCGGCCTGATCGCTGCCGGCACCTATTCGGCCGACACCCGAACGCCGCTGTACAAGGAAATGCCGGTGCGGGTGATGGCGGCGCATCCGGACGTTCGGTAGCAACCGGGGAAAGTGGAGCGGACTGCGCCCCCCGGCAACACGCGAGTGCAGACGGATGCCGATCGCCAATTGCCGCTGGATACGCTGCGGGCGCGCAAGGTCAGTCCGGGTACCGAGAAGCGGGCGTGGGTGCCTGGCAGCGGCGACAGCGCCGGCTGTGCACCGGCGATGGCCGCAGGCCTGGTTTTCAAAGCCTTGCCGGCACCGCTGGCGATACGCCCGAGTGGTTTGGCAACCTGCCGGCCAAGCGACAGGCCACGCTGCGCCCCGGGATTTCTGCGCAACGCGAGGACGAGATGCTCAAGGCTTGGTCGCAGGGCTGAACGTCGAATCCAGGGTTGGATCGCTCCGCAGCCGCCGCAACTCCAACCTCTCGCCGCGCGTGCAGTCACGCGCTGCACGCTATCCTGCAGCCAGTGCCGCTCTCGTGTCCGACCGCCCATGCGCCTTCTGCTTACATCGGACCTGCATTACAAGCTGCCGCAGTACGACTGGGTGATGCAGGCGGCAAGCCGCTTCGATGCGGTCGCCATCGCAGGCGATCTCATCGACGGTGGCCAACCGGTGCCGGCTCACGTACAGATCAAGGCCATTCGCGCCAGCCTCGCAGCCATTGCCGAACAGCGGCCACTGTTCGTCTGTTCCGGCAATCACGACCTCAACGCGCGCGACGCCGCCGGGGAGAAGTATGCGAGCTGGGTGCAGGAGTGCCGCAGCGCGGCACTGTCGGTGGACGGTGACTCGACGCTGGTTGCCGACACCCTGATCACGGTGTGTCCGTGGTGGGATGGTCCGGTTGGCCGCAAGGCGGTTGCCGAGTTGCTCGATACAGCCGCCGCACAGCGCGGGAACCGCTGGGTCTGGCTCTACCATGCGCCGCCGCACGGCAAACTGAGCTGGACCGGTCGCCGCCACTTCGCCGACGCGCTGTTGCCGGAACTGATCGAACGCCACGCACCCAGCGCGGTGCTGTGTGGCCACATTCACGAAGCGCCGTTTCAGGACGCCGGCGGCTGGAACGAGCGCATCGGCGATACCTGGCTGTTCAACGCCGGTCGCCAGACTGGCGAGACGCCGGCGCGGATAGAGATCGATTTCGCCGCAGGATTGGCGACCTGGGTGACCAGCGGGGGCGCGCAGCAGTGCCGGCTGTCCGGTGAAGCTCAGTAGTCCGGAACGTCGGCGCGTTCCGAGCCCAGCGCCTCGCTGTCATCGTTCACGCTCGCCAATTCGGCCAGCACGCGATCCATCAGCGCCAGATGCGAACCGGTGCCCGCGTACTGGCGTTTGATATCGACCAGATAGCTGGTCACCGCCAGCAGCCGTCGAGCCAGCACCTGCGCCACCGCCAGCGTCAGCTCCGGCCGCGCGCGCACCACCTCGGAAGCACGCTCGATCACATACACGGTGCTGTCCTCGCTGGCCACCAGCGTTGCCGAAGGCAGGCCTTCAAGTACGGCCGATATCTCGCCCAGAAAGGCGCCCGGTTGGCCGATACGGACGAACGCCACGCCGCCGCGGACGACATCGAATCCACCGTGCTTGAGCACGTACAGGTGATCCGTGCGCCGCGCCTCCTCGATCAGCGTTTCGCCTTTGGCGACAACGCGCGCCGGATAGTCGCGGCACAGGCCCAGCACGTCGATCATGATTGCCCTCGCGGTTTGCAGAAGTCCCGGCGATGGACGCCAGCTGCGCCGCTTACCCGATCATCAGGCCCTGCCGTTCGATGAACCTTATCACCTCGGCCAGCCCCTGCTGCCGCCGCAGATCCGTCATGACAAAAGGCTTGTCGCCGCGCATGCGCAGGGTGTCCTCGCGCATCACCTGCAGCGAGGCGCCGACATACGGCGCAAGGTCGGTCTTATTGATAACCAGCAGGTCGGAGCGCGTGATGCCGGGGCCGCCTTTGCGCGGCACCTTCTCGCCACCGGCCACGTCGATGACGTAGAGGGTGAGGTCCGACAGCTCGGGCGAGAATGTCGCCGCGAGGTTGTCGCCGCCCGACTCGACAAACACGATGTCGGCATCGGGAAACTGCGCCAACATGCGCTCGATGGCGTCGAGATTGATTGATGCATCCTCGCGGATCGCGGTGTGCGGGCAGCCGCCGGTCTCCACGCCCATGATGCGCTCCGGCGGCAGCGCGCCGGCCACCGTCAGCAGGCGCTGGTCCTCCTTGGTGTAGATGTCGTTGGTGATCACCACCAGGTCATAGCGATCGCGCATCGCCTTGCAGAGCATTTCCAGCAAGGTGGTTTTGCCGGACCCAACCGGGCCGCCCACGCCTACGCGCAATGGCGGAAGGGACTTGGTGCGTTTCGTTTCAAACATGGGGACCTGGGCGTGAGTGGCTGCTTGGCGTTGGCAGCGCCGAGCCCGCTTGGCTTCTCGCTTGCCAAAACGAGGCTTGTGATGGAAGCGGAGCAAGCTCCGCTGTACAGCCGGCGCGCGGCGCGGCATGCCGCTGGCTGCTTCGCTCATGTGCAGCCGAGCTTGCCAAGCTGGTCATGATCGAAACAGCCGGCTGTACTGGGTTTCGTGCTTCGACGACAGGATCGCCAGCATCGGGGCAAAGTTGCGCATGGATGTGGGCGGCAGGGTGGTGCCGGTAGCGACCCACTCGGGCAGCCGCAGGGCAAGGCGGCGCAGCATGCGCTGGCCGGCGGTCTGGCCCAGCGGGATCAGCTTGATGGCGGCCATCACCAGGTTCTCGATCAGGCTCCAGCCCAGCGCCTGCAGGCCAATGGAGGGCTGCAGCCCAAACGCGCGAGCGGCCAGCGCGTGCACGCTGCTGAACGCCGCCGGCTGCAACGTGAGCAGCAGCTCGCGCTGGGACTCGCTGATGCTGCCGTCGGGCGGCAGGGCCAGCAGCCACTGCAGCAGTGAGCGGCCGGTCTGCTCGCACTCCATGCGCAGCTCGCCGGTTTCCCGACTGGCCAGCAAACGGTTGTTCCAGGCGCGCACCGCCTCGACATCGGGCCGCTGCCAAGCCTCGAATTGCGCGCACCACAGCGGCGCCTCGCCATACAGCCAGACCTCCGCCAGATGGTCCGCGATCCAGCGCTCGGCGGCGTTCGCGTCGTTCATCAGGCCCGCATCGAACGCAGCCTCCATCCCCAGCGAGTGACTGAACGCGCCGACCGGCAGCGTGGCCGACGCCAGCTGCAGAAGCCCGGCAAGCGCGACCGGGCCCGGTCCTGTCGAAACGGACTCTGCGGTGCTACTCAAGGTCATCGTCCAAAGCCCGCTGGCCGGGCATGGCTGCTGCGTGGCCATGCCGGTCATCGACGACGTGACCGACGGCCGTCGGCTGCAGTCGCTGGAGGCGGTGGCCGTGCGAATGATCGTTCGAGTGCGAGTGCGGATGTTCGTGGCTGTGGTGAGGCTCGATCAGCGGCGAGCCACCTGCATGCGTCGGACCGCGCAGCACATACAGCTGCTGCGACAGCGCGTGGTCAGCGGCAAAGGTCTCGTCGTGGCCATGCTTGTGGCCGCCGCCGTAGGCACCGGTTTCCGGCAGGAAAGCGGTTTCGACTTCCTCGACCTGCACGCCCAGCTGGCTGAGCATGTCCCGCAGCACCGGGTCGCGCTCGATGGCGAGATGCTGTGCGCCGACTTCCACCGCAACGTGACGGTTGCCGAGGTGATACGCCGCGCGGGTCAGCGCCTGCGGGGTGCTGGCGGTGATCCGCAGCAGCATTTCGGCGACGGCGCTGACCTCGAAACACGCGCCGCGCGCGGCCCTCAGGCAGTCCCCTGGTCGCAGTACCTGTCCGGCGGCCAGCGCCCACGCGATCTCGCGGCCGTCGGCCAGCGTCATCCGCAGCCGGCTGCGCTTGCGCTGGTCAAAGCTGAGCGCAAGCGGCTCGGCATGCCTGCCGGCGGCAGGCGCAATCGAGGCGGATTCCAGCTGGAGCATCAACAACGTCATCAGTGGGCCTGGGTTGGCTGCCTCAGAACAGAAAATAGCGCTGCGCCATCGGCAGCTTGCGCGCGGGTTCGCACCACAGCGGCTCGCCGTCGGCGACCACCACGTACGTTTGCGGATCGACCTGGATGTCGGGCGTGGCGTGGTTGTGAATCATGTCGGCCTTGCTGATGCCGCGGCAGTTGCGCACCGCCACCAGCGGCTTGTGCAGGCCGAGTCGGGCGCCGATGCCGTTGTCCAGCGCGGCCTGCGACACAAAGGTCAGCGAGCTGCGCGTCAGCGAGCGGCCGAAGGCGCCGAACATCGGCCGATAGTGGACCGGCTGCGGAGTCGGAATGGAGGCATTCGGATCGCCCATCGCTGCTGCTGCGATGCTGCCGCCCTTCAGGATCAGCGCTGGCTTGACGCCAAAGAAGGCCGGCTTCCACAGCACCAGATCGGCCCACTTGCCGACCTCTACCGAGCCCACCTCATGGCTGATGCCGTGAGTGATGGCCGGATTGATGGTGACCTTGGCCAGATAGCGCTTGACCCGGAAGTTGTCGTTGCGCGAGCTGTCCTGCGGCAGCGCACCGCGCTGCTGTTTCATCTTGTGGGCGGTCTGGAAGGTGCGAATGATCACCTCGCCCACCCGCCCCATCGCCTGCGAGTCCGACGCGATCATCGAGAACGCGCCAATGTCGTGAAGGATGTCCTCGGCGGCAATCGTCTCGCGGCGGATTCGGCTTTCGGCAAAAGCCACGTCTTCGGCAATGGCCGGATCGAGGTGATGGCAGACCATCAGCATGTCGAGATGCTCGTCGAGCGTGTTGACAGTAAACGGCCGGGTCGGATTGGTTGACGAGGGCAGCACGTTGGGTAGCGATGCCGCTTTGATGATGTCCGGTGCGTGACCGCCTCCCGCACCCTCGGTGTGATAGGTGTGGATGGTGCGACCCTTAAGCGCAGCCAGCGTCACTTCTACAAAGCCCGACTCGTTCAGCGTGTCGGTGTGGATCGCGATCTGGGTGTCGGTGGCGTCGGCGACGCCCAGCGCGCAGTCGATGGCGGCCGGCGTGGTGCCCCAGTCCTCGTGCAGCTTGAGGCCGATGGCGCCGGCCTCGATTTGTTCAAACAGCGCACCGGGCAGACTGGCGTTGCCCTTGCCAAGAAAGCCCAGATTCATCGAAAAGGCTTCGGCCGCTTCCAGCATGCGCTGCAGATGCCAGGGGCCGGGCGTGCAGGTGGTGGCCTTGGTGCCGGTCGCCGGGCCGGTGCCGCCGCCGAGCATGGTGGTGACGCCCGACATCAGCGCTTCTTCGATCTGCTGCGGGCAGATGAAGTGGATGTGGGCGTCGATGGCCCCCGCGGTCAGGATCAGACCTTCACCGGCGATGATCTCGGTGCCCGGCCCGATCACGATGGTCACGCCGGGTTGGATATCCGGATTGCCGGCTTTACCGATGCCGGCGATACGGCCGTGCTTGAGGCTGACGTCGGCCTTGACGATGCCCCAGTGATCAACGATCAGCGCGTTGGTGATGACCGTGTCGGCGCAGTCGGCGGTCATCCGCTGGCTTTGGCCCATGCCGTCGCGGATCACCTTACCGCCGCCAAACTTCACCTCTTCGCCGTAGATGGTGAAGTCCCGCTCGACTTCGATCAGCAGATCGGTATCCGCCAGGCGCACGCGGTCGCCCAGCGTTGGCCCGAACATCTCGGCGTAGGCCTGGCGGCCGATGCGGCTCAAGCGAGTGCCGCCCGCGTCAACTCAGCCATCACAGCGGACCCATGACCGCGCCGGCAAACCCGTACACCTCGCGACTGCCGGCCAACGCCACCAGCGTCACGCGACGCGCCTGGCCGGGCTCAAAGCGCACCGCGGTGCCGGCGGCGATATCGAGACGAAAGCCGCGCGCCGCCGCGCGGTCAAACTGCAGCGCCGCGTTGGTTTCGAAGAAGTGGTAGTGCGAACCGACCTGGATCGGACGATCACCGCGGTTGGCCACTGCCAGCGTGACGCGCTCGCGACCGGCGTTCAGCTCGATCTCGCCGGGCTCGATGAAGTACTCGCCGGGAATCAGCTGCGTCATGTCAGCCCGCCGCCAGGCTGGCGATCAAGGCGAGGCCCAGACCCACGGCAGCCAGCCCTGTGATCACCGAACGTCTACCGAAGGAGCCGGTGCGGTCTCGATCCAGCATGCCACGCCGGAAGCTCATCACGAGCAGGCCAACAGCAACCAGCGCCAACGCCGGATCTAGCAGCGGTGCCGCATGCAGCACGGCGTGCGACAGGCCGTCCCAGCCGTGTCCATCGTGCGCCCGTGCCAGCAGGGGCAAGGCAAGCAGCGTAGCGAGCGTGGCGAATCGGGCAGGGCTCATGGACGGAATCCGAGTGGTCGAAAGGGGCCGCCGGCTAAGCTGTCCGGGCGGTCAGGCAATAGGTTCATGCACGGTCACCAGCTTGGTACCGTCAGGAAAAGTCGCTTCCACCTGGATGTCGGGAATCAACTCGGCGATGCCTTCCATTACATCTGTGCGACTCAGCACAGTGGTTCCGTAGTGCATCAACTCGGCCACGCTCTGGCCGTCGCGCGCGCCTTCCATGATCGCCGCGCTGATCAGCGCCACCGCCTCGGGATAGTTCAACTTGAGGCCACGCGCACGCCGCCGTTCGGCCACCAGCGCGGCGGTGAAGATCAGCAGCTTGTCCTTCTCACGCGGGCTCAGTTCCAAAAGTGTCTCGCTTTCACCGGTTCTGCCTTCAGGTATTCCAGATTCGCGGTCGCTGCGCGGCGCGACCGGCCACCCAGGGCCGCAGCGCGCCCCAGATTTCCTCCAGCAATTCCCGCACCACCGCGCAATCGGAGCCCAAGGCCCGCAGCAGCAGCAAATTGGCCGGCGCCGGCAGCCAGGTGATGCCGCAACGTGGGGAAAAGCGCACCGAAGCGGTGCGGGCCGCGTCCAATGCGTCGCCAATCGACGCACTCAATGCGGGCGACGTTGCCCACGCGGTGGCGAACACCGGCTGTCCGGCCAACCCCAGCGGCGAGTCGCGCAAGCGGTCATTCGCCGCCAACTCGGCCTGCTCAAGCCAGCACAGATCCCCCGCGCGGCGCAGTTCGAGCATCTGCGACCAGTGGCCGGTCGACCAGCGCTCACCTGCCGCCAGCCGACCCAGCTGCACGATGTCCCAGCCGAACATCGCCGCGTCCGCCGCCAGATCGATCTGCATGCGCTGGCGCACCCGCGCACCATCAAACAGGATGGCCTCCTGCGGCAGCCACTCCAGGCAGGCCCCGTCAGCGACCTGCAGATGCACGTCCTGCCGTGCCACCCCGCGCTCACCGTGATACCACTTGCCCGCCCCCGGCGTGGTCGCCAGCACCCGCGCCTCCGCAGCGAGATCCAGCCGAACGTCCAGCTCATCGCCGCCGGCAGTACCGCCCGGTGGATGCAGGATCAAGGCATGCGCGCAGTCGCGCCCCTCCGGATACAGCAGCCGCTGCACCCGCAGCGGACCAACGTGCTCGCATGCCCGCAGCCGCGTCGATGTCGAGCTGCGCGCAAAACTCAGCGCCAGCCGAGCCGGCCAGTTCGGCAACATCAACCGCTCATCCGCGGGAGCAAGGCACGTATCCATCACCGGCCTCTTGCATGTTGCGCGCCAGTCACGGCCGACCTGGTCTGCAGCGGCTGGCGTCAGGCGCCGTTGGCCCCGCGGATTGGCTGCTGCGGGCTGCCTGCTTCGGTCCCCGTTGGGCACGGACAACGGGTGCCCCGCCGCGCTGGCAGGGCCCCCAAGCTGTGAAGCCCCTGCCTCCGCAGCCGCTGCGCATGCAGGCTTTCAGTGGGGTCGCTGGCTGCGCAGCGACGCGCATTCTGGATCGAGTCGAGGATGGCTCCGGTCACGCCGCGAGCGGCAGCAGACGGTCGCTCTCGCGCTTTACCACGCCGTAACACTCACAGGAGCGCTGCTCGACGTTGGCGCGGTCGAGCACGATTATTTCACCATCGCTGCAGTGAATCAGGCCGGCCTTTTGCAGGACACCGGTGGCCTTGCTGACCTCAGTCGAATTCAGGCCCAACATGTTGCCGATCAGTTTCTCAGTCATGTTGATACGATCCGAGGGCAGACGGTCCAGGCTCAGCAGCATCCAGCGGCAGAGCTGCTGGTCAATCGAGTGATGGCGGTTGCAGGCGGCGGTCTGCACCATCTGGGTAATCAGCGCCGACGCGAACATCAGCAGCAGCCGGCTCAAGGCACCAGCGGCCTGGAACTCGCCCTTCAGCGCCTGGGCCTTGAGGCGATAGGCGTGGCCGGCATTCTGGACCACGGCCCGGTTCATGGTCGACTCACCGCCCATGAACAGGGCGACTCCGATCATGCCCTCGTTGCCGACCACGGCAATTTCAGCAGATTTCCCGTTCTTCATTTGGTAGAGCAGCGAGACGATGCAGTCGAGCGGGAAATAGGCGTGACTCATGGTTTGCCCAGCGTCGTGGAGGACCTGACCAAGGGCCAACGGCACCAGCTCCAGATCGGTCGACAGGCGCTCGCAATCGACTGCTGGCAGGGCTGCGAGCAGCGCGTTCTGCTGCGGGCGGTGTTGTTCCCCTGAGGGCTGGTTGGACATGACGGACTCCATAGCGGGCAACGCTCCTTGGTGTCACGGTCACACCACCCGTCGCTTCGGTCTGTCTCCGACCACACATACGCCTCAGCAGCTCAGCCGCCCCTACGCGGCGGAATGTGCGAGGAGTGACGCCAGCGTGCGGCATTCGCCTACCGCGCAGCATGTTGTTCGCACAGCGAACCTCCCGAAGGAGTTTCCTATCGAGCCATAGGCCCGACTGGTGCCTTGAGCGGACAAAAGACCAGGGAGTTGCGGGTGGGATTCAGGAAAACAGGCGCGCTACGTCCGCTAGGCTACCATCGGCGCCTTCGAGGCGGCGGATGCTATGCAGGCCAAGGTCCGTCTACGTGGGCTGGCGGCATACCCGCCGCCAGCCTTTGATCCTCGGGGAACTCTCAACTGCTCTCGCCGTCGTCTTGGAGCCGGAAAAACGCGAGGAACATTTATCAACCCAGCTGAACTTTCGCGACGTTGTCCTGGTACTCGATCTTCGGGTCAATGCCGAGCATCACCTTTATGCCCGCCAAGATGCTTGAGGCGTTGAGCCAAATCTCTGCCTGCGCCAGATCCAAACGCAAAAGTGTCAGCTTCGGATCGGTTTTTCCACCCTCATACCATGCTGCGACAAACGTATTCCAAAGTCGATCAATCACTGCCGGATCGTTGTCCACTACCAGCGTGCCATGGGCGCTACAGAACAGGTCGTGATTCTTCGATGAAAATGCCACGATAGCGGCGGATTTTACTCGGGAGTGCGGAACGAGCGCATTGTCGGTTGAAGTGAAGAACCAAACCGGTCCGCGCTCGTCCTCGAACTGCGCGGTCATTGGGCGCGTATGCCCGCCGTCTACGCCACTTAGCCCCAGCATGACGGTGCGGTCTGCTTTGAGGGCGTTCCAGAATTTTTTCTCCAGTTCTTCAGGCGTATGCATGTTGATTTCCTTTCGCTGATGTAAGGGGTGTCAGACGGACTTGACTATTCTTGCTACTGCGGTTTTGCACTTCGTCGCCAGGTCCTGACTTCATTCGCATCAGGACTGAGCCCGCCAAACTGCCAGCCTCGGCAGAATCGCAAAGGTGCATGCTTCACCAAGACACCATCGGGTTCAATCACGGCGTAGGCGCGCTGATCGGGGTCGTTGACCACCGCTGACGTCGCTCCGTCGGCGAGTGTCCGCAAGACGCGGAGGCCCCAGCCAAGCCGATCAAGAGTGTGCAGCGTTTCCGCTTGCGTACTGTTGATAGCCGTTTTGAGCAGGGCGGCGGGCTTCAGGTCCGGGTGGCGCAGTTCGATTGGGCAGGCGTGGTTCACGGCGGTCACATGGGCTCTTGCGCGCGGGCCACCAGAGCATAGGAGGGCGGAGCCCACCCGTCGGTTCGCCAACGCTCACTCCAACGTGGCCGGCGAGCCGGCGTTCAGCATCGCAGTCGCTGCCTTTCCTCTGCCATCGCCGCGCGGACGGTGTGACGTGCAGACATAGTTCGGCTGGGTGCCCGCGGCGCAATCGGCTAACTGCAACCCTGTGGAACGGCGGGAGCTGACCGTAGCCTGCTAGCCCGCTTGTGCTCAAGTTGAGAGTATTGAATGCTAAGGCGCGAAGGCTGATGCAGTTCAGGTGAGACCAAGCGTCGGTTGAACCATGCGGTCGAGCGGACGTGCGGGCGTGAGGGAACCGCCGTCGAATGCAGCGACTTTTCACAGCTACCGTGGGCCCGCACTGCCGAACAGTTGAGATCGAAGACTGATGGCAATGTCCGTTTCAAGCGCACAGCTGGACATGCGGCGGGGCTATTGCAGTGGCGGCGCCGGCGTCGTGGCTTCGGCACTTGCCTGGTCCGTCGCGGCGGGTGTGGCGATCTCGGGCTCCCCTTAAAACACGCTCGGGGCATTGCTTATCGGGGGCATGCTGACCCATCCGTTCGCGCTGCTCATCTGCAAACTGCTCGGTGCCCGCGCCGCCCACACCACGGGCAATCCTCTGGGCGAACTGGCAGGGGCCAGCACCTTCTGGCTCATTTTCTGCCAGCCAATGGCTTATGCGCTGAGCCTGCAATCGGTGGACTGGTTTTTCCGGCCATGCTGCTGATCATCGGCGGCCGCTATCGGGTGTTCGCAACCGTGTACGGCATGCGCCTCTACTGGGCGCTGGGCCTGGCGCTTGCCACCGCGGGCTTTGCGCCTGGCTATTTGGCGGTTCCTGCGCGCGTCGCTGCCGCCACTGGCGCAGTACTCGAAGCGGCATTCGCAGTCGTTTTCCTCCTGCAGCACCGTCGTTGGGTGCGTCCAGACAACTGGACGAAAATGCCTGCTGCGAACAAAAATGCCGGGTGCGAGCAGAAGACAGGCGATGTCGCGCGAGATCAGTGAAACATGCGGTCTGGATTCGGCCGCAGGAGACTTGTTGGGCGTCCTTTGCCAGCTCACAACGAGCGCCCTGAGGTTGTTGAATTGGCCGCGCTGCGGCCGGGCACGAAGCGGGCAATCACATTGGTTTCGCCGGGTCGCGCCGGCATGCCGCCATAGGCGCTGCGGGAGACGCCCTTTGGCGCGCCCGGTGCTGCCTGTGGAGGATTCTGGTGAGCAGTTGGGGGCGTGGCCGGGGGCGAGTACGGGCGAGCGCCCGGTGGGGTCACGGTTGCCACAATGCTCCATTCGTCGGCGTCAAAACCGGGAATTCCTGGCATATCGGCGGGATGGCCGACGAAGTAGATGTCTTGCCCGGCCGCCCAGCGGATCACATCCGCGCGGAACTTGCTGCCGCTTTGCGCCTGATCGGCGTACAGCCCGCGGCGGAACTCAGCGCGGGCGGGCTGCTGCGGGAACGGCTGGCCCGGCGCCAGGGTTTCGAGCAGATCACCGGTCGGGCGACCACTCGGCAGCGACGCATCGGCCAGTTTCCAGCGCTGCAGAAACTCCAGGTGCTGATGCAGTGGGTGCGCGCTGATCACCACGTCGCCGGCGCTAGTGGATTTCAACAGTGCGTCGGTGAGCAGTGCCAGCGGCGTCTTCTGCTGCTGGACTCGCTGCAGGGTGGAGGGCAGTTCATCACCGTGGATGACCAGCTGCAGAACGAGCAGCAGCGTCGGCGCGGCCACCTGAACCACTGCCGGTGTCCGGTGCAGCATCGCGCGCAGCATCCACACCGCCGACACCGAGAACAGCGCTATCAGCGGGACGATGAAGCGGGTCGGCGCGGCGCCCCCGTAAGGGGCGTTGCCCGACCAGTAATAGGCCGAGTAGAGGCAGACCAGCGGCACCGCAATCAGCGTCAGCAGCGTGCCAGGAGCGCGCATCCGCCGCGACGCCAGCATCGCAATCATCCCGACCAGCCCCAGCGCGAACAGCGCACCCATAGCTACCTGCAGCATCTGCATATAGCTGCCCGCGTGCAGCGAAAAGTACTGCAGCGAGAACCCTGACTGCTCCGCGGTCAGGCTGTACCCGGTCCTCCAGAAGCCACCCAGCAGAACGTGGTTGCGGACGAGGAGCGGAATGATCGGCAGCAGCGCAGCGCCCAGCCCAACCAGCAGATGCACGCCAAATCGCGGCATTCGGGCGGCCTGCAGCAGCATGAATGCACCGACACCCAAGGCGATGATCGCATCGGGATAGCGGACCGTGGGGATACAGCCGAGCAGCAGGCCCGCGAGAGCGATATCGACCAGGCGCTGGTGACTCGACCAGCGCACCAGCATCAGGACGCCCCACACCAGCAGACACGCCACCAGCATGTGGGCGGTGTCGGTCAGGGCGTGCTCGGTGAACGCAGGATTGATTGCGATGAGGCTGGCGGCGAGCAGTCCCCACGCGGGCGATGTCCAGCGCGAGGCAAGCAGGAATGCGCCGGCCAGGGTCAGGCCCGCCAGAACCGGATTGATCAGCAGCGTGGCGGCCCAGCCGAACAGCTCGAAGACCAGGCCGATGAGCAGCGACAGGCCCGGCGGATAGCGGCTGATGAACTCGCCGCGGTCGGTCAGCAGCCAGTGCAACCCGAGATACTGTGCGTCAGACGCGAGCGCGAAGGTGCTGCCTCCGGTCTGCGTGATCAGCGTGCCTTGGGTCCAGTAACCGTTGGCGTCCGTATCGCTGATCGCGGGTGAAAAATGGAACCCCAGCAGCGCGGCGTAACCGATCAGCAACAGACTCAATCCGCACGCGGCAATCCACGTCTCACGCCCGCTTGCCGCTGGCGCCCAGCCGTGAGCGACGCGCGCGGGCCTGGACGAGGGAGCTGCTGATGCGCCAGATTGCGCGCCTTGCTTTGCGCCCGCTGCCCGCTTCCGCTCGCCATTTCGCATCTGCTGCAGCCTCAGGGATAGCGCTGCGCAAGGTAGGCGAGCATCTTCAGCTCGCGTCGACCGCGCGTCACGGTGTCCAGAATCAGCCCGGCGAAGGCTGCGAGCGCGGCGAGAATCATCAGGCCCGTGCTCAGGATTGCGGTCGGAAAGCGTGGCACCAGGCCGGTCTGCAGATAGGTCTCGACGATCGGCACACTTAGCCCCGCGGACAGCAGCGCCAGCATGCCAGCGGCCACGCCGAAGCAAAGAAGCGGTCGCTCGGCCGAAAACAGTCGCAGCAGGGTCAGCAAAATGCGCGCACCGTCACCCAGCGTGCTGAGCTTGCTGTGCGAGCCGTGCGGTCGCGGCCGATAGGGGGTTGCCACCTCGCCCACCGACATGCTCAGCTCCATCGCGTGCACGGTCAGTTCGGTTTCGATCTCGAACCCCGCCACCAGCACCGGAAACGACTTGGCGAACCGGCGGCTGACTGCCCGGTAGCCGGACAGCGCATCGTGGCAGTCGCGCCCGAACAGCCAGCCCAGAAACGCGTTGAGCCATCGGTTGCCGTGGGCATGGCCGCTGCGGAATGCCTGCCGGGTCAGCGGCTGGCGAACGCCGACCACCATGTCATGGTGACCCTCCAGCAGCATGTTCACCAGCCGCGGCGCACTGGCCGCGTCGTAGGTGTCGTCGCCGTCGACCATCAGGTACAGATCGGCATCGATGTCGGCAAACATGCGCCGGACCACGTTGCCCTTGCCGGCAAGCGCCACCTGCCGCACCTCGGCGCCGGCACCGGCAGCTGTCGCAGCCGTGCCGTCAGTGGACCCATTGTCAAACACGTGAATGCGCGCAGACGGCAGGGCCTGACGGACGTCGGCCACCACTTTCGCTACTGTCAGCGCCTCGTTGCGGCAAGGCACCAGCACAGCGATCCGGATATCTGCGGCAGAGGCCGTGTTCAAGCGTTCAAGTCAAGGGCGGTGGGCACAGGCGGATACCCGAGCGATCAGTCTGGTGGATCATGCCAAAGCGACTCGCCGATGTGTGCGGCGGCTGCATGGTGGATCAGAGCCGCCGCTTGGGGCGAACGGTTAGCGGCGGCTGATCACGAACTTGCCAAACGCGACGCCCAGATCCCAGCCACGACCGGTGCCAGCCAGTGCGAGCGACACCTCGCCCTTGGTTACCACCTGGCCCTTGGCCGATTTCACCGCACCGGCATGCGCCTCGGCGCTGGCATAGGTGCCAAGCAGCTCATTGATGCCGTGGACACCGGAAAACTCGCCGCGCCCGTCCTCGATCGTCGACTTGCCCACCGTCAGGCCGCCCCCTTTCGCGCGCAGCTTCACGGCGAGACTCTGGCCATTGTTGCAGGTGATGACGCCGCTGCCGCGCGCCGACTTGTAAAACACAGACCAGCTGGACAGATCGAACGCCAGCTTACAGTGGACGCCTGCGGCAACCGCCTGCGCAGGAATCAGCAGCGCGCCCAGCGCCACGGCGAGGCTGGTGCGGACCACTATCGATGAGAGCGTGTTCATTGCAGTCTCCTTCTGAGCACCTGTTCCCTGGACGAATTCTGGCACCAGGCGCGTCGCGCTGAAAACTTGATCCGGTGTCTCACGCACTGAGCCGAAGCGGGCGCAGCCGATCAATCTGCTGCTTGATCACCCGGTAGCACTCACAGGCCAGCCGCTCGAGATTGTCGCGGTCGACTATTGTTATGTGACCGCGATGGTAGTTGATCAGACCCGCACGCTGCAGCTTGCTGGCGGCGATGGTGACGCCCTCGCGGCGCACGCCCAACATGTTGGCCATGCCCTCGTGGGTCACTGTGACCTCGTTGCTGCCCATCCTGTCGATACTGGACAACAGGCGGCGACACAGCTGCTCCTCCACACTGTGGTGTCGGTTGCAGACCGCGGTCTGCGCGGTTTGGGTGAGCAGCGTCTGGATGTAGCGCAGCAGCATGCCCTGCAGCGCGCCCGGACGGGCAAACTCAGCCTTCAGCCGCGCCGAGCGGATGCAGTACGCCTCGCCGGCACCCTGCACCATCAGGCGATGCGGCGAGCCATCATCACCAAGCAGCATTGGTACGCCGGCGACGCCCTCATTGCCAATCACCGCCATCTCGGCGCTTGCGCCATCGGCCGTCACGCAAAGCAGCGAGACCACCGCGCTGGTCGGAAAGTACGCGTGCTCCTGGCGGCGCCCGGCGTCGCAGATCACGGTGCCGGCAGAGAGGGTTACCCGTGCGAGATCCGCAGACAGATGGCCCAGCTCGCGGTCAGTCAACCCGGCCAGGAGAAGATTCTGCCGGAGCGGATTCGCGGCCGTTTGAGCCAACGGGTGGCGCGCCGTCAGGTGCGCAGAACGACAGGGGTGGAAGCGCAGGACCTCACGTCCTGTCGGCGCGGTCGGTCGATCTCCAATATGCATCACGAAACGAACTCCACAGAACACGGCTGGCTGCCGCTGCACCTGTCCTCCAGCACGCCGCATGCCATGTGCACACGCGACACCAACAAAGCTGAACGGCCGGGGCCACGCAACCCCTGAAACGCGTCGAAATCCGAGACTGGGGGCGCCCTGTGGGGCTGCCGGTCCATTCAGGTAGAACACCGGAACGCAGTCGCCGCCAGCCCCAATCCAATGCAGATTGCACGGCATCTATGTGCGATGCCGCTCAGTTCGCACGGGGTAGCCAGCTGCCTGTCATTCGGCTCACCGGAATCCGTGCGGCAGGGCTGTTGCCTTCAGTCGCGCCGCCGCTGGATGGAATGCAGCGTCAACTGCAGTGTGTGGCTCAAGCGCCGCCCCGGCACGGGGTCCTCTACCTGCCACAGCCCCCGTCGCCGCGTGAGTGAGACCACGCGTTCTGCGCCCGAGGCCAGGGGATGCAACAGGCTGCCAGCCCGCATGTTTCATGAATCTCGCGCGCCCTCGCTTGTCTGTTGCGCGAACATCGCGCGAATTCATGAAACATGCGGGCTAGTGCGTTGGCAGTGCGCTCGCAGTGAAAGCGGCAGCGGCAGGTATACAGATTAAACATGGGGTCGGCCACGAGTCCAGCCAGCGCTGACAGCTCGACGAGATCGAACAGCACAACCGGGCTGATTGCCACGCCTGACGTCATGCGCAAGCCCGCCACTACCCTGATGCTTTCGCCGCATGTCGAGCAGCGCAGCTGATTGCAACCCACGACTGGAACGATTTATTCCTCCTTCGCGTACTCCTCCGCGTCAATCGGAATCCAATGTGCGGTTGCAACCAGCGTGCCATTTCCGAAACAGCGACGGTCTGAATTTCCGGCTCGCATTTCTGCTCAGCGCCCGCTTCGCCGCGCCTGACCCACCGCATTCAACGTGCAAACCCTCCGTTTCGCAGAAAGTCGCGCTCTTCCGCGGTGGTCTCGCGGCCGAGTGCGGCATTCCGATGCGGGAAGCGCCCGAAGCGCTGGACGATCTGGAGATGCTCCTGCGCCGACTCCAGTCCCGGCCCGCCCAGCGGGGTGAACAGCTCGACGCACCGACGCTGCAGGTCAAGGTCCTCGGCGTGCATCAGCGCCATGTAGCAGAACGGCCGCAGCGCGGGCTCGATCCGGACGTCGAATCCGGCTGCCAGCGCCGCCAGCGCAAAGTGGCGTGCCAGTGGGTCAGTGGCCCATCCGTGAGCCGTGCCGCGAAAAATGTTGCGCGGCACCTGGTCGAGCAGAATCTGCAGCGCCAGCCCGCCCTCGGGGTGGCGGTTCCAATCGTCCAGCTGGCGTTCGGCTGCCAGCTGATGCCCGGCATGGAAGCGCGCACCCAGCGCTCGGTCGAAGTTCGCATCCTTTCGAAACCAACGCTCGACCCCCGCTTCGCGCCAGAACGACACCACCGCGCCGGGCGTCGGTCCGGGGTTGCTTTTGATCGGTTTGCTCATGGTCGGTTTGCTTATGGTCGGTCCGGCAGTGTGGGGCTGAGCAACGCAGGAAGTTGATCAGTTCGCGCGACTGGCATCTGGAGAACAGCCAGCCGCGCCTTCGCGCCTGCGTGGTCTGGAGCTGACGTTCGAGTGTCGCGATTACCCCACGAAATCGACCGCGGCGCACACCGCCGCCACCTGCGCCGCATTGCAAAGCTCCGCGCTGGCAAGCGGACTGTCGGGATAGACCTCGGTGGTTGTCGTGTAACGCGCGTTGGTCATGCCAGCGCATAGTCCCAGCTGCTTGAAGGGATACAGAATCACGCCCGGCGCCGCCAGCTGCGAGCCAATGAGCTGTCCGCGTTTGTCGGCGGGAGCGATGTGCGTCACCTTCGCCACCGCCGCAATGATTGCCTGCTGGAAGAGAAGCTGCGGATTCTCGCTGTCGCCGACGCCGTAGAACCCATCGGGGATCTCGCCGGGCTCGAAGAGCTTGCCGTCTCTCGCCGCCAGCGCCGGGCGAAATTCGGACTCGTCAGTATCGGTCGTCTCGTGCAGATCGATATGCACATCCACCTGCTCGCGAATCGGTGCGACCAGCCGCATCAGCGCGGCGCTCTCCTGCGCCGGACTGGGCTCCCGAAACGAGCGGTTCGGATCGACCGCGTCCGCATTCCAGCGATGGATGCGCTCATAGGCCCAAGGGCTCACGCAGGGTGCCACCAGCAGATTCACCCGACCTGCATAGCGCGCGGCGTGCTGTTCCAGGAACTGCAGCGCGCCGTGCACGCCGCTGGTCTCATAGCCGTGCACGCCTCCGCTGACCAACACCGTCGGCAGCGCATCGCGCCAGTCACGACTGCGGACTGCAAACAGCGCATAGCTCTCCGACGGATACTCGACCAGCCCGTACTCCAGGACCTCGAAGTCACTGCGCAAATGTCCGACTTTGCTGAGCACGTCCGCCGCGTAGCTGCGCCGCCGCGTTTGCTGCGACCGCCATAGCGCGACATCCGCACTGTCCCAAGGCTGGCCAGGTGTGCCGATCGGATATGCCGACTCGTTGGTCATGCGGATCGCCTGCAGTCAGATGTCGAGTGCTTGGACTTTAGCAGCCCGCCGTACGCGGGGTTGGCGGAACGCAGCGCCCCGGGGAAACCAGATTCGCACTGCTCACCGGGTGCGGCCACCTGCTTTAACGCGATGCTCAAGCGAGTTTGGCTGTGGTCGACGGTGGGTTTTGCGGCGGCGCCCAGCGGCGATCACCGCTCGGCGGCCAGCCACGACACGTCAGATTTGCGAGGAAGGTGGGAGAGCCGCATGAATGAGTGGATAGCAGGCCTTGACCAGGCGGGATTCGGCGCACTGGGCGCAATGGGCGTAGTGCTCGGTTTGAAGTTGGGCGGCGCGCTGTTGGGTCTGCTGGTTGGACTGAGGGTTGCCAACGGGGTTGCTGTGGGTGGGTTCTGCGGCCCCCGCGGCGGGCAGCCGAGCAAGCTCGGCTCTACGGGCGCGTCGCGCGATGCGAGCACGCCGTGCACGACAGCGTCGGGTAGTGCGAGAGCGTCGTGAGATGCAGGCGCGAGAGCGTCGCGCGATGCTGGTGCGAGAGCGTCGTGAGATGCAGGTGCGAGAGCGTCGTGAGATGCAGGTGCGAGAGCGTCGCGCGATGCAGGTGCGAGAGCGTCGTGAGATGCAGGCGCGAGAGCGTCGCGCTATGCAAACGCATCGCCACCCGCAAGGTAAACGCGTCGCCACGCGCAAGGCTCTTGTAGAGCGGAGCTTGCTCCGCTGAAGCCCGGATCGGTGCGCAAGCCCCCGCGGCGGGCAGCCGAGCAAGCTCGGCTCTACGGGCGCGTCGCGCGATGCGAGCACGCCGCGCACGACAGCGTCGGGTGGTGCGTGAGCGTCGTGAGATGCAGGCGCGTCGCCACCCGCAAGGCTCTCGTAGAGCGGAGCTTGCTCCGCTGACGCCCGGACTCGCTGCCTTGCCACGCACGTAGATTGCCGCTGCGCCCTAGCAGCCCGGCCGACCTAAGTCCGACAGGCTGCTAGCCCCGCCAATTCG
>JBBRBN010000045.1:0-33527 GCA_038205755.1 Lysobacterales bacterium | reverse complement strand
GCCGCACTTCGCCCGGATCGACTTCCCGCTCCGTGGACTCGGCAACCTTGTGCGTGCCTCGCCGCACTACTACAACACCGAGGATGAGCTCGGGCAGCTGGTCGATGCCCTGGCCGCGCTGGCCTGACATCATGGGCGAATGACCTCGTTGCGCGATACCGATCCACTGGCGTGGCTTCTGGCGTGCGAGGAGATCCGTCAGCTGGCGTCGCGTTACGCCGTCGCACTCGGTCACCGCGATCTCGATGCGCTGGTCGACCTGTTCGTCGAGGACGTGCGCATCGGCCGCGAGCTCGCCGGTCGCGACGCGCTGCGGGCGAGCATGGCGGCGCAACTCGGTGATGACCACCGCACGATCCTGCACGTAACCAACCACGTGATCGATGTCGCCGACGCAGACAACGCGACCGGCATCGTCGGCACGCGCGGCGAGATCGAGCGCGGCGACGAATGGGTGATCCAGGTCATCGAGTACCACGACACCTACGCCCGACACGACGGACGATGGCTGTTCGTGCGCCGCCGCCACTACCTCTGGTACGGCGCCGACATGCTCAGCCGTCCGAACGTGTTGCCCGACGCCAACTGGCCGCAGAACCAGACCGGCAAGGGTGTGCTCCCCGAGATGATGCCGACCTGGCAGACCTGGACCGACGAGCGCCAAGAGATCCTGCGCCGCGCCGAGCAGCACGAACACCAGCAGTACGAACAGCAACAGCAACAGCAACAGCAGCAGCAGCAGCAGCAGCAGCAGAAACAGAAACAGAAACAGAAACAGCAACCGCAACAGCAACCGCAACAGCAACCGCAACAGCAACCGCAACCGCAACCGTAACAGCAACAGCAACAGCAACCGCAACCGCAACCGCAGGAGACTCCCGGCCCGCCAGCTGCTCGCTCTCGGGCCGTCTGTGCGGCGGCGGCGGGCGGGAGGAAAGGCCCGCAGGGGCGCGCGCCGGAAGCGCGCGCGTTTTCATCAGGACGTGGATGTCCTGTTGAAAACCCCTCCCGACCGACGCGTACCGGCGGCTTCATCGCAGGCGCGAACCCGGGGTCGCCTTTCTTCTGGTCACTTTTCTTTGGCGCAACAAAAAAAAGCGACTCGGCCGCCGCTGACCGAGCGAAGCGAAGGCGCGTGCGGAGCACCGAAGCCGACGAGACCTCGCGACACCGCCACAACCGGCGAAAGAAGCACAAGTACATCAACCCCATCTGACGTCAGTGCAACAAACCACCCCGGCCACAGCAACCCAACTCAATGCGAGCAAGCGCCAAACCCATGTTCTCTCCGCCTATCGCCATCGTCGGTCGTGCCTGCGTACTGCCGGGCGCGCTCAGTCCGGAGCAGCTGTGGCAGGCCGTCGCCGACGGGCGCGATCTGCTGACGTCGGCCCCTGCGGGGCGTTGGCGGGTGGATCCGTCGGCGGGGTTGAGTTCGGCCGAGTCACCTGACCCCGACCGCGCGTGGTCGGATCGCGGTGGCTATGTGCAGTGCTTCGAGGCGGTGTGGAATCCGCACGGTTTCGCAGTCGCTGCGGCTGAGCTTGACGGGCTCGCGCCGCTGGTCGCATGGACCCTGCACTGCGCGCGCGCCGCGCGCGATGCGTGCCTCACTCATCCGCAGCAGCGTGTAGGTGCCGTTTTCGGAAATCTCGGCTTTCCCAGTGAGCGGATGGCTGCGTATGCCCAGCAGGTGTGGCGCGACAGCGACGATCAGGTCGATCCGCGCAATCGCTACATGAGTGCCGGCACCGCCCGTCTGTTGCAGCAGGCGCTGCAGCTGAATGCCGGCAGCTATTGCATCGACGCTGCGTGCGCGAGCGCGCTGTACGCGATCAAGCTCGCCTGTGATCAGCTGCAGGCCGGCAGTGCCGATCTGATGCTGGCTGGCGCCGTGCAGGGCGCCGACGATCTGTTCCTGCACGTGGGCTTCAGCGCCTTGAATGCGCTGAGTCGAACGGGCAAGTCGCGACCGTTTCACGCTGACGCCGATGGCCTGGTTCCCGCCGAAGGCGCGGCATTTTTTGCGCTGAAGCGACTGCGCGATGCGCGTCGCGATGGCGATCTGATTCACGGCGTGATCCGCGGCATCGGGCTGTCCAACGACGGCCGCGGCAAGGGGCTGCTGGCGCCGTCCGCGGCCGGTCAACAGCGTGCGATGCGGGCGGCATATGCGGAAGCTGGAATGGATGCGAAGCACGTCGGGCTGCTCGAGTGCCACGCCACCGGCACGCCGGTGGGTGATGCCACCGAGCTTGCCAGCAGCGCGGCCGTGTTCAGCGACCATCAGGGGCTGTCGATTGGTTCACTGAAATCCAATCTGGGTCACCTCATCACGGTGGCCGGCGCAGCCGGATTGATCAAGGTATTGGGTGCGATGGAGGCCGGGCAGCGGCCGCCGACCCTGCACGCGAACGCGCCGAATCCGTCGCTTGTCGGCAGCCCGTTTCGCCTGCTGCAGGCGCTCGAGCCCTGGCCCAGCAAGACGCCGCGCGTCGCCGCCATTTCCGCGTTCGGATTCGGGGGCAACAATGCGCATCTGATCGTGTCCGAGGACGATCCAGCGCTGGTTGACTCCGGATCGCCGCCGCCGGCCCGCATCGCCATCGTTGGCGTCGGCGCCATGCTGGGCCAAGCCAGCAGTCGCGGGGCTTTCGCAGCAGCGCTGTTGGATGCCGGCGATCTGCGCGACGCGCGCGGCGAAGGCCGCATGCAGGCGCTGGCTGTCAACACCGAGGGCCTGCGCTTTCCGCCGCTTGACATGCAGCAGACGCTGCCGCAGCAGCTGGCGATTCTGCAGACCAGTCGGGAAGCGTTGGACGAAGTCGCCGCAATCGACGGCGAGCGCTGCGGCGTCTTCATCGGAATCGAGCCGGACCCCGAGGTCGCGCGCTACGGCGCGCGCTGGCGCTTGCCGGTGAGCGCAACCGCAGCCGCGCGCGACGCCATCGTGCCGGCGCTGACAGCGGCCGCCGTGCTCGGCTGCATGCCCAACATCCCGGCCAATCGCCTCAGCTCGCTGCTCGACCTGCGCGGCCCGGCATTCACCGTGCAGGCCGGCACCGCATCAGGCGTACAGGCCCTGCGAATCGCGGCGATGGCGCTGGCGCGCGGCGAGATCGACACGGCCCTGGTCGGTGCGGTCGACTTCAGCTGCGAGGCGGTGCAGCGTAGCGTCAGCGCCGCGCCACCGGCAGATGCGGCGTTCAGCCTGCTGCTGAAGCGGTTGGACGATGCACAAGCGGATGGCGACGCGGTGTACGCCTGGTTCGAGTCGGCAACCAACGCGATTTCCCGTGACGGGCCCGCTGGCAGCGTCGTGGAAACGATTGGCGATGGCGCGGACTGCATCGATCTCGGCAACCGCTTCGGCACCGCATTTGCTGCGCACGGGCTGCTGCACGTCAGCGCAGCGGTGCTGTGTCTGCGCAGCCGCTGCGCCATCGACGGCACGCCGCAGCTGGAGGATTCTGCGCCATCGTTTGACGTGCGGATGCGCGGCAGCGACGGCCTGACTCTGGAGCACTATGGTTCCGGCTGGGCGGTACCCTCACGCCAGCCCCTCTCCCGCGGGGAGAGGGGTTCTTCACACCGTAGCCTCGCCCTTCATCTGGAGCGATCGCCGGCCATTCCTCCGTCCTTGCGTCTGCGCATCTTCGCCGGCCCCGACAAACAGTCCGTCATCGCCGCACTGCGCGAGGGCAGCGAACGTCCGGACGGCCCCAGCCGGCTGGTGCTGGTCAGCAGCGACGCGCAGTTCGACGACATCCGCGCCCGTGCGCTGGCGCATCTTGCGCGCGGCGCCCCGGCTGGCAAGGGCGTGCACTTTCGCGAGCTGCCCATCGAGGGTGAACTGGCGTTCGTGTTTGCCGGGGCCGGCGCCTCGTATCACGGCATGGGCCGCTCCCTGCTGCAGCACTTGCCGTTCCTGCGCGACCGACTTGCCGAACGCAGCCGGCGCCTGCCGGCGGCGCTGGCATGGGCCGTCGCGGTCGAGCCGCAGCGTCCGACCGCGTTGCAGCAACTTTGGGCTGCATCAGCGCTGTCGCAGCTGCATCTGGAGCTGACCCAAGGTGTGCTCGGGCTGAAGGCCGATGCCTGGCTTGGCTACTCATCGGGAGAAACCAACGCGCTGGTGGCCAGTGGAGCCTGGCGCGATCCCGATGCGCTGATGGACGAGATGGAGGCCTCGGGGCTGATGACGGATGCGCTGGGTGGCCGCTTTGCGGCGGTCGAACGGGTCTGGAAGCACACGGTGGACTGGGCCAGCTGGACCGTGCTGGCGCCGTTGGAAGCGGTGCAGGCGGCGCTGGCCGATCAGCCACAGGTGCATCTGGCGATCATCAATTCCGATCGCGACTGCCTGATTGCCGGTGATGCCGCCGGCTGCGCGGCGGTGGTCGCACAGCTTGGCGAAAGCCGTTGCCTGAAGCTCGACTACCCGCTGGCGGTGCACGTGCCGGAGCTGGCTGGCGTCGCCGCGGAATGGCTGCAGCTGCATCGTCGCGAGACGACAGCGCCGGCCGGCCGGATCTATTCCAACGCCTACGGCCGCGCCTATGCGCCGGATACGGAATCCTGCGCTCGAGCCATCCTCGAACAGGCCGACCGCACGCTTGACCTGCGCCCGGCGGTAGTGACCGCCTGGAACGACGGCGTCCGGGTTTTCGTCGAGCACGGACCCGGCGGCGCCTATGGGCGTGCGATCCGCAGCATTCTGGGCGAGCGGGAAGCGCTGGTGGTCGCGCTGGATCGCAAGGGTCAAGGCATCGAAGCAACCTTGAATGCGGTGGCTGCGCTGCTGGCAGCGGGCGTGCCGGTTCGGCACGACCTGTTCAGCGCCGGCGCCGGGCGTCCGCGACCAGCGCAAGGCCGACTGCAGACGTTTGCCGCGCACCCGCCGCAGATCGTCTGGCCACGTCATGACTCCGCCAATCCGCAGCCGGCCGCGGAGCCACCCGTTGGCATCCCGGCGGCGGCAATCTTCCAGCGGATGGCGCCGGCCCCGCGCCTGCCGGCGGTCGGCGCCGCGACACTGTCCAGCCCCCGCATGGTCGCGAGGCCGCAACCGCAGCGGTCACCTTCCACTGCGCCAGCAGCAGCGGCGGTTGCTGCGCCGCTCACTGCGAGCCAACCCCTGCTCGCCCTCTACCAGTCCCAGATCGCGCAGCTGGCGCAGACCCAACGCAGCTTCGTCGAACACCAGGCGCAGCTGCAGCAGCGCTACCTGCGGCTGAGGCAAAACGCCCTGAACCTGCTGCTGAGCGGCGCGGGCGCGGGCGCGGGCGCGGCCTCCGCCACATCGACCATCAGTGCGCTCGCGCAGCCTGCTGCAGGCGTTTCCATTGCTGAACCCATCTCGCCGACTCAACCCGATCCGCAGCACGCCTCGTGCAGCAGCGCCGCTCGGCGCGATGCTCTTGTCCCCGGCAACGCAATCGATCCCAATCACCGCGCCACTGCAATCCGCGCTGAACCGGATCTGCCTGATACATCCGTCGTCACCGCGCCCGCCGCGACCACTCCTCCGGCCTCACCCAACCCCGCAGCCGCATCGTCACCCCGCGGCCCAACCTTCACCCGCCAGCAGCTCGAAGTCCACGCCAGCGGCCGCATCGCCGACCTGTTCGGTCCGGACTTCGCCCATCAGGATGCCTACCGGCGTCAGGTGCGCATGCCGCTGCCACCGCTGCTGCTGGCCGACCGTGTAACGGGTCTCGACGCGGTGCCCGACAGCATGGGCAGCGGCGTGATCTGGACCGAGAGCGACGTGCGCTGGGACGGCTGGTATCTGCATCAGGATCGGATGCCGGCCGGCGTGCTGATCGAGGCCGGCCAGGCGGATCTGCTGCTGATTTCGTGGCTGGGCGTGGATCGCTGCAATCGCGGCGAGCGCGTCTATCGGCTGCTTGGGTGCGAGCTGACCTACCACGGCGACCTGCCGCGCGCTGGGGATACGGTGCAGTTCGCCATCACCCTCGACGGTCACGCCGCCCAAGGCGACGTGCGGCTGATGTTTTTCCACTACGACTGCCATAACGACGGCCGCCCGCAGCTGTCGGTGCGCAAGGGCCAGGCGGGCTTTTTCAGCGATGCCGAGCTGGCCGATTCGGCTGGCTGCCTGTGGACGCCAGAGCTGCAGGCGATCGTCGAATCGCCCCAACTGGACCCGCCCGCCGTGGCGCAGCTGCCGACCACGCTGGATCGCGACCAGCTGCGCGCGCTGGCCAGCGGCGACGCCTACGCCTGCTTCGGCGCCGGCTACGAGCGAGCGCAGACGCATACCCGGACTCCCGGCCTGCAGGGCGGCCGCATGCTGCTGCTGGATCGGGTCGTCGCGCTGAGTGCGAGCGGCGGTCCCTGGGGTCGCGGCTATCTGCGCGCCGAGCTCGACATTGATCCGGCGCAGTGGTTCTTCGAGGGCCATTTCAAGAACGATCCGTGCATGCCGGGCACGCTGATGTTCGAAGGCTGCCTGCAGGCGCTGGCGGTGTATCTGCTTGCCCACGGCTACGCTCTGGATCGCGATGGTTGGCGCTTCCAGCCGGTGCCGGAGCTGCCCTACCCGCTGCAGTGCCGCGGCCAGGTCACACCGGCGTCGAAGCGGCTGGTCACCGAGGTGTTCGTCGAGGAGATCAGCGCCGGCCCGCTGCCGACGGTGTACGCCGATCTGCTTTGCACCGTGGACGGTCTCAAGGCGTTCCACGCCCGTCGCGTTGCGCTGCAGCTGGTGCCGGACTGGCCGCTGCGCGCGCTGCCGGCGCTGCTCGACGATGCCGCCAAAGATGCCCGGCCCTGCGCCTCGGTCGACGGTTTCCGCTTTGATCAACAAAGCCTGCTGGCCTGCGCCATCGGCCGCCCGTCGGACGCCTTTGGTCCGATCTACCGCCGCTTCGACGGACCGCAGCGGGTGGCGCGATTGCCCAGCCCGCCGTATCTGTTCATGAGCCGGATCCAGCAGGTCGATGGGCCGATTGGCGTAATGCGGGCCGGCGCCCGCGTGATCGCCGAGTACGACGTTCCGCCGGATGCCTGGTATTTCGCCAGCAACGGCTGTCGCAGCATGCCGTTCGCGGTGCTGCTGGAGGCCGCGCTGCAGCCCTGCGGCTGGCTGTCGAGCTACGTCGGCTCGGCGCTGACCCAGTCCGGTGAACTGGGCTTTCGCAACCTCGACGGCGACGGCGAGCTGCTGGAAGACCTGTTCGACGACTGCGGCACGCTCATCACGGAAGTCACGCTGACCGACGTCTCGGCCACCGGCGGCATGATCATTGAGGCGTTCACGGTCAGCTGCCGGATCGCCGAGCGCGAGGTGTACCGCCTGCAGACCATGTTCGGCTTCTTCCCACCGGCCGCGCTGGCGAGCCAGGCCGGCCTGCGCACTGACGCTACGCGGCGCGAACTGCTCACCCGCGAGGGCAATCTGCAGATCGACCTGTCTGCCGCAGCGGCTGACCAGATCGAGACCAGCCGGCCGCGGCTGGCCAACGGCATGCTGCTGATGCTCGACCGCATCGAGGGCCACTGGCCGGACGCCGGCAAGGCCGGTCTCGGACAGCTGCGCGCGGTCAAGGACATCGACGCCGGCGCCTGGTTCTTCAAGGCGCACTTTTTCCAGGATCCGGTGCAGCCCGGATCGCTGGGGCTCGAGGCGATGCTGCAGGCGCTGCAGTTCCACATGCTGCGGATTGGTCTGGATCGCGGCATCGTGGATGCCCGCTTCGAGCCGATTGCGCTGCACCGCCGGCACGGCTGGAAGTACCGCGGCCAGGTGCTGCCCGGCCACCGTCGGGTGCACACCACGGTCGAGATCACCGAGGTCGGATCCGACGCGCGCGGCGCCTACGCACTGGCCGATGCCAGTCTGTGGGCCGACGGCCAGCGCATCTATGAAATGGTCGGGCTGGGCATGCGCATCGTCAGCGGAAGGCGGTCGACGCCGTGACCCCCGCGCTGGCGCGGGTGGCGGTCGCGCGCACGCACGCCGTGCTGGCGCGCTGTCCCGACCTCGCGGGCGCTTGGCTGAGCGACTCGGAGTGCCAGCGCCTGGCCCGGCTGCGGGTTGAGCCGCGCCGCCAACAGTACCTGGCCGGCCACTGGCTGCTGCGCGAGCTGCTGCCTGCGAACGTCGGCGAACCCGCAGCGCGCTGGTCGCTGCGCGACCGCAAGGGCCTGCCGCCCGAGGTGCTGGGCGGCGATCCTGCGCTGCGCGCCTCGATCAGCCACGCCGGCGACTGGATTGCGGCGGCAGTGGCCAATGTCGATGTCGGCGTCGACCTCGAGCAGCGGCCGCGCGAGCTGGACGGCAGGCTGGAGGTGCTGCTGCTGAATCCCGCTGAAGCTCCCGGCAGCATTGACTCGGATCGGCTGCTGCAGCGCTGGGTGGCGAAGGAGGCGTGGCTCAAGTCGCGCAGTGAGAGCGCGCTGCCTGCGCGCCTGCAGCAGCTGCGTCTGCACCCATGCGCGCCGCCTCACGCCAATGTCCGGCTGCGCGAACACGCGGCGTTCCATCTCGCGCTGGCGATCCCGGCGGACGCAACCGTGAGCTGGCAAGGCGTGGCCACCTCGCAGGCCGGATTTCTGGACTGCCGGGACGACTGAGCTGCTTGCGCCGACGCAGTGTCGCCAAGCGTGTTCGCCAGCGCACCGAGCGCAGCGTGGGCAGGGGCGTACGCTCCAGCGTTCACCCACCGTCACTCCGAGGAGTCACCCATGAGCACCGTAACCAAAGTGATCGAAGTCAGCAGCGCGTCAAAAAAGGGCATCGAAGACGCCGTCCAGGACGGCCTGAAAAAGATCTCCAAGAGCGTCAAGAACATCAAGGGCGCCTGGGTCAACGACATCAAGGTGATCACCGATGACGATGGCCTCGTGACCGAGTGGCGGGTCAATATGCGGGTAAGCTTCGTCGTCAGCTGATCGAAGAGGCCGCTCGAGGCCCGACAACCGGCAGCGCTTCGCACGACCCACTGACTTGAATGGGGACCGTCATGCAGCAACGACTGATCCTGCTTGTTTTTGCCCTGGCACTCATAGCACCGGCCGCGGCTGAAGAAACCGAGCTGGTTCCGTGCCTGGACTGTCACCAGGCCAGCACCCGGCTTGGCGAAGTGCCTTTGATCGAAGGCCAGCACGCCGCCTATCTGACCGCGCAGCTGGAGCGCTTCCGTGAGCGTCATCGGGAATCATTCCCGATGGACGCGCTGGCGCGTGGCTTCAGCGATGACACCATCGCGCGCAAGGTCGCCGACATTTCCGGGCGCCCGTGGGTCTCATGGCCAAGCCAGCCGGCGGCCGAGGACGCCGAGTTGCTGCGGCGTGGCGCCATGATGGTTGAGCGCTTCGCCTGTGCTGCCTGCCACGGCCCGGGGTTCACCGGTGGCGATGTGATTCCCCGACTGGCGGGTCAACGGCCCGGCTACATCGAACAGCAGCTCCGGGCCATCGTGGCCAGCCGGCGCTATCACCCGCCAACAGCCATCGGCGCCAGCCTGGCCTCTCTGGATCAGGCGGATCATCGTGCGGTTGCGCTGTGGCTGAGCCGCGTTCCCTGACCGCGGCTGACCGGCGGGTCGAATGGGTGGTCGGCCGCTCCAGGGTTGCCGCGCAGCAGGTATCCTGCCGGCCTTGCCGCAACAGGACCGTCCATGAGTGACACACCCCCCGACCGCCTCGACGTCAATCCGCGCAGCCGCTTTCACGACTCGGCCTTGCTCGAGCGCGGCATCGGGATCGCGTTCAATGGCCAGGAACGCACCGACGTCGAGGAGTACTGCATCAGCGAAGGCTGGATCCGCGTACCCGTGGGTCGCTCGCTCGACCGTCGCGGCAACGCGATGACCTTCAAGCTGAAGGGCCCGGTCGAGGCATGGTTTCTCGATGCGGGCCGAACGCCATCCGTAGCCAACCCTGACGGCGAATCCTGACCCACTCGCCTGACAAAGGGCGGCAGGCAGGCCTGCTTGCGTGCTTCCGCCGTTGGCAGGCTGCCAAGGCAGTGCCAGATGGCGAATGGTCGCGTCACAGCATCGGCAGATTCAGCCCCTGCTCGCGTGCGCAGTCGCGGGCGATCTGATAGCCGGCGTCGGCATGCCGCATCACGCCGGTGCCGGGATCATTCCACAGTACCCGTGCCAGGCGCTGGTCGGCGGCTTCGTTGCCGTCGCACACGATCACCACGCCGCTGTGCTGGCTGTAACCCATGCCAACGCCGCCACCGTGGTGCAGCGACACCCAGGTGGCACCGCCGGCGACGTTGAGCATGGCGTTGAGCAGCGGCCAGTCCGACACCGCGTCGGAGCCATCGAGCATCGATTCGGTCTCGCGATTGGGTGAGGCCACCGAACCCGAGTCGAGATGATCGCGACCGATCACGATCGGCGCCTTGAGCTCGCCGCTGCGCACCATGGCGTTGAATGCGAGGCCCAGCCGATGGCGATCACCCAAGCCGACCCAGCAGATGCGCGCCGGCAAGCCTTGAAAGGCGATGCGCTCGGCGGCCATATCCAACCAGCGGTGCAGATGGGCGTCGTCGGGCAGCAGCTCCTTTACCTTGGCATCGGTGCGCGCGATGTCTTCCGGGTCGCCCGACAGCGCGACCCAGCGGAACGGGCCAACCCCGCGACAGAACAGGGGCCGCACATAGGCCGGCACGAAACCGGGAAACGCGAACGCAGCCTCGCAGCCGACGTCCTGCGCCATCTGCCGGATATTGTTGCCGTAGTCGAAGGTGGGAACGCCAAGCCGATGGAAATGCAGCATCGCCTCGACGTGCACCCGCATCGACTGCTTGGCGGCGTCCACCACCCGCTGCGGATTGGCCTGCTGCTCGCTTAGCCACTCATCCACCGACCAGCCCGCCGGCAAATAGCCATGCAGCGGATCGTGGGCGCTGGTCTGATCGGTCACTGCGTCCGGGCGCACGCCGCGCCCAACCAGCTCGGGCAGGATTTCCGCCGCGTTGCCCAGCAGCGCCACCGAAACCGCCCGACCCGCCGCGCAATGCCGCTCGATGCGCTCCAAGGCGTCGTCCAGATCACTTGCCTGCTCATCGACGTAGCGGGTACGCAGACGCATGTCGATGCTCGACTGCCGGCACTCGATGGCGAGCATGCAGGCGCCGGCCATCGTCGCCGCCAGCGGCTGCGCACCGCCCATGCCGCCCAGACCCGCCGTGAGCACCCAGCGACCCGTCAGATCGCCGCCGAAGTGCTGCCGGCCCATCTCGGCAAACGTCTCAAACGTGCCTTGGACGATGCCCTGCGAGCCAATGTAGATCCAGCTGCCCGCGGTCATCTGGCCGTACATCATCAGGCCCTTGGCATCGAGCGCGTTGAAGTGCTCCCAGTTCGCCCAGTGCGGCACCAGATTGGAGTTGGCGATCAGCACCCGCGGCGCGTCAGGATGGGTCGGAAACACGCCCACCGGCTTGCCGGACTGGACCAGCAGGGTCTGGTTGTCTTCCAGCTCGGTGAGTGACTTCAGTATCGCGTCGTAGCAGGCCCAATCGCGCGCCGCCCGGCCGATGCCGCCGTACACGACCAGCTCGGTCGGATTCTCGGCCACGTCCGGATCCAGGTTGTTCTGCAACATCCGATAAGCGGCTTCGGTTTGCCAGCTCTTGCAGCTGAGCGTGCTGCCGCGCGGGGCGCGAATGGAGCGGGAGGCATCAAGACGGAGGCTGGACATGGGCGAAGAAGGCGGGTTGTGGTTGCGCCGGATTATCGCATCGCGGGGGCTGGGGGCTGGGGCTGGGGCTGGGGGGTGACGACTGGTCATCGTCGATTGACGGTTGGCGTGCTTCAATCGTGCCGCCGCCGCGTGCGACCCCCGCAACCCAGACTGCGTGAACTCCCGAATGAAGCGTCACCTCCTCGCTGCACTTCTGCTGGTCAGCGGCATGACTGGCTGGCTACTTGCGCATCCCGCTGTCGCGCAGACCTCGGTGCTGGTGCGCCCATTGAATGACGTGCTGCTGCCGGCATCTGGGACCGCCTCGGCCAGCGTGCTGGCGCCCAACGACGCTGTTCTGTCGGCCGAGATCAGCGCTCGGGTACTGCGGGTGCACGCCGACGCTGGCGCCAACGTGGCGCGCGGCGACCTTCTGGTGCAGCTCGATCCGGCCGACCAGCAGCTGCTGCTGGCCCAGGCCGACGCCGCGTTGGCCAGCGCCAGAGCCCGCCTGACGCTGGCCGAGCAGCGCCTGACGCGCGGCAACACGCTGGGCGACAAGTCCTTCATTTCTCCCGATGAGCTGCTGGTTCTGGCGACCGGCAAACAGGCGGCAGCGGCCGACCTGCAGGCGGCGCAGGCGCAGCGCGCGATTGCGGCGCGCTCGTTGGAAAAATGTCGGGTGCTGGCGCCGTTTGACGGCGCCGTACTGGAGCGTCAGGCCCAGGTCGGCGCGTTGGCCAGCGCCGGCACGCCGTTGCTGCGGCTGGTTGAGCTGGGTTCGGCCGAGGTCGAAGCGCAGCTTCCGGCTGCCGACGCCGCCGCGCTGGCCGCGGGCGACAGTCTGAGTCTGAACATCGACGGCGTGCGCTATCCGCTCACCCTTCTGCGCCTGTCGGCGGTGATCGACCCGACGGCGCGCACGCGGCTGGCGCGGTTCGCGTTCAGCGCCAGCGCAGCACCCGCCGGAAGCAGTGGTCTGCTGCACTGGCAGGGCGCGGTGGGCCGCGTCCCCGCCGGGCTGCTGGTCAAGCGCGACGGCAAGTTCGGCGTGATGGCGTTCGATGCTGGCGTTGCCCGATTCATTGCCGTCCCTTCGGCGCAGGACGGGCGACCGGCGTCAGCCGATGGACTGGCCCCCTCGCTGCGGCTGGTGGTCGAAGGCCAGCAGGGGTTGAACGAAGGCGATCCGATCACCGAACGGGCGAACTGAGATGGGCTTCATCCGATCGCTGATCGCCAACCACCCGCTGGCGAACATCGCCTTCGTGGTGGTGATTGTGCTGGGCATGACGGCCTACAGCCGCATGCCGCGCGAACAGGATCCGGAGATCAACTTCAACTGGGTCAACATCAACACCGCGCTGCCGGGCGCCAGCGCCACTGACGTCGAGGAGCGCGTCACCAACCCCCTGGAGGACGCCATCCGCGGGGTGCAGGACATCAAGTTCGTCGTCAGCACGTCGCGCGAAGGGGTGTCCAACATCCTGGTCCGCTTCCGCGACGTTCCGGTGCGCGAGTTCGACAAACGGATCAACGATCTGCGCCGGGAAGTGCAGAACAAGGCCAATGAGGAGCTGCCGGCCGACGCGACCGACCCGACAATTCTCGAAATCACGACGTCGAATGGATTCCCCACCGCAATGGTGGTGCTCACAGGCCAGGCCGACGACGAGCATCTGCGCTATGCCGCACGCACCGTGCGCGAGGACCTTGAGCGGATAACCGGCGTTGACCGGGTGCTGGCGGTGGGCTTCCAGGAGCCCGAGCTGAGCGTCGAGTTCGACCCGGCCGCGCTGGCCGCACGCGGCAGCAGTGGCGCCGCGCTGGCCGACGCGCTGCGCGGCTGGTTCAAGGACGTGTTCGCCGGCAAGGTCGACACCGCGGGCGGCGAATGGCTGGTGCGGATCAGCGGTACTACCGCCGATCCCCAGCAGCTGGCCGGCTTTCGATTGCGGCTGCCCGATGGCCAGGCCGTGCCCCTGGATGCCATCGCCAGCGTCAGCCGGGATCGGGATCGGCCGCGGCTGCTGGCCGCCACCGACGGCCAGCCCGCGGTACTGTTTTCAGTCACCAAGATTGGCTACAGCAATACGCTGGATCTGGTCAGCCGGGTCAACGCCTACATCGAGCGCAAGAACCAGGTGTTGGCCGGCAGCGGCCTGCAGCTGGTGCTGTCCGACGACCAGACGGTGCCGACCCGCGAGGCGCTCGGCGTGATGCAGTCAAACGCCGCCATCGGCCTGCTGCTGGTGCTGGCGGTTTGCTGGCTGTTTCTTGGTGCGCGCATCGCGGCGGTGGTGGCGTTGGGCGTGGTCTTCTCGATCAGCGGCACCTTCATTTTTCTGCAGGTCTACGGCTCGACGCTCAACGTGTCGGTGCTGCTGGGCATCGTGATCGTGCTCGGCATGCTGGTCGACGACGCGGTGGTGGTCGTGGAGTCGATCTACTACCGGATGCAGCGCGGCGCCCAGGCTCTGGATGCGAGCATTGACTCTCTGCGTGAGGTGGGGCTGCCGGTGCTGGCGGCTGTCGCGACCACGATGGCTGCATTCCTGCCGCTGATGCTGCTGCCGGGCATCGTCGGCAAGTTCATGTTTGTCATTCCGTTTGTGGTGTCGATCGGCTTGGCGGTGAGCCTGATCGAGGCGTTCTGGATGCTGCCTGCACACGTCAGTGCGATGGGGAAACGCGCGATCAGCCGCTCGCGTTCGCAGGCGCTGCGCGAACGCTATACGCGGCACGTGCGCACGCTCTACACCCGCGCGCTGATCCACGTCATGCGCCGTCCGCTGCGCTATCTGGGACTGGCCCTGGCGCTGTTTATTGGCGCCGCACTGGCGCTGGCCGGTGGACTGGTGAAGTTCCAGTTCTTCGCCTTCGATCCGATCCGGCTGTTCTACGTGAACGTCGACATGCCGCCGGACGCCTCGATCGACGACACCATCCGCCGAACCATCGAAGTGGAGAGGATCGTTCGGCAGGGCTTGCGCGCGGGCGAGGCGCGCTCGGTGGTGTCAGTGGCCGGCATCAAGTTCACCGAGGTGGAGCCGGTCTATGGCGACCAGTACGGGCAGATCTCGGTCTCGATCAACCCCGATGACAAAGGGATGCGCGGCCTTGATGAAATCATTGAAGGCATGCGCGACGCGGTGCAGCAGGCGCCGGGGCGATCAGTCAACTCGTTCCTGAAGGTCTCTGGTGGCCCGCCGACGGCCAAGGCGATCAGCGTCAAGTTGCGCGCCGATGACTTCAACGAACTTCGCGCGGCGTCCGCCGAGGTCAAGCGGATCGTGGCAGCCATTCCCGGCGCCCGCGACGTGACCGATGACGCCACCCCGGGCCGCAACGAGCTCAGCCTGCGGATCAACGTCGACGCCGTCCGCCGCGCCGGACTCGACCCGGCGGCGGTGGCACGGCTGCTGCGTCTGCATGTGGACGGCGAAATCGTCGCCGACCTGCGCGACCGCGGCGAAAAGGTCGAGCTGCGGGTGCGGGCACCGCGCCGAAAGCTCGACGACGTCGCCACCCTGCTGGACGATCCGGTGGCGCTGCCGGGCGGTGGCATCACCCACCTTGGCGCGCTTGTCGTGGCTGAAACCCGCCAGAGCCCGGGTCTGATCCGACATTGGAATCTGCGCCGGGCGATCACCGTTGAGGCCGACCTCGACAAGGACCAGCTGGATACGCTGCAGGCCAACCGGATTCTGCGCGAGGAGTGGGAGAAAATCCGCGCCCGCTACCCCGGCGCCGATCTCGACTTCTCTGGTGAGCTTGACGACATCGAGGAGTCACTTGACGCGATGGGACCTCTGTTCCTGCTCGGGCTTGGGCTGATCTATCTGATCCTGGCCGCGCAGTTCCGCAGCTACTTCCAGCCGCTGCTGATCCTGGTGACCGTGCCGCTGGCGTTTACCGGCGTCACCCTCGGCCTGATGGTTTCCGCCAATCCGCTGTCGCTGTACACGCTGTACGGCGTGATTGCGCTGACTGGCATCTCGGTGAATGCCGCCATCGTGTTGATCAGCGCTGCCAACGACCGGCATGCCAGCGGCATGCGCGTGCTTCACGCCACCGTCTACGCTGCTCGCCGGCGGGTGATCGCCATCCTGATGACCACCGCCACCACCATCGCCGGACTGTTTTCGCTGGCCATCGGGCTGGGCGGAAAATCGCTGCTGTGGGGACCGGTGGCGGCCAGCATCGTCTGGGGTCTGGCCTTCTCGACCGTCCTCACCCTGTTCGTGGTGCCGGTGCTGTACCGACTCTTCATGCGCAAGCGCGCGTCCGGACCCGGACATCTCACCCTTCAACAACGTGCCGGGGCATTCCTGGCCGCTCGCAGGTAAACCGAGAGGGGCCGCCGCTGTTCAGTGCGCTGCTGCGCCGGCCAGCATCCAGACGCCAGTGCCCAGTGCTGCCCGGACTAACAGCCCGACTGCAGCACAGGCGAAATCGCCGGGCTACGACCGTGATCGAAAGACGCGAAGCAGCACTCGGCCCCTGCCCAGGACCCGAAAATCGAATGCGCCGTCGATCAGGATCCGACCCGCGGCGCGCAGCATTCCTGCGACTGCCTCGCGAGCAGGCCCCCCAATTGGCACCGGCTACGGGTTAGCGCAGGAAGTAGATCACCAGCGACGCGCCCACCGCCGATGCCAGCAGCGCGGCGACCACGATCCCCACCTTGCTTGGCCCTTTGACGCCCATCACTGGCAGCTGCTGGGTGGCCTTCTGCGCGGTGGGAATTTCCATACCGGGTGCCACCAGCAAAAAACGGACGGTATCGCAGCGCAACTCGTCACCCGGACGCAGGATGCCCTGCTGGATGCGCTGACCGTTGATGAAGGTGCCGTTGGATGAGCCCAGGTCCTCGACCGAAAGACCATCGGAAATCGGCTTGATCTGCGCGTGCTTGCGCGAAATTTCATCGCTGGGAATGCTGATTTCGCACTCCGGGGCGCGTCCGATGACCACCTGGCTGGGCACCGGGAAGTTTTTCCCGAAGGCCGCGCCGGACACGCCGCGCAATACAAATTTGGGAACGGCCATGCGCAAACGGGTCGAACCGCTGTCGTCCTCGCCACCCGCCGGCGCACTGCGCCCCCGGGCCACCTCGACCACCACGAAGCGCGCCTGCACGCCGCCAATGCCGATCATGTCATTCGGGCGCAGGGCCATGACGCCCTTCAACGGCTTGCCGTTCAGCGTGACTGGATTGGATGGATCAGGAATCCGCAGCGTCACCCCGGCGCCCTGCAGCGACAGCTCGCAATGAACCGGTGCGATACCCGGCAGATTGAGCCGCACGTGCGCGTCCGGCGCGCTGCCGATGCGGTTCATACCGTCGTTGAGCAGCGCCTGCGGGTGCTCACCATTGGGAAAAATGAGTTTCATTGGTTCCTCGGGTGAAGGCCGGGAGCGCCCCCGGTCTCAGGGCGTGAGAAAAATTCGAACGCCAGAGCGAGGGCGTCGCAGGACGTTCGTAGCAAGGCGCGATGCACGAAAAGCAGGGTGTTTGACGAACCGGATGACCGCAGCTTTCGCGCAATGGCCTGCTGCCAAGGACATGCAGCGGCGGCCGAAGTAGGCGGACATTTTTTTCTCACGCGCTCAGTCAATGTCTCGAACAATGCGAAAGCCTACCGTATTGAATGCCCGGTCGGCCTGCCTCGCTTCCTGCGGGCCGTCTCCGGCCCGCGAGTGCCAGTTGCCGCCTACGCTGATTCGCTCCTCGCAGTTGCCACGGTCGCAGTCGCTGGACCACTCGCCGGCGTTGCCGACGGTATCGAACAGCCCAGGCGGCAGGACCGCGAAGCTGCCGACAGGTGCGGTGCCTTCATGACCGTCGCGGCAACCGCTGACATCCCGCAGGTTGGCCTTGCAGTCGGCCACCAGCAGCTTGACGTGGGGTGCCAGCTCGGTAGCCTTCGGCAGCCGGTAGCGTTTGCCGGTCTGGGTGGCCAGCCAGCGTGCGTAGTCCTCGGCCATCGGGAAACTTACGCAGACGACCGGATGAAGGTCGTTCTGCGCGACGTCGGGCTTCTGCCAGCTCCGGCCCTTGTCGCCACTGAAGAGCGCCAGTTTGGTCTCGTCGCGACATCCGGGCATGTTGGCGCCGAAGCGCGCCGAGCCGGCAGCACCCCAGTAGCGCGAAAACTCACCGCGAGTGACTTCGCGGCGGCCCAGCGCCAGCTTGCTGGCCACGACGACCAGCTCGGCACCCGCCTCGCCGTTGGCAACCGGATCGCTGAACACGTATCCGACCGCGCCCACCTTCTGCGCTTTGGCCAAACCGCGGGTCGCTGCCGCCAATCCAGGGGCGGCTTGCAGGGCAGTCTGATAGGTAGCAACGGCTTCCTCACGCTTGAAATCGCGGATCGCTGCGTCGCCGGCGGCCATCAGCTGCTGGGCGCGGGCTTCGCGGGCAGCGCGGGCCGCAGCGGCTTGTGGCGCCGCCGCCGGATTCTGGGCGGCCACCGCTTCGGCCTGACCGATGAAACCCAGCCAGGCTTCGAATTCAGAGGGCTGGACCATCGGGGCCGCCAGATCCAGAAAAGCCTTTGCGATATCGGCGATGCCCTGGGCGGCTTGGACGTTCTCGGGTTCTATCGTCAACGCCAGCTTGAAGCGGTCCAGGGCGTTGGTCACCGGCGGCGAGGTCAGGCGCTTGGCGGCGATGTTGGCAAGACCAGCATCCAGCAGCGCCCTCACCGGATCGCGCACGGTGTGTGCCATCGCGGCAGCCAGCGCCGCGGCAGCCTCCTCGTCGGTGAGTGGCTCACCCACCGGCTGCGGCGCGACGTCGGCAAGGTCGCCGGCGTCTTCCGACGGCACCGGCGGCGGACGCGTCACAGGCGCCTGGATCGACTGGCTCGACAGGCTGCTTCCCGGGTTTGTCACTGTGGGTGAGATGCCAGTCGTATCGGGCTTGTCATCCCCAGCCAACAGCCACCAAAGCGCGACCACGACGAACAGCAGCAAACCCACGGCCGCGCCGATGATGAGCCCGAGAGGCTTCGATGCGCCGTTGCCGCTGCGTCGCCCGGCCCGCTTGGCGGTTGCGCCACGGTTGTTCGGCGGCGGCGTTCTGCGGGGCGGCGGCGGCGCGGCGGTTGGCCGCAGGGTCGCGAACTCACCCGGAGCGACCTCGCGCAGCCCATCGATGAACTCGGAGCAATTCTGATGGCGATCCGCCGGCGCCTTGGCCATCGCCTTGTCGATCAGCGCCTGCCAGCGCACCACCTCCTCCGGCAGCCGCGGGACCGGATCGTTGACGTGGGCGAACGCAACGGCGAAGCCATCCTCGCCCTTGAACGGCGTCTCGCCAGCGACGGCTTCGTAGCACAACACGCCAAGTCCATAGATGTCGGCGCGATGGTCGATCTCGGCGCCGCCACGGGCCTGCTCGGGGCTCATGTAATGGCTGGTGCCGATCGACATGCCCGAACCGGTGAGACGCGAGACGGCGCTGAGCGCACGGGCAATGCCGAAGTCGGTCAGCACCGGGGTGTCGTGGGCATCGAACAGAATGTTTCCCGGCGTCACATCGCGATGCACGTAGCCACGCGAATGGGCAAATCCGAGAGCCGTCGCGACGGCGACCAGAACGCGCAGCAGCTCGGTCTCGCTGAGCCCCTGGCTCATGCGATCAACGAAGTCGCCTCCCGGCAGCAGGGCCATCGAGAAATAGTGCAGTCCGCCCGGCGTCACGCCGACGTCATACACCTGCACCACATTGGGGTGGTTGAGCGCGGCCAGCATGCGCGCTTCCTGCAGGAAGCGCTGGGCGTAGGCCTCGTCCTGGGCGAGCTGCGACGACATCACCTTGAGCGCCACGTCCCGATCAAGCAGAACCTGGCGGGCTCGGTATACCGACGCCATGCCGCCCTGGCCCACTTTGCCTAGGATGGTGTAGCCCGGAATCTCGATCACCGCCACTCCCCGAGTGCGTGGACGCCCATTCTATCCCGCAGCGCGCGCTGCGACGCGCGTTGCCTCCCCGCCTGTACTTGTTCGCCGGCGGCTGCATCCCCACACTTGGCCGATGACAACTACCCTGATCGCACTGCTGGCCATCGGCGCACTGAGTCTGCTCTGGTCCGCCTCACGTCTCGCCGCAGAGACCGCCCGACACGCCGGTCGTCAGGCCTGTGAACGGGCCGGAGTGCAGCTGCTGGACCAGACCGTAATGCTGACTCGCGTGTCGCTGCGACGCGACAGTCGCGGCCGGCTGCGCGTCCTGCGCGCCTACAGCTTCGACTACTCGCGACACGGCAGCGATCGCGCCCGCGGCACTCTGGCCCTGCTTGGCACCGAACTGCAGTGGATCAGCGAGCCTCAGTCGGCCGGTCCCGACGCGCTGCCGTGAGGCTTTTGAGACCTTTCTGAAAAGCGACGGCCGCCGCAGACCCACGCGCTCAGTCGCAAATGAGCTTGCATGGGCCGCCTTCCCGGCTGGCGTCCATCTGGGTATTGGGGCAATGGCTGACGAAGTAGCGGGCTTCAGCGCACGAGGTCATCTCGGCGCACATCTTGCGGCCATCACACTCGAAGATCGGGTTCGCCCTGCCCTTTGCCAGCGGCTGCGCCGCCGGCGGCGGTCGATACGGGTCGAAAACGTCGGCAATCGCCTCCGGCAGCCGATTGGAAGGCACCAACGAGTACCCATACGCGACCAGCAGCACGATCAGCACTACGCGCAGAAGGGAACCCAAAGCGCCTGACCGTCTGGCCGGCTTTCTCAACCTGTTGCTGCCGCTCATCAGCGTGCTCCTTTGCCATGTCGGCCCCGTTGAGCGTTTGCGACGCCCGATTGAAGAATGCGGTCCACGTCCTGATGGAGGCGTCGGCAGCGCACTCCGATCATCCACGCGGGTCCTGCCTGTGCGTGACAGCCAAGAGCCGAAGTCGACAGCGCGCTGCAGCCCGAGCCCGCCTCAGACCTGACACAGATTGGCACAAATGGAGCCGCTGGGGCCATGTGCGATCAGCCGGACGGCGTAGGCCTGCCCGCCCCCATCCACGCAAAGTCCTCAACGCGGACGCCTGAGACGCATGACTCCGGGGCCGCTTGGCAAACGCCCAGGGCGCTTATTTGATTACCCGTAGGCGAGGTCGCTTGGAGCCTTCTGGTTGTGCGGTCGGCGTCGGCTCCGGCGAAGGCGCGCCGGGCTCCGAATCGCCCGCCTCGATCGGCAGCATCATGCCCTGCCCGGTCTCCTGGGCGTAGATTGCCAGCACGGCGGGCAAGGGCACCCATACCGACCGGCTCACCCCGGAAAAGCGCGCCATGAAGCTGACGCCGTCGTTGCCAAGGTCAAGTTGACCGACCGCCTGGGCGGCAATGTTGAGCACCACTTGCCCGTCCCTGACCGACTGCGGAGGCACCTGCACGCCCGGCTGGGCGGCGTCCACCAGCAGATGTGGCGTCAGTCCGTTGTCTCCGATCCACTCGTAGATGGCGCGGATCAGATACGGGCGATTGGATGTCATGGCCGGTGGCTTCTGCACGTTCAGGGCATCTCGCGCAGCACGCGTTCTTCAGCCGTCAGACTGCGCGCAAAGCCGGGGTTGCGGAAGATCCGCGCGCCGTAATCGTCAATCAACTTGCCATCCTTTGGAAGGGGCACGCCCAGCACTGGCAGCCGCCAGATGATCGGCGCCAAGGCGCAGTCGGCCAGACTCATCTCGGTGTTCAGAAAGAATTTGGAGACCTTGAACAGAGGCAGCGATGCCGCAACCAGTTCCTTGAGGCGCTTGCGGCCAGCCTCCGCCTGCGCTTTGTTGCCGCTTTGAATGGCCTGCACTTGGGGAACCCAGTCGTGCTCCAGCCGCAGCATTGCGAGGCGGAGTCGGGCGCGTGAAAGCGGGTCAACCGGCATCAACGGTGGGTGCGGGTAGCGCTCGTCCAAGTATTCGCTCACCACCGAGGCGGCGTACAGAACGAGGTCGCGCTCCACCAGCGTTGGCAGCGACTGGTAGGGGTTGAGGTCGATCAGGTCTTCCGGCGGCTTCGCCGGATCAACCATTACCGAGTCATAAGTCACGCCCTTGGCCGCCAGCACCAGACGAATCCGATGGCAAACGACACAATCGCGGGCGGTGAACAAGGTAAGGGTATTGCGCATACGCGAACTCGCTGCCATGGAAGCCACCTCACCCGTCAGACGGGCGGGCCAATGGGGCGCACCCTCCTCGCCCGCAGGCAGAAACCCTCAGTGGATATCGCGCCAGTACTCTTCTTTGAGAAGCCAAGCGAGAAAAGTGAAGAATGAAAGGAACAGCACCACCCAAAGCCCAACCGAATTGCGCTTCAGCGCCGCCGGCTCGCCCACATACTGCAGGAAGGCGGTGAGGTCGCGCAAAGTTCGGTCGAATTCATCCGCGCTTTGGCGTCCGGGCGAAGCCAGCTCCAGCTTGGCAGGTATCGTCGCACCGTGCTCCGCGTCGTAGATCGGCCGCTGGATACCCTGCAGCTCCCAAAGCACATTGGGCATGCTGCTACCCGCCAGCACAGTGTTGTTCCAGCCGCTGGGGCGGGACTCATCGACATAGAACGACTTCAGAAAGGTGTAGGTCCAGTCGTGCCCGCCCGGCTTGGCCCGCGCCACCAGCGACAGGTCGGGCGGCGCCTTGCCCAGCCAGGCGGCACCGTCTGCAGGATCCATGGCTGACTTCATGGTTTCGGCAAACTTCGCCCCCTGCGGCGCCAGAAACGTCATCACCTGCGCCTCGTCGAGACCGAGATCCTCAGCCACCCGCGAATAGCGCTGCAATCCAAGCGAATGGCAGCCAGCGCAGTAGTTCACGAACAGCGCGGCTCCGCGCTGCAGCGACGCCCGGTCGTTGATGTTGGCGCGGCTGTCCAGCAGTTTGACTTCGCCCGCCGCAAGCGCAGCGGTCGGTACCAGGGCCAGACCAAGTAACAGGGACGCGAACTGCTTAATCATGTTCTGGCACCCGGTCCGGAACCGACTTCACCGCATCAATGCGGGTCCAGATCGGCATGGTGATGAAGAAGGCGAAGTAGTAGAGCGTGAAGATCCGCGCCGCCCAGGTCTGCGCCGTGCTGCCCGCCTGCAGACCCAGCCATCCGAGCACCACGAACGCGATCACGAACAGCGTGATCATGATCTTGGTCAGCCAGCCGCGATAGCGGACCGACCTGACGGGGCTCCTGTCGAGCCAAGGCAGCAGGAACAGGATCAGCACTGCGCCGCCCATCACCATCACGCCGAGCAGCTTGTCGGGCACCGCCCTCAGCATTGCGTAGTAGGGAGTGAAGTACCAGACCGGCTTGATATGCGCCGGCGTGACCAGCGGGTCAGCCGGAACAAAGTTGTCATATTCAAGGAACAGGTCGCCGAAGGTCGGTGCAAAAAACAGGATGAACGCCGCAATGGTAAGGAAGAAGCTGGCGCCGAATATGTCCTTCACCGTGTAGTACGGGTGGAACGGGATGCCGTCCAGAGGCGTGCCGCTGGAGTCTTTCTTCTTCTTGATGTCGACGCCATCGGGGTTGTTCGATCCGACCTCGTGCAGCGCACCCAGGTGCAGCACCACCAGCAGCAGGATCACCAGCGGCAGCGCGATGACGTGCAGGGCGAAGAAGCGGTTGAGCGTGGCGTCGGAGACCAGATAGTCGCCGCGGATGAACTCGGTCAGCGCATCACCGACCCACGGTACCGCGCCGAACAGGTTGATGATCACCTGGGCGCCCCAGTAGCTCATCTGTCCCCACGGCAGCACGTAGCCCATGAAGGCTTCGGCCATCAACGTCAGGAAGATCAGCATGCCAATCACCCAGACCAGCTCGCGCGGCTTTTTGTAGCTGCCGTAGATCAGGCCGCGGAACATGTGCAGGTAAACGACCACGAAGAACAGCGACGCGCCGGTCGAGTGCATGTAGCGGATCAGCCAGCCCCAGTCGACATCACGCATGATGTATTCGACCGAGTTGAACGCTTCGGCAGCGCTCGGCTTGTAGTTCATCGTCAGCCAGATGCCGGTGACGATCTGGTTGACCAGCACCAGCATGGCCAGCGAGCCAAAGTAGTACCAGACGTTGAAGTTCTTCGGCGCGTAGTACTCGGAGATGTGCTTCTTGTAGAACGGCACCAGTCCGGGTGTGCGGTCGTTGAACCACTCGGTGACGCTCTCGGCGGTGCGCGAAATCAGGTTAGCCATTACGCAGCCCCCTCCGGATTGACGCCGATCACGATGCGGTTGTCGTCCAGGAAGTGATAGGGCGGCACCCGCAGATTGGTGGGTGCCGGCACGCCGTCAAAAACCCGTCCGGCCATGTCAAAACGTGAATTGTGGCATGGGCAGTAGAAGCCACCCTGCCATTGGCTGTCGAACGGCTCGGGCTGCAGCTCCGGCTTGAACAGCGGCGAACAGCCAAGGTGCGTACAGGTGCCGACCAGCACCGCGATCTCGGGCTTGATCGACCGATAGGCGTTCTTGGCGTAGTCCGGCTGCTGATCAGGATTGTCGGAATTGGGATCGCGCAGACGCCCGTCCTGGCCGGCGAGCAAAGCAAGCTGTTCGGGTGTGCGGCGGAATATCCACACCGGTTGGCCACGCCATTGCACGATCACGCGTTGACCGGGCTCCAGCTTGCTTATGTCTTCAGTAACCGGCGCACCAGCACCCTGCGCCTTGGCGCTTGGCTGCCAGGACGCCACAAACGGCACTGCAGCCGCAATTGCGCCTCCCGCTCCGACCACCGCCGTGGTGACGGTAAGGAAGCGGCGGCGGCCTGTGTTCACCTCATGCTTAGCCATCCGGCTCTCCGCAAACAAGCAATTTCGGGGCGTCGTTCGACGCTCGTCAGCGAACTGGGCGGAGCGTCCCCGCGCCAGCTGCCGGCCCTGCGCAAACGCCTATCTGGCGATCCGCAGGAAGCGCCCTAGTTTAGCTGAACGCTGCGCAACCGGACAACGCTCAGGAACCACGTGCCAAAATGAGCAGCGACCCACGTCACCCTACCAGTCAACAGGCATGAGAACCTCTCCACGCGGATTGTCCGGGCTGTTCAGCTTCGTCATGCTCGGTCTGGTGCTGGCGCTGCTCGTGCTGCTGCTGCGCCCATCATGGGTGGAGTCGCTCCGGAGCCGCGTTGGAATTGTCACTCCGGCGACTCTTACAAGCGCGGTTGAACCGCTGGCCGTGGGCAGCCCGCGCAGCTACGCCGCCGCCGTCCGCCGCAGCGCCCCGTCAGTAGTGAGCATCTACACCGCACGGGTGATCACAGAGCAACCCTTCAGGCTGGTCCCGAACGCCACGCTGCAGCGCTTTTCGGGCATCCCAATCGGCCAGCCGAGACAGCGGATCGAGCGGGCGTTGGGCTCTGGCGTGATCGTCAGCAACGATGGCTACGTGCTCACCAACCACCACGTGATCGCCGTGGCCGACGAGATCCAGGTTGCTCTGTGGAACGGCCAGGTGACCCAGGCCCGGCTGGTCGGCAGCGATCGCGAGACCGACCTGGCTGTCCTGCGCATCGAAGCAACCAATCTGCCGGCGCTGTCGCTGGAGCGCGAGCGGCCAGTTGAGGTAGGCGATGTGGTTCTGGCGATCGGCAACCCGTTCGGGCTCGGCCAGACAGTCACCCAGGGGATCGTCTCGGGTCTCGGTCGGGACCAGCTGAACCTGAGCGCCTATGAGGATTTCATTCAGACCGACGCTGCCATCAACGAAGGAAACTCCGGCGGCGCCCTGGTCGATGCCGACGGCGACCTGATCGGCATCAACACGTTTGTCCTCGGCCGTTTGGCTGGCGCCGAGGGCATTGGCTTTGCGATTCCACTCGCCACCGCGCGCGCCGTGCTCAACCAGATCGTCGACCACGGCACCGTGGTTCGCGGCTGGATTGGCGCGGAGTATGACGACGCGCCCGTGCTGCCGGGCGTGCTGGCCCGCGGCGCTGCCCGCGGCGTAGCCTTGTCCACCATCCATCCCGGCGGGCCAGCTGACAGCGCGGGCCTGCGCAGCGGCGACGTGATTCTGGCGCTCAACGGCAGCGAGATCATGAGTCAGACCGACCTGCGCGCGCGCGAGGCGAACCTCGACCCAGGCACCCTCGTGCGGGTCGCCGGACTGCGTGCGGGGGTGCCCTTCGAGGCCGAGGTCACACTGTCACAGAGGCCGCAGCGCGGCGCCTGAGGCCACAAGCTCGCGGATCGCAGGCCCGGCAGGACCTCCGTCGAGGCTAATTCTGACTGGCCGCCGCGCCGGTCGCTCCGCCCGCAGAGCTGCTGGCCAGCGCCAACGCACCGCGGTAGCGCTCATGCAGGATGCCGACGCGTTCGATGTAACGCTGGGTTTCCTGATACGGCGGTACGCCGTTGAAGCGGGCGACCGCGCCTTCACCCGCGTTGTAGCCGGCGGCAGCCAGCCGGGTATCGCCGTTGAAGCGCTTCAGCAACCAGGCCAGATAGGTGGTGCCGCCGCGGATGTTCTCGGCCGGCGTAAACGGCTCGGACACACCAAACCGCTGTGCGGTCGCGGGAATCAACTGCATCAGCCCTTGGGCGCCCTTGTTCGATAGCGCATTCGGGTTGAAGGCCGATTCGGCGTGGATGATCGCCCGCACCAGAGCCTCGTCCAGTCCCGCCGCCTGCGAGGCGGCGGCAATCTCGGTGGCAAAGGCGGTGGTATTGAGCGAGACGGTACTGAAGTCGTAGCCGGATCGAACGCTGCAGGCGAAGCAGGTTTCGGTGTAGGAGAACACCACGTGGGCGCCACCCGCGGGACGAAGGTTGGTGTAATGCGTGACGCCGTTCTTGACGTAGCGATAGACGGCGCCGCGGGTGACCTTGGCCCGACCCGACGGATCCGCCACCTTCTGCGGCGTGGCGTCACCGGTGGCGCTGCGGAACTCGACCTGTTTGGCCTGTGGCTTGGCTGCAGGCACCGCCTGGGCGGCAACCGCAGCGGGTGCGGGCGCCGTCGCTGCGGGATCGATGAAGGTACGCACCGCGGTGCACTGCGAATATCCGGCACGCGTACTGGTGTAGGCGATCTCGCCGTGTTTGCCGCTGCAGCGATACAGCGTGCTGCTCGCCGCAACGCTTACCTGGGCGGCGATCAACAGCAAAAACAGCGCTGGCAAACGGGCATACACGGCGGGTTTGGAGCCTCCGGCCTGCGGGAAGTTCCCATTCTGCCACTACCTGCCCCTCTCGCGGCTACACTACGCGCCCTCTCCCGACCGGAATAAGCGCCATGACCGGGAAGCAGCTCGACTCCGCCACGGCTCTGCCGGCGGCCGGCAAGCTCTTCATCAAGACCCACGGCTGCCAGATGAACGAGTATGACTCGGACAAGATGGCCGACGTGCTCGCTGCTTCTCACGGCCTGGAGTTGACCCAGGATGCGTCGGAGGCGGACGTCATTCTGGTCAATACCTGCTCGATTCGCGAAAGGGCGCAGGAGAAAGTGTTCTCCCAGCTTGGCCGCTGGAAGCCGCTCAAGAAGAAGAATGACCAGGTCATCATCGGCGTCGGCGGCTGCGTGGCCTCGCAGGAAGGCGAAGCTATCCTCAAGCGTGCGCCATATGTCGACCTGGTGTTCGGCCCGCAGACCTTGCACCGCCTGCCCGCGATGATTGAAGCGCGGCGCGCCAGTGGGCGGCCGCAGGTCGATATCAGTTTCCCGGAGATCGAGAAGTTCGACCGCCTGCCGGAACCGCGCGCCGACGGACCCACCGCCTTCGTCTCGGTGATGGAGGGGTGTTCGAAATACTGTTCGTTCTGCGTGGTGCCCTACACCCGTGGCGAGGAAGTCAGTCGGCCGTTCGATGACGTGCTGCTCGAAGTGGCGCGACTGGCGGCTCAGGGTGTGCGCGAGGTCAATCTGCTGGGCCAGAATGTCAACGCATACCGCGGCGCCACCGCCGATGGCGATGACGCCGACCTGGCCCTGCTGATCCGCGCCATTGCGCGCATTCCGGGCATTGGCCGCATCCGCTACACCACCTCGCACCCGGTCGAGTTCACCGACAGCCTGCTCGAAGCGCACCGCGACGTGGCGCAGCTGGCTGCGTATCTGCACCTGCCGGTGCAGGCAGGTTCGGATCGGATTCTTTCCGCCATGAAGCGCGGCCACACGGCGCTCGAGTACAAGGCCAAGATCCGCAGGCTGCGCGAAGCCCGACCTGGCATCTCGATCAGCTCGGACTTCATCGTCGGCTTCCCCGGCGAGACCGAGGCCGACTTCGAGAAAACCATGAAGCTGATCGACGACGTCGGTTTCGACCAGAGCTTTTCGTTTGTCTTTTCAGCTCGCCCCGGGACGCCGGCCGCCAATCTTCCCGACCCGACCCCGCTGGACGAGAAAAAGGCGCGCCTGGCGCGACTGCAGGCGGCGATCGAAGCGCACGCCAGAACAATCTCGCAGGCGATGGTTGGCAGCGTGCAGTCAGTGCTGGTGGAAAGCCTGTCGAAGAAAAGTGCCAGCGAGCTGACCGGTCGCAGCGAAAACATGCGCTACGTCAATTTCCCCGGTCATCCGCGACTGGTTGGGCAGTTCGTCGATGTCGTGATCACCGAGGCGATGAGCAACTCGCTGCGCGGCCGGCTGCGACAGGTCGACGCCGTTGCGGCTGAGCGGATTTCCGCCTGATCTGCTCGTCTGATCTGCTCGTCTGATCTGCTCGACCAAGCGCCTGCCGTGCAGGCGCCGACGCCAGGTTGACCGGTTCAGCGCGGGCTCTCGCTGCAGGCCCGCGCCAGGACCGCCTTTGCCGCCTCCAGCCCGGCGCGCTCGCGCGGAAGGACGGGGCTCAGCGTATCGATGCGCTCGCTGGCGGTCTGCAGGGCAGCAACGGCGGCCTGACACTTGCGCTGTCCGGCCAGCGCCGAGGCTTGCGCCAGCAACGCCGTTACCGCGTCCTGCGCGTACTCACGTGGCGCTGTCTGCAGCAATGCGATGACCGCCGCCGACACCGCCTGAGCCTCGCTGTAGCGCTTCTCAATCAGCAGCACCTGTGCTTCGCGCAGCCGAAATGCCGCGGCTTCCGGATGCGTTGGCGGGTACTCGCCCGCGTAAGCCGCGCGCGCTGATTCCAGCCGTTGGCGCGCCTTGCTGGCATCGCCACTCAAGAGCGCAGCCTGCACCTGCAGCAGGTGCCCCTCGGCACGCCGCAGCTCGCCAACGCCCTCGCCGTCGGCCTGAACCGCCCGATCCGCACGCTGCAGATAGCGGGTTGCCGCCTCCGCCTGATTGGCCCGCAGCGCGGCCCAGCCGCGCTGACGCCAAAGATTCTCGACACCCGCCAGCGACTCCCGCGTCGGATCGAGCCGCGCCTCGGCAAGGCCAAACAGTCGCTCCGCCGTCTCGAAGTCACCCTGTCGCGCCATCGCCGCGGCAGCGCGGGTGAGCGCCTCGACGGCTCCGCTGGTCGATGCGGTCACGCCATCAACCAGCGACTCGATACGGGTGATGGACGCCCGCAGCGCGGTTGGATCCGCCGACCCGTCCTGTGCCTCGACCAGCAGGGCCAGCACGCCAAGACTCGCGGACGGTCCTGTGGCCTCCTCTTCGGCGGCGCGCAGCGCAGCCCGCAAGGCTTCTTCCGCCGCGCGGGGCTTACCCAGGTTGAGCAGGCCGTGACCCACTTCGGTGAGCGCCTTGCGGCGCAGCGCCGGTCGATCCGCATGCTCACGCTCCAGCTGCCGCGCCGCGGTCAGCAGAAACTCGCTCGCGGTCGGTTCCCGGCCTGCTGAATGGCCGGGATTGGCAGCACCAAGGACCTCCAGCACAGCCTCCAGCTGCGCCTGCGCGGCCTTGGCCTCGCGCTCGGCGCTGAGCGTCTGCTGCCTGGCAACAATCAGTCCGACGCTCAGCGCCAGCAGGATGGCGGCGGTCAGTCCGAGCGGCCAGCGAAAACGCCGCAGAAGGAACGCGCTTTGCGCCTTGGCTCCGCCAATTTCCGAGCGCAACGGGCGCTTCGCCAGCCAGTCATCGAGGTCGGCATCCAGCGCCACCACGCCCGAGTAGCGGTCCGCCGGCGACTTGGCCATCGCCTTGCGCAGTATGCGGTCGAGCAGCGCCGCCTCACTTCGAGCCCGGCCCCAGAGCCGGGTCTGACGGCTGCGATCCAGCACTCGCACCAGCGGCTGCGGCGGCTCGCTGAGCGCCGCTCGGCCCCAGTCGCCGCTGATCAGGGCACCGGGATACGCTGAGCGCCCGGCCACCAGCTCGAACAGCAGCACACCGAGCGCATAGACATCGGTGGCCGTGGTGGTGCGGTCCCCAGTCACCTGCTCGGGCGCGGCGTGACGCAGCGTCAGCAGCCGTGCGCCTTGCTGGGTGAGTTCGATGTCGCTGTCGTCAAGCAGCTTCGCGATGCCGAAATCCAACAGCTTGGTTTTGCCGTCAGCGGTCACCATCACGTTGGCCGGCGTGAGGTCGCGATGGACGATGAGGTGACGGTGGGCATAGGCGACGGCCGCGCACACGCCGCGAAATAGCGCCACCCGGCGGCGCATGTCGAAGTCACGCTGATTGGCGTGCTCGTGCAGGCTGACCCCGTCGATGTACTCCATCGCCAGCCACGGCCGCCCATCGTCGGAGACGCCAGCATCGACCAGGCGGGCAATGCCGGGGTGGTCGAGTCGCGCCAGCAGGTCCCGTTCGCGCAGGAAGCGGCGCGTTGTCTCGGGCGACTGCGCCAGCCGATGCACCCGCCTGAGCGCCACGCGCTGCTCGAACTTCTGCTCGCGGCGTTCAGCCAGAAACACCTCACCCATGCCGCCCGCACCCAGACGCCGCAGCACCTTGAACGGACCGAACTGCAGCCGCTCCAACGCGGCGCCGTCGGCGTCCGCCAACAGGTCCGCCGGATCGGCTTTGTCGAGCAGCTCGCGAAGCGCCGTCGCCAGCACCGGATCGGTCAGAGCAAGGTCAGCAACGCGCTGCGCCTGCGCCTGCGGATCGCTGTCGCAGACTTCCTGGAAATGCTGTCGCAACGCAGCAAACTGCCGGGGATCGAGTTCAGGGGTCATGGACGCATCGCTGAGTGGCGTGTGGGTGGGTAATGAGAATTGCGACAGCGCGGAAACGACGGCCGCGACAGCACGGATACGGGCGCCAGCCGCTGACGCAGCCATGCGCGCGCCATCGCCCGGTCGCGGCAGACGGTGCGCTCCTCAACCTGCAGGAGTCCGGCAACCTACCAGACGTCGAGCCCAACGAAGTAGCGCAGCTCGACGATCTGCGCCATCCGCGGATCCAGCGCCGCCAGCGCCGCCAGCGCCGTAAGCGCCGTAAGCGCCGTAAGCGCCTGGCCCAGCGCCGGTAACTGGGTATCGGGTTTGATCGGGAGCGCCAACGCCTCGACAACGTCAACCCGCTGCCAGTGGCCGCCGCCACGCTTCATCCGCAGCTGCGCCCGCGCGCGGTCGATCAAGGTCTGCCGCATCAGCTTGGGGACCCACGACTGGACACCCATGGACGATCGTAAGCGCCCGGCCACGACACCTACCCATCAGCAAGCCGATGCGTTAGCGATCAGCCGCGCGCCTTCCAGTTCTGCGGCAGCAGGCTGTTGATATCGCGATCAAGCGTGGTCGGCAGGCGCTCGAGCACGTCGCTGAGCCAGGCGTGTGGGTCGTGGCCGTTGGCTTTGGCGGTGGCGATCAAACTCATGATCGCGGCGGCGCGTTTGCCGGCGGGTTCGGAACCGGCGAACAACCAATTCTTACGATTATGCGCAACTGCGCATAACCGTAACTATGCACAGCGCCGAATTATGCAAAGTCGTGATGCTGCTGCCCGCCACGGCGCCCGTCGTCAGAGCGCCGCAGGTTCTTTCAGGGTGTTGGCCGCTTTCCATAATCAGAGGCTATCGAGGAATGCAAGGAGCCGGTCGGGCACCTTGTAGCGCTTGGTGCCGGGTGCGATGGGCTGAATGTTTTCCAGAGCGTGACGCTTCATCTCGATGTCGGCTTCGACATAGAGATGGGTGGTCGATGGCGACTCGTGGCCAAGCCACAGGGCGATCACGCTGAGGTCCACACCGGACTGGAGCAAGTGCATCGCGGTGGTGTGCCGTATCGTGTGTGGCGAGACATGAGCGCTGCTGAGTCTGGGGAACTGCTTGCTCGCAATGCCGGTTGCCAACGCCAACCGCTGCGCGGCATTTGACCGCGTCATGCCTGTTCCGGAACCATTCGGAAAGAGCGGCGACGTCGGAGCAAGCTGGGCGCGCGCCACCCACGCTCGAAGTCGTCGGGCGGTGGTTGTCCAAAGCGGCACCGTGCGCTGTTTGCGGCCTTTGCCCAACAGATGGATAGCGGGTGCTTGCGCATCGATGAAATCGCACACTTTCATGGTGAGTGCTTCGCTGACTCTGGCACCGGTGTTGTAGAGCGTGGCGAACAACGCGGCGTCGCGCTGACCCACCCACGTCAATGCATCGGGCGCGGCGATGATGGCATCGATCTCAGCTCTCGACAGATAGCCAAGCAACGGGCGTTCGTGGCGTTTCGACGGGATAGCGAGCACGCCCTGCAAGCTGGCGAGGTGGGACGGATTCTGATGCGCCGCGAAGCGAACGAAGGTGTGGATGGCAGCGAGGCGGGCGTTGCGCGAACGCACACAGTTGCCGCGCGTGGTCTCCAGGTCTTTGAGAAAGGCCAGGATGCCGGTGGCATCGAGATCGGCCAGCGCCAGTTCAATTGGCGATCGTCCACATCGCTTCCCGATGAAGCTCAGCAAGAGCTTGAACGTATCGCGATAGCTGGCCACGGTCGCTGGGCTGAGCGCCCGCTGCTGCACGAGGTACTCGGTGAAGAAGCGTTGGATAAGCCTAGCGAGGACTGCTTGTGGCGAGGAGTCAGCCATGATCGTCCTCCTGTCCCAGCTGCTGGAATCGCACGCTGGCGGCCTGCATCAACTCCGGAATGGCTGTGAGATACCAGTAGGTGTCGGTGACTTTGGCGTGCCCGACGTAGGTCGACAGTGCCAGCGTTGCCTGATCGATAGCGGTGCCGTTCGCCTGCCAGTCCGCCAGTCGCCGAGTGATAAACGTATGGCGCAGGTCGTAGATGCGAACCGTTCGATGACTGCCTCTCGGTTGCCAGCCCAACTCCGCGCGCAGCGTCCGAAAGACGTGCTCAACCATGCCAGCGTTGAACGCTTTCCCGCGGCTATCAACAAAGAAACGGCAGGTGACGGACACGCCGCGGCCGCGCTGCTCGACGTAGCGCAACAGGCGCTCAACCGTCGTGTTGTGCAGTGCTACTAGGCGGGACTTTCGGAATTTCGTTCGCTTGATTGTGAGCGTGCCGGCGACCAGGTCCACATCCTCAAGGTCAAGCTGGAGCGCCTCGCCACGCCGTAAGCCCGTCGCGGCGATCAAGCCGAACAGCGTCTGATAGGCGAGCGGCCGCAGCCCATGTGTCGGTGCCAATCGAGCGGCCGCCGTCAACAGTTGCTCGATCTCGACGGTGGTGAAGATGTGTGGGGTGAGGCGTCGGTGGGCGCGACCGAACAAGCCGCGCTCGGGCACCTCGGTGACCGGGTCTACTTGCCGGAGGTACTTGGCGAAGGGTCGGATTACCTCATGCGACGTGCGCGCGTCATTGGTGTCGGATTGCGTGCAGAGTTTGCCCAAGCGACGGCAACATCGAGGGTCAACGAACCGGCATCCAATGCATGCGCAAAGCGCGCGAACTGCATCAGTTGTTTGCCGGCGATGCCCAACTCGAAGCCCATCGCCCGGCGCAACGCGAGGTAGCGTTCGACGTGATCGGTCATGGGGGCAGTGTTCATGGCCGGCTCCCCGGCCAAGGCATGGCCACTGCGGCTAAGCGAACCGTATCGACCTTGGCGTAGATCGTCGTGGT
>JBBRBN010000044.1:0-34082 GCA_038205755.1 Lysobacterales bacterium | reverse complement strand
CTATGAATCCCTGAAGAAGTGGAGCAAGGCCGACTTCCTGCAGCGCCCCGGCGAGAAGACCCGCGTGTTCGCGCGCTTCTCCACCGTCGCCGGCGGGGCCGGCTCGGTCGACCTGCCGCGCGACGTGCGCGGCTTCGCGGTCAAGTTCTATACCTCCGAGGGCAATTTCGACCTGGTGGGCAACAACATCCCCGTGTTCTTCATTCAGGACGCCATCAAGTTCCCCGACCTGATCCATTCGGTGAAGATGGAGCCCGATCGTGGCTTCCCGCAGGCCGCCAGCGCGCACGACACGTTCTGGGATTTCATCTCGCTGACGCCAGAGTCGATGCACATGGTGATGTGGATCATGTCGGACCGCACGCTGCCGCGGTCGCTGCGCATGATCGAGGGGTTCGGCGTGCACAGCTTCCGGCTCATCAATGCCGCCGGCGAATCCACCTTCGTCAAGTTCCACTGGCGGCCCACGCTTGGCCTGCAGTCGACGATCTGGGACGAGACCGTCAAGATCGCCGGCGCTGACCCGGACTTCCACCGCCGCGAGCTGTTCGAAGCGCTGAGCGCCGGTGAGACGGCCGAATGGGAATTCGCGGTCCAGCTGTTCACCCAGGAAGAGGCCGACAGCTTCCCGTTCGACCACCTCGACGCCACCAAGCTCATTCCCGAGGAACGGGTGCCGCTGACCGTGATTGGCAAGCTGGTGCTGGATCGCTGGCCCGACAATTTCTTCGCTGAAACCGAACAGGTGGCGTTCTGCCCCTCGCACCTGGTGCCAGGCATCGACTTCTCCAACGATCCGCTGCTGCAGGGGCGGCTGTTTTCCTACCTCGATACCCAGCTATCGCGTCTGGGGTCAGCGAACTTCGCCCAGCTGCCAATCAATGCGCCGAAGTGTCCGTTTGCCAATCAGCAGCGCGACGGGCACATGCAGATGGCGCAGCCTTCGGGGCGGGTGGCCTACGAGCCAAGTTCGCTAGCCGCCGACGCGCCGCGCGAATCGGCTGCATTGGGTTTTGTCAGTGCAGCGGTCGACGAGGGCGGCAGCAAAAGTCGCATCCGCGCCGAGAGTTTTGCTGACCACTACAGCCAGGCACGCCAGTTCTGGCGCAGCCAGAGCGGCCACGAGCAGGCGCATATCGCCTCGGCGCTGGTGTTCGAGCTGTCCAAGGTGGCGCATCTGCATGTGCAGCAAGCCATGGTCGGCCACCTGCGCCACGTGGATGAGAGCCTGGCGCAGCGGGTGGCGGATGGACTGGGATTGCCGGCCCTGCCGGCCGCACCCTCCTCGGCGCGACCGGTGCAGGACCTGCCGCCCTCGGCCGCCCTGCAGATCATTGGCAAGATGAAGGACACTCTGGCCGGCCGAACCATCGGCATCCTGATTGCCGATGGCTCCGACGGCAAGGCCATTGCCGCGCTGAAGAAGGCCGCGTTGGCGGCTGGCGCTGGCGTGAAGCTCGTCGCCCCCAAGGTTGGCGGCGTGACGCTCGCCGATGGTTCCACACAGGCCGTCGACGGCCAGCTCGCCGGCACGCCGTCGGTGCTGTTCGACGCCATCGCGGTCGTGCTGTCGGCGCAAGGGGCGAAGGCACTGTCGGCCGAGTCCGCCGCGGTGGACTTCGTTCGTGATGCCTATGGCCACCTCAAGGCCGTGGCCGTCGATGCCGGCGGCCAGAACTTGTTGAACGCGTGCGGCGTGCCGCCCGGCGCAGGCGTGCTGGCGATCACTGCGCGTGCCGACTTCATCGCGGCCGCGAAGACGCGGCAATGGGACCGGGAACGCTCGGTTCGCAGCCTGGCCTGAGCACGGGAGGCGGGTCACCGGCGCCGCCACCAGCGAGGCCGCTGACGATGTCAGGTGCTCGCATCCTTGCGCAGCACCGCTTCAAGCTGCTTGGTCAGGTGCTCGCATCCTTGCGCAGCACCGCTTCAAGCTGCTTGGTTGCGGTGATGTCGACAAACGTGATCACGGCGCCGTCGATCATGTTGTCCAGCCGGCGATACGGCATGATGCGCACCGCAAACCAGCGCAGGTCGCTGCTCTGGACCTGCTTTTCCGAGAAGGCCAGCGTGCGCAGCGTCTCGCTCGCATCGTCGCTCAGTGCCGGATACTGCAGGCTGGTGGTCAGGTCGCTCAGCGGCCGGCCGATGTCGCTGTCGCGCAGATTGATGATCTTGGCGGCACGATCAGTGAAGCGGCGAACGTTGAGCTTCTGATCCAGAAACAGCATCGCGATCTCGGTGCTGTTGAGCAGATTCTTCAGGTCGCTCTGGGCCAGCGTGAGGTCGTCGAGCTTGGATTGCATCTCGGCGTTCACCGTCTGCAGTTCCTCGTTCATCGACTGCATCTCTTCCTTCGACGTGCTCAGCTCCTCGTTGGCCGACTGCAGCTCTTCGTTGGTGCTTTGCAGCTCCTCGTTGGCCGACTGCAGCTCTTCCCGGGAGGCGCGGGTTTCCTCGCGCAGGCTCTGGATTTCGTCCCGGCACAATTGCACTTCGGCGGCATGCGCGGCTTCTCCTGCGGTTGCGCCTCTGCGCCGGCCGCCGCGCGCCGGTGCCGGTGCCGCCACATCGTGAAAGACGATCATCACCGTGTCCAACAGGGCAGCCGGCTCGTGCAGCGGCTGCACGGTGATGTCCACACCCTGCATGCCGCCTACCCCGGTGAGCGGTAGCCCCCGCAGATGCACCGCCTCGTCCTTTGCCAAGGCCTGCCGCAGCGCATTGGCCACCGGTTCGCGCAGGCTCTCGCGAACCATCGCGTGGAAGTTCCAGTTGGCCTTGCCGGCCGCCGGCTCCAGGTACCTGCCGGTGCGACCGCTGATGTAGACGATGTCGCCCGCCGCATTGACTACCACGGACGGCGGCGCATGCACCTGCAGCAGCACGTGGTCGGCGGCGGCTTGCAACGAATCGCCGCCTGGCGCTGTATCCGGTGAAGAAGGCATGGGTGTTTCCTTGGTCAACTTCGACAGGGGCGGGAACGACCTCAGCAGGAACTCGGGGCCTGCTGCAGTCTCGCTGCGCCTGCTCAGGTAGAGGCGCAGTTTAGGATCCACCGGCTCGAACAGCTTGCTGAACGAGCCGACTGTCTCCGAGTTGCCCAGCAGCAGCAGGCCGCCCGGGCGCAGGCTGTAGTGAAACAGCGGCAGCAGCCTGCGCTGCAGCGTGGTGTCGAAGTAGATCAGCAGGTTGCGGCAACTGAGGATGTGGAGCCGGGTGAACGGCGGGTCGAGCACCACGTCATGCTGGGCGAAAAGCACCATGTCGCGAAGGGGTTTGGCGACGACCAGCGCGTCCCCTTGAATCGTGAAGTAGCGCGCCACGTAGTCGGGCGGCATGCAGGCACTGATGGCGGCCGGATAGCGGCCGGCGCGCGCGGTGGCGATGGCGTCCGGGCTGAGGTCAGAAGCAAAGATCTGCAGGGTGCAATCGTGATGCTCGGGCAGCCGCCGTAGCGCCTCGCTGAACACGATCGCCAAGGTGTAGGCCTCTTCTCCGGTGGAACAACCCGCGATCCAGGCTCGGAGCTTTGTCTCGCCCCCACGACGTGCCAGCAGCGCCGGCAAGGCACTATCGAGCATGCACTGCCAAACTGCGGCATCCCGGAAGAAGCTGGTGACGCCAATCAGCAGCTCCTTGAACAGCAGGTCGATCTCCTGCGGGTTCTGGCGCAGAAAGCGCACATAGTCGGCCACCGCGGCCAGGCCGTGGATGACCATGCGGCGTTCGATGCGGCGGTTCAGCGTGCTCGGTTTGTAGAGCGAGAAGTCGTGCCGCGTTCTCTCTCGCAGCAGGCCGAAGATGCTCTCGATGGTGTCGGCCGGCGGATCAAATGGCTGCCCGGTCGGCGTCGGGTCGGGCGCCGGGTCGGCGTCGGGCGACGTTGAATGGCCGGGGCGTGCGACGCGGTCGAGGATGCGTGCGGGCATGTCGGCCGGCAGCGTCACGATGTCGGCACCGCCTGCGGCGATGGCGCTGCGCGGCATCGAGTCGAACTGTGCCGACGAAGGCTCCTGCACGACGGTCAGGCCGCCCACCGCTTTCAGGGCCAGCAGCCCCTTCGTGCCGTCCGATCCCATGCCTGAGAGCACGACGCCGATGGCCGCTGCACCCTGGTCGCGGGCCAGGGACGAAAACAGCACATTGATCGGCAGCCGCTTGCCGCGGGGCGCGGTCGGCGGTATCACGTGCAGCAGGCCATGCGCCAGGCTGAGTTCGGCATTCGGCGGAATCACGTACACATGATTGGCCTCGACGCGCATCGATTCGCGCCCCTCGCATACGGTCAGCGACGTCACCCGCTGCAGCAACTCCGCCAGCAAGGCTTTTTGGGTCGGGTCGAGATGCTGAACCACGATGAATGCAAGTCCGGAGCTCGCCGGCACTGCGGCAAAGAACTGCTCCAGCGGCTCCAGGCCGCCCGCCGAGGCACCGAGGCCGACAACGCGGACAGCCGCCGACGGCTGGCGCTTCGAGGAGGCTGTTGGGGAAGAGGTCATTAGCGCGTGTGTACTCCGTCAGCCAGCGGCCCGAGGCGATTGATGCGCGGACCTTGTCAGCGCGACCTCATCCAGCCGCTGCAGGCCCTGGCCCTGCGGGCACGAGCGCCACGAGCACCTGTCCGCCGCCAGGCGTTTTGGTCGCCACGGCGGTCGTGCTCGCGCCACCCCGTTTGAACTGCACCGCGCAGGATTGCCGGCCCTCGCCCTCGCGCACCGCAGTCAGCATGTCTTGGATCGCCGCGCGAGATTCCGGCGCCAGCAGGTCTTCAATGCGGCGACCTGCGACCTCCTTCCCTTGCCCCAGCGCCTCTGCGAGCGTGTCGACTGCAATGCAATTGGCGGCGATCACCCGACCATCGGGATCGAGCGTCAGGTACGCGAACGGCGCCAGGTCAAACAGGGCGGTGTAGTTCGTCAGGTCTTCAGCGAGCTGCTGGCGGTCGAGGTCGGCTTGTTCGGCCTGCAGGTCCAACTCCACCTGGTGTACCTGCAGCTCGTGCAGATACTTGAGGGCGTCGCTTGCGGTGTCGGGCGAGCTGGAAAGGCCATGCAGGAGCGTCAGTGCCTGGACGCCCGTGGGCCACCCACGGGTGATGGGTGCGGTGCCGCTCTTCAGCCGCTCTTCCGCGCCCTGCCGCAACTTCATATTCATCGCCACCTCTTGCGTGTGAGTTGACTTAGCCCGCATGTTTCATGAGTTCGCGCGATGATCGGACAGTGTTCGCACAAGGGACTACCGAAGGAGCGTCGTATCGGGCCCTACGACCGACTGAGGTAGTCCCTTGCGCGGACAAGAGACAAGCGAGGGCGTGTGAGATTCATGAAATAGGCGGGTTAGAGGGTGTCCAAGCGGATCGATCCGCGACATTGTCACATCCACGGCTTGATTGTAGAGGGGATGCAGAGAGGGCGGCGGCAATCGAGCTTGACTCAATCGACGCTCACAACTTCGCCCCGCTGGGACGACCGGTCAGGGAGGACCCCGAAATGCGCTGATCCGCGTGACCAGAACCAACAGCGTCGCATGAGCCCGAGGTTTCCCGGCGTGCCAGGACTGAAGGGGAGGTCGGCGCGGAGTCGATTGACGCGGCGATGTCGCGCGATGAGTCACTCGTCATGCGCGCCATCGAATCGACTTCACAGATGTCTGTGCCAGTGCCTGAGGTGCTCGCGCTTCGACGCTCCGGTGGCGCGCCAAGGCAGTGCGGCGCTCCTTGCGGCCCTGGCAGCCTGTCGGACTTAGCCCGGCCGGGCTGCTAGGCAGGCAGCTTTCGCAGCAGTTTGCGCACGCGGTCCGGGTCGCTGCTGATGTGTTCGCATGCAATCTCGACGGCGGCGCGAAGGCTCATGTAGACCCACGCCTCCAGCATGAACAACACCACCGCCGCGGCGGGTCTCAAGCCAACCCACAGCACCGAGAGCACAATGAAAGCCGCACGCAGCGCGGCCGAACCGAACTCGCGGCTACGCCATGGCGGTCGTCGTTGCGAGACCGTGGCAGGAGCCTTGGCTCAAATCACATCCCAGGGATACTGCTCTCCGGCCAGCATGGCGGCAGCAAGGGTTTCGGTCTTGGCGTCCTCGTTGCGCTTCATGCCGCGCACATTGCGGGCCATGCGGCGGCGTGCTTGCGCGGTAAACAGCTCGCAGATGGTTTGCGCCTGCTCGGCGGCGGGGTCACTGGCATTGACCAGCGAATCAGCGCGCGAGAGCACGCAATTGCCGATGAACAGGTCGATGGCGAGGTCGCCGACGCGCTTCAGCACGTGCTGCTGCTCGGCAATACCGCGACCGTGCTGACGCAGCGCCTCGTCGCTGACCCGGGCCAGTTCGTTGACATACTTTTCGTACACCGCCGCGCACTTGCGCAGGCGCGGCGACAGCTGGCGCAGGATGCGATCACCGCCGAGGCCGGAGCTTTGGGCAAAGCGACGCTGGGCATAGCCGCCCAGAATGCCGAAGCCCTTGATCGGGTCATTGAAGATCGCGTTGACCGCGGACTTCAGCTCGCCCAGCTGGGCACCGACGTCCTTCAGGCCCGACAGCGCGATGTACAGGCGCAGGATCTCGTTGGTGCCCTCGAAAATGCTCAGGATGCGCGAGTCGCGGGTGATCTTCTCGTACGGATACTCTTTCATGAAGCCATTGCCGGCGGCGATCTGCAGCGCCTCGTGGGCGCAGCGCTGGATTGCCTCGGACGCGAACACCTTGCTAATCGCCGCTTCCAGCGAGTAGTCGTCGCAGCCCGAGTCGATGAAGTGGGCAACCATGAACACCGCGCTTTCCGCGGCGAAGCAGTCGACCGTCATCTGCGCGATCTTTTCGCGGATGAGTCCGAAGTCGGCAATCGGCTTGCCGAACTGCTTGCGGTCCTTGGCCTGCTGCATGGACAGCGCGATCAGCTTCTTCATGCCGCCCACGGCGCCACCACCGAGGCCGGTGCGACCGTTGTTGAGGATCGACATGGCGACCTTGAAGCCGGATCCGACGTCGCCAAGCACGCAGTCCGCCGGCACCTGCACGTCGACAAACGCCACCGTTGTCGTGCTGTTGGAGCGGATGCCCATCTTGTGCTCGTGCGGGCCGTGGCTGACGCCCGCCCACTCGGCTTCGACGAGGAAGGCGGTCATCTTGCCGTTGCCCTCATCGGTGCGCGCGAACACGGTATAGAAGCCGGCGATGCCGCCGTTGGTGATCCAGATTTTCTCGCCGTTCAAGGTCCAGCTGTCATCGGCGTTTTTGACGGCTTTGGTACGGATCGAGGCCGCATCCGAGCCGGCACCCGATTCGGTCAGGCAAAACGCGGCAATCATCTCGCCGGACGCCAGTTTCGGCAGATAGCGCGCCTTCTGATCGTCGGTGCCCCACAGCAGCACGCCCTTCATGCCGATCGACGAGTGCGCTCCCACGGTCAGCGACACCGAGCTGTCGTGACCGCTGGTCTGACCGAGCACGCGGGCGTAGGCGGCGTTGGAAAGCTCGAGGCCGCCGTGCTGCTCGGGAATGATCAGTCCAAACAGCCCCATGTCGCGCAGGCCCTGGATGAAACGTTCCGGCTGCTCGCCCTCATCGTCCCAGCGCTTCAGGTCGTCCTTGTGCGCGGCCAGAAAGTCGTCGATCGAGTCGAGCATCATCCCCAGCATGTCGCGATCGCGCGCCCGCATCGCGGGGTAGGGAAACAGGTTCTCCTCAAGAATATCGCCGAAGAACAGCTGCTTGGCCGCGCTGCGCTCGCGCAGCAAGGCACTCGCGGTGGGTTCGGACATGGCGCGGCTCCGGCGGTCGTTGGTGGGCCGATAGTGTGGCATCGCGGCGGGCTGCAGGAACGGCGGGATCGTTGTGATGGTCGCGCCGTGGCGGTGTATGCCCCGCTGCTCGATCACCGCCTGGATTCTGGCCAGCGAGCGGCCAGCGTCGGCAACCCCCTGCAGCCGAACCTGGGCGCTCGACTCGGTCAGCGCCGCATTCACGCTTCTGTAGGGCCTTCACGTTGCCCGAGGGCGGCGTGGGGTCTATTCTCGGCGGTCTCCAGGAGTGATGGCGGGCGACCGATGAAAAGCAGCGTGCACGGATGGCTGGCGATTTTCTTGATTGGCATTGTCTCAGCATCGGCTTCGGCACAGGCCGTTGAAGCGCGCGAGCTGGGCGACTTCTGGACGCCCCTGCCGGCCCGCCCGATGCAGGAAGATACCCGCAGCAGCCGCGAGCAGTGGCTGGCGCTGGACGAAGCCGGTATCGAGCGCCACCTGGCGCTGCTACCCCGAGCTGAGGCAGATGTCAGTCTGCCGTTGGCGCTGCCCACGGCGACCGGCGAACTGCAGCTTTTCGAGGTCAGCCGGTCAGCGGTGATGGCGCCCGAACTGGCGGACAAGTACCCCGAGATCCAGACCTTCCAGGGCGTGGCAGCGGATGGCAGCGGTGCGCGGGTGCGCTTTGAGCTGGGTCCCAATGGCTTCAGCGCGATGCTGTTCGCCACTGACGGTGTGAAGATGATCGAGCGCGGCAGCGCTTCGGACGACTACGTGAGCTTTGCCCGTGAGCGCGGCAATCGGCCGTCGGAATTCCGCTGCGGCGTGCACGACGAGGCCGACCATACCGGCGATTTCGACGCCCATGCGGCCGAACTGAAGTCCGATGCCCCCACTGCCGCGCCAAAAGCGATTGGTCCGACGCTGCGCACCTATCGCACCGCCATCGCCGCCACCGGCGAATACACCGCGACCTTTGGCGGCACGGTGGTGGGAGGACTGGCCGGCGTGGTCAAGGCCACCAACCGGATAAACCAGATCTACGAGACTGACCTCGGTTTGCGGCTGCAGCTGGTCGCCAACAACGACCTGATCATCTACACCAATGGCAACACTGATCCATATACCAACAGCAGCGGCGGCGCGATGCTGACTGAGAATATCAACAACCTCAGCACGGTAATCGGCAACCCCAACTTCGATTTCGGCCACGTGTTTTCCACCGGCGGCGGCGGCGTGGCGGGGCTGGGCGTGATCTGCGGCGGCAGCAAGGCGCGCGGCGTCACCGGCCTGCCCAATCCGGACGACGACCCCTTCTGGGTCGACTTTGTCGCCCACGAGATGGGGCACCAGCTGAACGGTCCGCACACCTTCAACGGCGGCACCAGCAATTGCTCGGGCGGCAATCGCAGCGGATCAAATGCCTGGGAGATCGGCAGCGGCTCCACGATCATGGCCTACGCTGGCATCTGTGGCGGCGAGAACCTGCAGAACAATTCCGATCCGTTCTTCCATGTCGGCAGCCTGGAGCGTATGCAGACCTTCGTGCAGACCGGGCTGGGCTCGACCTGTGGCGCGCTGACCAACACCGGAAACCTCACGCCGGTGCTGACCGCCACGCCCGGCGCCACCATTCCGGCGCGCACGCCGTTTGCGCTCACGGCGCAGGCCACCGATCCGAATGGCGATCCGCTCACCTACATATGGGAGCAGTTCGACCTCGGCGCGCAGACCAACACCACGACCGTCCTGCTCGACAACACCAGCGGACCGCTGTTCCGGTCGTTCGACGCGACGTCGTCGCCGACCCGGCTGTTCCCGCGTCTGGAGAACATCCTGAGCGGTACGCCCTCCATCGGTGAAGTGCTGCCGACCACCAGCCGGACGATGAACTTCCGCGTCACCGCACGCGACAACCGCGCCGGTGGCGGCGGCGCCCAGTGGACCGGCACGAGCTCCCCAGCGGTGGCGCAGACCACGATCACGGTGGTCGACACCCGCAGCGCATTTGCCGTGACCACCGCCAACGCGGCGCTCAGCTGGGCGTCCGGCAGCAGCCAGGACGTCACCTGGGATGTGGCCGACACGACGGCCGGTCCGATCAGCTGCGCCACTGTCGACATCGACTTCTCGCTGGACCGCGGCCTGAGCTTCCCGATCAATCTCGCCGCCGCCACCGCCAACGATGGCAGCCACAGCATCACCGTGCCCAGCCAGGCGACCAGCGCTGGCCGCCTCCGGGTGAGCTGCTCGGGCAACATCTTCTTCGATATCAATAACGCCGATGTCACGGTGACCGGTGGCAATGCGGCCCCGCTGCTGACCCTGAGCGGCGGCAACGTGGCCTATACCAGCAACGGACCGGCGCTCATCGTCGATGCTGCCGCGCTGATCAGCGACGCCGATTCGACCGATTTCGCCGGCGGCGTGCTGCTGCTTACACTGGCCAACAACGGCGAGGACAATGACCGCCTGGGGCTGCGCAACGAGGGCAGCGGCGCCGGCCAGGTCGGCATCAACGGCGCGACCGTGAGCTTTGCTGGCGTGGCCATTGGCATCCAGAGCGGCGGCGTTGGCGTCGTGCCGCTCAGCGTGCAGTTCAACGCCAGCGCCACACCCGCTGCCGCCCAAGCGGTGCTGCGCAACGTTACTTTCCGCAGCACCCGCGACATCTCGGGCACCCTGCCGCGCACGTTTCGGGCACAGGTCAGCGATGGCGATGGCGGCAGCTCGGTCGGCGCGACGCGCACCATCACCATCCAGCTCAATCCGAATCCGTTCGTGTTCGCCATCACTGCCGCCGCTGTCACCGGCACCGAAGTGGCGCAGAACTCGGCGGTCGCCTTCACCGTGACGTTCAGCAAGCCGATAAGTCTGGCCAGCGTCAGCAGCGTCGACTTCGACAACGCCGGCACCAGCGCCATCACCATCGGTGCAATCACCCAGCCGCAGCCCAATCAGCTGCTGGTGCAGGTGACCCCGACCACGCTGGGCACGCTGCGACTGCGGCTACCGGCCAGCGCTGTGGTGCTGGACCAGAGCGGCGTGGCCGTGCCGGTGCCGTTCCTCGACGACACCACCTACACCGTGGTCGAGCCGGATATCACTGCGCCCCTGGCGGTCAGCTTCGGCAATGACACCACCGCAGGACAGGTCGCGGCGCGGATCGCGGTGAACTACACGATCACCTTCAATGAGCCGATCCAGCTCAACGCCCTGCAGGCCAGTGACTTCAGCAACGCCGGTAGCAGCAGCATCGTGGTCAACAGCTTCAGCCTGCAGTCGCCGACTGTGCTGCGGGTGCGGGTAACGCCGATCACCAGCGGCACGCTCACCTTGCGTATCAGCGGTGCGGCGATTTCCGATCTGTCGGGCAATCCGCTGGTCGTTCCGCGCACCGACAGCACGACGGTCACGGTGACTGCCGCAAGCAACTCGATCTTCCGCGGCTCGTTCGAGGCCAACTGATCGATTTGTGCTCCGGGTGGCGAAAGCTGCCCGGAGCATGTTGTTGCGGAATGTGCTGGAAGCGAGCAGCAGTGGCTGTCGGCACGGACTGCGGGCATCATCGGCGCTCTCGTCTGATGGCCATGCACCGATGAAATTCCGCACTGCGCTGCTCCGGCTGACGCTCGTCGGCCTATCGCTGATCGGCGCAGTCAGCGGCGTGGCCGCGGTCGAGAGCAGGGTCGAGCTGACCACCCTCGCTGAGCAATCCGGCTTCAGCAAGACCGGCCGCTATCCGGAAGTCATCGCGCTGTGCGATGCCTTCGCCGTGGCCTACCCAACGGCGGTGCGCTGCATCGAGTTCGGCCGCACCCCGGAGGGCCGACCGATGCAGCTGCTGGTCGCGTCAACCAGCGGCGCCTTGACCGCAGCGCAGGCACGCAGTCAACAGCTGCCGGTGCTGCTGGTGCAGGGCGGCATCCATGCGGGAGAAATCGACGGCAAGGACGCCGGCTTTCTGGCCCTGCGTGACGTGCTGGACGGCGCCGCCGCCAAGGGCGCACTGGACAAGCAGGTGCTGCTGTTCGTGCCGGTCTTCAACGTCGACGGCCATGAGCGCTTTGGGCGCTGGAACCGCCCCAATCAGCGCGGCCCGGAGGCAATGGGCTGGCGTACCACGGCGCAGAACTACAACCTCAATCGCGACTACGCCAAGGCCGACAGCGCCGAGATGCAGGCGATGCTGCGGCTGGTCAATGAATGGGACCCGATCCTGCTGGTCGATCTGCACGCCACCAACGGCGCGCAGTTCGAGCACGACATCGCGATCCAGGTCGAGCCGCTGCATGCCGGCGATGCGGACCTGCGTAGCGCTGGCCTGGGCCTGCGCGACACGGTGATTGAGGCACTGCGGAAGCAGGGCTCGCTGCCGCTGCCGTTCTATCCCTCATTCGAGGACTACGCGGATCCCACGTCGGGCTTTGTCGACGGCGTGTCCACTCCGCGCTTCTCAACCGGCTATTTCCTGCTCCGCAATCGCTTCGCAATGCTGGTCGAGACCCATTCCTGGAAGGACTACCCGACCCGCGTGCGGATCACCCGCAACACGGTGATCGCGGTGCTGGAGCAGACCGCCGCACAGGGTGCGCGCTGGCAGCGCTTGGCGACGGCCGCCGACGCCGCAGCATCGAAGCTGGGCGGTGAATCCGTAGCGCTGGACTACACCGCCAGCGAGGCCAGCCGGGTGATCGAGTTCCGCGGCTATGCCTACAGCCGAACGCCGTCGGCGATTTCCGGCGCGCTGGTGACCCGCTACGACGAAACCACCCCGCAGCTCTGGCGGGTGCCGCTGCGCGACCAGATCATTGCCGGTCGCAGCGTGGTCGCGCCGGGCGCGGGCTATCTGGTGCCGGCCGCGCACGCGGCGTGGGTGGCGCAGCGGCTTGATCGGCATGCCATCACCTATCGGCTGCTGGACCGCGTGCTGCCGCCAACCTCGGTCGAGGCATTCCGCGCCAGCACGGCGACGCTGGCGGCGCAGTCGGTGGAAGGCCACCAGCGACTCACTGTGGAGGGCGAGTGGGCTGCCGAAACCCGCGCTGTGCCGGCCGGTTCGCTGTGGGTGCCCATCGCCCAGCCAAAAGCCAGATTGGTGATGGCACTGCTGGAGCCGCAGGCCCCCGATTCGCTGCTCGCCTGGGGCGAATTCAACAACGCCTTCGAGCCAAAGGAATACATGGAGGCGTACGTCGCCGAGCGCGTCGCGCAGGACATGCTGGAGGCTGATCCGACGCTGGCGGCCGAGTTTTATCGGCGCCTGGCCGACGACGCCGAGTTCGCCAGAAGTCCCGACCAGCGGCTGGCCTTCTTTCATCGCCGCCACGCATCATGGGACGAGCGCTACAACCTCTATCCAGTGCTGCGCGTGGACGCCGAGCCTGGCGCGACGCAGCCCTAACCCGCCTATCTCATGAATCTCACCCGCCCTCGCTTGTCTCTTGTCCGCGCAAGGGACTTTCCTCAGTCGGTCGTATGGCCCGCTACGACGCTCCTTCCGAAAGTCCCTTGTGCGAACACTATCCTGCGCGATCATCGCGCGAATTCATGAAACACGCGGGCTGAGTCCGACCGGCTGCCAGCAGCGTATGCGCTGCTTGGGGCTGGTCGAACGGTTGCCGTCAGCTGCTGACCACCGCACGCTCGCGCAGCTGCTGCAGCGAGATGACGCCCAGCGCATTCAGATGGGTGGCTTCCAGCACGACCTCCGGCGCCTGCCCCGCCAAGTACGCTTCCTTCCAGCGCAGTGCGCACAGACACCAGCGGTCGCCGGGCTTCAGGCCAGCAAAGCCGAACTCCGGCCGCGGCGTGCTCAGGTCATTGCCCTGGGCTTTTGAGAACGCCAGAAACTCGCGGGTCATCAGCGCGCACACCAGGTGCATGCCGCGGTCGGACGGGTCACCGCGACAGCAGCCATCGCGCAGCCAGCCGGTGAGCGGCGCCAGACTGCAGGTCTGCAGCGGCGTCCCCAACACGTTGAGGTCAGCGCTCATGCCGTGTGCTCGGCAGGCGTGGTCTGCGCCGCTGTCTTCAGAACCATGCGGGCAATCGCCTCGCCGGCTTCGCGGCCGTCGTGTACTGCCGTGACCACCAGGTCGGCACCTCGCACGTTGTCGCCGCCGGCAAAAATCCTCGGGTTGGAGGTCTGATACGGCAGCCCCCCGTGCACCAGCACCTTGCCCTCGGCGTCGAGGGCCACACCGTGCTCGCCGAGCCAGGCGGCCGGACTCGGCCGGAAGCCAAACGCCTGGATCACCACATCCACCGCCAACACCGACTCGCTTCCCGGCACCGGCTCGGCGTTGCGGCGACGCTTGGCGTCCGCTGGCCCAAGCCGGGTCTCGATCACGCGCAGGCCGGTTGCAGCCTGCTGACCAATGATCTCCAGCGGCTGCCGGTTGAACATGAACTGCACGCCCTCGTCGCGGGCATTCTTCACCTCACGCCGTGAGCCGGGCATGCTCGCCTCGTCGCGACGGTAAACGCAGGTCACCGACGCCGCGCCGAGCCGCGTCGACGTACGCACGCAATCCATCGCGGTGTCGCCGCCACCAAGCACCACTACGCGCTTGCCGCGCAACTGCAGCAGCGGATCGGTCTCCGAGCCGCTGCCCAGCAGACGACGCGCGTTGGCAATCAGGAACGGCAGCGCCGGCATCACGCCCGGCAGGTGCTGTCCCGGCAGCTGGCCGTCGACAAACGTGTACGCACCGGTCGCTACGAACACCGCATCGAAGTCGCGCAGCAGCGCGTCAAACGCGACGTCGCGGCCGACCTCGGTCGACAGGATGAAGCGCACGCCCATCGCTTCGAGCACCGCGCGTCGGGTGGCAATAACTTCCTTCTCCAGCTTGAACGGCGGAATGCCAAACGTGAGCAGACCACCGATCTCCTCGTAGCGGTCGAACACATGCGGCTCGATGCCGCGCCGCGCCAGTCGATCCGCCGCCGACAGCCCGGCCGGCCCCGCACCAATGATTGCCACCCGCTTGCCGGTCGGCTGCACGGACGACAGATCCGGTCGCCAGCCCAGTCGAAAGGCTTCGTCGACGATGTACTTCTCGACCGCGCCAATGGTCACCGCACCAAACCCGTCATTGAGCGTGCAATCGCCCTCGCACAGCCGATCGTGCGGACACACCCGACCACAGACTTCCGGCAGCGGATTGGTCTCATGGGCCAGCGTCGCTGCCTCGAACAAGCGACCTTCCTCGACCAGCTTCAGCCAGTTTGGAATGTAGTTGTGGACCGGGCATTTCCACTCGCAGTAGGGATTGCCGCAGTCCAGACAGCGCGCCGACTGCTCGGATGCCTCCTTGGCCCCGAACTGGCCGTAAATCTCCTGCCAGCCGATCAGCCGCACCGGAACGGGCAGTTCCTGCGGCATGCGGCGGGGGAGGTCGAGGAAATGAAAGGGTTTGTTGCTCATGGGGTTGCTTTGCTCTGGGCCGCTGGGCCGTGGGACCGGATAATCGTCATTCCGGCGAACGCCGGAATCCAGGGCTCCTGGCTTCTCTCGCCCGAAGATGACGCTTCGCAGGGTTTCGGCAGCCGCTGAGGCCGCCGAGTCACTTTCTTTTGAACGGCCAAGAGAAAGTAACCAAAGAGAAGGCCACCCCGGGTTCGCGCCCGCCATGAAGCCGCGGGTCCGCGTCGTGCGGGAGGGGTTTTCAACAGCACCTCCGGTGCTGATGAAAACGCGCGCGCTTCCTGCGCGCGCGCCTGCGGGCCTGATCTCCCGTCCGCCGCCGCTGCACAGGGGACCCGAGAGCGGACAGCCGGCAAGCTGGCTTCGCTGCTTCTTTTGCCGTCGTAGAGCCGAGCTTGCTCGGCTGCTGTGGAGGGTATCGCACAGCGGAGCAAGCTCCGCTCTACGAGAGCGTGCTGAGCAAAGCTGGCGTTGTTGCTGATTCTCGTGCCGTTGCTGCTGCTTCTCGTGCCCTTGCTGCTGCTTCTCGTGCCCTTGCTGCTTCTCTTGCCCTTGTTGCTGCCTCTCTTGCCCTTATTGCTGCTTCTCTTGCCGTCGTAGAGCCGAGCTTGCTCGGCTGCTGTGGCGGGTATCGCACAGCGGAGCAAGCTCCGCTCTACGAGAGCGTGCTGAGCAAAGCTGGCGTTGCTGCTTTTCGTGCCGTTGCTGCTGCTTCTCGTGCCCTTGCTGCTTCTCGTGCCCTTGCTGCTGCTTCTCTTGCCCTTATTGCTGCTTCTCTTGCCGTCGTAGAGCCGAGCTTGCTCGGCTGCTGTGGGGGGTATCGCACAGCGGAGCAAGCTCCGCTCTACCAGAGCATGCTGAGCAAAGCTGGCGTCGCTGCTTCTCGTGCCGTTGCTGCTGCTTCTCGTGCCGTTGCTGCTGCTTCTCGTCCCGTTGCTGCTGCCTCTCTTGCCGTTGCTGCTGCTTCTTTTGCCGTCGTAGAGCCGAGCTTGCTCGGCTGCTGTGGCGGGTATCGCACAGCGGAGCAAGCTCCGCTCTACGAGAGCATGCTGAGCAAAGCTGGCGTCGCTGCTTCTCGTGCCGTTGCTGCTGCTTCTCGTGCCGTTGTTGCTGCCTCTCTTGCCGTTGCTGCTGCTTCTCTTGCCCTTGTTGCTGCCTCTCTTGCCGTCGTAGAGCCGAGCTTGCTCGGCTGCTGTGGCGGGTATCGCACAGCGGAGCAAGCTCCGCTCTACGAGAGCTTGCTGAGCGTCGCGGTTGCGCTTGACCTCGGCCCCACACATTGCTCCGCGCTGCGGTTGCTCTTGACCTTGGCCTCCGCACAACGCGCCGAGCAGCGCAGCCGGCAAACGGGGAAAGGCGCCGCTGTTCGAGGCCGTGGATGGACGAGTTCGGCGCCGGCCGGCTGCCGGCGAGCAGCGCAGCGAACGGCGCGCAGCGCCGCGTGATGTCCGGGTCGCCTTCTCTTTGGTTACTTTCTCGTGGGTTACTTTCTTTTGGGTTTCCTTCTCTTTGGTTACTTTCTTCTGGGTTACTTTCTTTTGGGTCACTTTCTCGTTGGCCACTTCCTTTTGGCGAAACAAGAGAAAGTGACTCGGCGGCCGCTGAGGCCGACGAAACTCTGCGGCATAGCCCCGACAGGCGAGAGAAGCCAACACCGACCTGTCCACCGACCTCGCAAGGTCGAATGCCAAGACAGAGCCAGCGGCGCTCACGCCGCCCTCCGCAACGCATCCACCAGTGACGCCAAACTCGCCGCCTTGGGCTTCACCAGCCAGAACTTGCCCGCAAAATCCCGGAACTCCTCGATCAGCCGGCGCCCCCACACGCTGCCGGTATGCTCGATGTGGCTGCCGATCAGCGAGCGCAGATGCTGGATGTTGTGCTCCATGCCCTCGGGCGACAGCCGCGTGATGTCGACCAGTTCGTGGTTGTAGCGATCCACAAAGTCGCGATCCAGATCGAGCACGTAGGCAAAGCCGCCGGTGAAGCCGGCGCCGAAGTTCAGCCCGGTGCGACCCAACACGACGATGACGCCGCCGGTCATGTACTCGCAGCAGTGGTCGCCGGCGCCTTCGATGACCGCCGTGGCGCCGGAGTTGCGCACCGCGAAGCGTTCACCGGCGCGACCGGCGGCGAACAGCTCGCCGCCGGTGGCACCGTACAGGCAGGCGTTGCCAATGATGGTGGCTTCGCGCGCTTCGAAGCGCGCGGCGGCATGCGGGGCGATGACGATACGGCCGCCGGCCATGCCCTTGCCGACGCCGTCGTTGGCATCGCCGCGCAGGTGCAGATGCAGTCCACCGGCGTTCCAGACACCAAAGCTCTGTCCCGCCGAGCCCTCGAAGTGGGCACGAATCGGCGCGTCGCTCATGCCCAGATTGCCCCAGCGACGAGCGATCTGGCCGGAAACGCTGGCACCCACCGAGCGGTCATGATTGGCGATCCGATAGCTGAACTCACCGCCGCCGCCGCTGCTGATGGCGCTGGCCAAGTCGGCCAGCATGCGGGCGTTGAGCACGCCAGCATCACGCGGCGGATTGCGCGGTTCGATGCAGAATCCGGGGCTGTTCTTGACCAGACCTGCGGTTGACAGCAGCGGCGACAGATCCAGCCCGCGCTGCCGCGCGGTGGGCCCCGAACGCACCGCCAGCAGTTCGGTGTGGCCGATGATCTCGTCAAGTCGACGCACGCCCAGCGACGCCATCCACTCGCGGGTTTCCTGGGCGACGAAGCGAAAGAAATTCATCGCCCGCTCCGGCAAGCCGGTGAAGTGCGCTTCGCGCAGGCGGATGTCCTGGGTCGCGACGCCGGTGGCGCAGTTGTTCAAGTGGCAGATGCGCAGGTACTTGCAGCCCAGCGCGATCATTGGCGCGGTGCCGAAGCCGAAGCTCTCGGCACCCAGCATCGCGCCCTTGATCACGTCGAGCCCGGTCTTGAAGCCACCGTCGACCTGCACCCGCACCTTCTGCCGCAGGCCGTTCATGCGCAGGGTCTGCTGCGCCTCGGCGAGGCCCAGCTCCCACGGTGAGCCGGCGTAGCGGATCGACGACACCGGACTGGCGCCGGTGCCGCCGTCGTTGCCCGAGATGGTGATCAGGTCGGCGTAGCACTTGGCGACGCCAGCGGCGATGGTGCCGACGCCGGCGTGTGCGACCAGCTTCACCGACACCAGCGCGTCCGGGTTGATCTGCTTGAGATCGAAAATCAGCTGGGCGAGATCCTCGATCGAATAGATGTCGTGATGCGGCGGCGGACTGATCAAGCCGATGCCGGGTTTTGCATAACGCAGTCGTGCGATCAGCTCGTTGACCTTGTCGCCAGGCAGCTGACCGCCTTCGCCGGGCTTGGCGCCCTGCGCGATCTTGATCTGCAGTACTTCGGCACTCATCAGGTACTCGGGCGTGACGCCGAAGCGGCCCGAAGCGACCTGTTTGATCTTCGAGCGCTTTTCGGTGCCATGGCGCAGCGGATCTTCACCGCCCTCGCCGGAGTTGCTGCGTCCGCCGAGGCGATTCATGGCAATGGCCAGCGCCTCGTGCGCCTCTGGCGACAGCGCGCCCAGGCTCATGCCGGCAGAGTCAAAGCGACTCAGGATCGTCTCGACCGGCTCGACCTCGTCCAGGTCAATCGGCGGCCCCAGCGGCAGCAGGTCGAGCAGATCGCGGAGGGTCGATGGCGGTCGCTGGTTGACGATGTCGGCGTAGATTTTCCAGTCGTCCCAGTCACCGGTCTTCACCGCGCGCTGCAGGGTCTGCACGACCTGCGGGTTGTACATGTGGTACTCGCCGCCGTGCATGAACTTCAGCAGGCCGCCCGGATCAAGCGGGGCGATGTGATCGCCGGCCAGATCGGCCAGCGTCTGGGCGTCTTCCTGCAGATCGGCAAAGTCCGCGCCACCGATCCTCGATGGCGTATTGCGAAAGCACAGATCGACCACCGGATCGGCCAGACCAACAATCTCGAACAGCTGCGCGCCGCGGTAGCTGCCGATGGTGCTGATGCCCATCTTGCTGAGGATTTTCAGCAGGCCCTTCTTGATGCCGCGGCGATAGCTGCGGCCAAGCTCAGCCTGCTCGCCATCGTGGCCTTTGATCAGGCCGGCGCGGCCCATGTCGAACAGCGTCTGGTAAGCAAGGTAGGGATAGACCGCGGTGGCGCCAAAGCCGATCAGGCAGGCGAAGTGGTGCGGATCGCGTGCGCTGCCGGTCTCGACCACCAGATTGCATTCGCAGCGCAGACCGGTCTCGACCAGCTGCCGATGCACCGCGCCGATTGCCAGCAGCGAGTGGATGGCCAGATGTTGCGGCTGCGGCGGATAGCGGTCGGACAGGATCAGCAGGGCGGCGCCCTCTCGAACGGCGGCCTCGGCCTCGCGCTGGATGCGCAGAAGTGCCGGCTCGAGGCCTTCGGCCGGCTCGAAATACAGCTCGATTCGCGCGTGGTGATCGGCGAACTCGTCCATCGCCAGAATCTGCCGCAGCTTGCGCTGCGACAGGATTGGCGAGTTCAACATCACCTGGCGGGCGTTGTCGGCGGATAGTTCGAACGGGTTGCCTTCGCGTCCGATCTGGGTCACCAGCGACATCACCAGACCCTCGCGCAGCGGATCGATTGGCGGGTTGGTGACCTGGGCGAACGCCTGCCGGAAGTGGTCGTAAAGCGGGCGCACGTGGACCGACATCACCGCGGTCGGGATGTCGTCACCCATCGAGCCAACCGCTTCGGCCTCGGTCTCGGCCAGCACGCGCAGCACCGACTCACGCTCTTCGCGGGTCAGCTGGAAGCGCTTCTGGAAGCGCTTGAGCGTGTCCGGATCGAACGGCTCGGCGGCCAGCGCCGGGTCGATCAGGTCGGCGACGATGTACTTCACGCCGGCCTTCAGCCACCGCTTGAACGGCGCCCGCGAGGCGTTGATGCGGTCGATCGCACGGCTGTCGAGCAGCTCGCCGCGATCCAGATCGACCGCCAGCATTTCGCCCGGCCCCAGTCGGCCCTTGGCCAGCACCTGATCGGGCGGACATTCCCAGACGCCGCTCTCCGACGCGATGGTCAGATGGCGGTCCGCCGACAGCCACCAGCGCGCCGGACGCAGGCCGTTGCGGTCCAGCGTGCAGCCGGCGTAGCGGCCATCGCTGAAGACGATGCCGGCCGGGCCATCCCAGGGCTCCGAATGCAGCGCGTAATACTCGTAGAACGCTGCCAGGTCCGGATCAAGCTGCTCCAGCGCGTGGCCGGCCGGCGGGATCAGAATGCGCAGCGCCTGCAGCACGTCCATGCCGCCGGCCAGCAGCACTTCCAGCGCGTTGTCGAGGCTCTGCGAATCGGAGCCCTCGAGGCTGACCAGCGGGTCCAGCGCCTTGATGTCGAACAGCGGCGTGCGCCACTTGTGGGCGCGCGCCCGCATCCAGTTGCGATTACCCTGGATGGTGTTGATCTCGCCGTTGTGGGCAAGCAGTCGGAATGGCTGCGCCAGCTTCCACTGCGGTGTGGTGTTGGTGGAGAAGCGCTGGTGGAACAGCACCGCGCACGACGCCATATCGGCGCGTGCCAGATCCGGAAACAGCGCCGGCAGGCGCTCGGGCAGCACCATGCCCTTGAATGCGAGGGTCGCGGCGCTCAGGCTGGCGACATAGAACTCGGCGCAGTCGGTCAGCTCGCGCTCGGCGCGGCGGCGACCCAGAAACAGGGCGCGCTCGAAGCTGCCGCGATCAAGGATGGTGGCCGGCACCACAAAGATCTGCTCTATCCGCGGCAAGCCGGCGCGCGCTGTGGCACCGCATACCTCGGGATTGATCGGCAGCACCCGCCAGCCGGCCACCCGCACGGCAAGTGCCTTCAGCGACGCCTCGATGGTCTCGCGACAACGCTGCGCATCCGCATCAGCGTGCGGTAGAAATATCTGGCCGGCGGCAAACTGTGGCCCCAGTCGAATCTGTGCCTCGCCAGCCACCGCGCGCAGGTAGGCATCCGGTTTGTGGATAAGAATGCCGCAGCCATCGCCGGTGACGCCGTCAGCGGCCACCGCGCCACGATGATTCATCCGCGCCAGCGCACCAATGGCGGTTTCCACCACCCAGCGGCTCGGCCGCGCATCGACCTGGGCGATCAGCCCAAAGCCGCAGCTATCGTGCTCGAAGCGGGGGTCGTAGAGACCCCGGCACGGCGTGTCGGTCATGTAAGCCTCCAAGGGGGCACCAGCGTTCGACCTCGGTCCAAACAGGCAGCGACGAGGGCGGCAACAGCGGGCGGCCACCCGACTTAAGCACAAATGCTGCGACGCCGCAAACAAATTCCGGTCACCCCCTCCCAACCGCCAAGCGGTGGCCGCAAGTGCTTGATCGGTGTAGATTCGGCCTGTCCCCAAAGGAGCCCGATGCGATGCTTTCGATCCTTGTGGCGAGCAGCAAGGGCGGCTGTGGCAAGACCACCATCGCCACCCACCTGGCGGCGTACTTCGCGCTTGCTGGCAAGCACACGGCGCTGGTCGATGCCGATCCGCAGCGCTCATCAACGCGCTGGTGCGAGCGGCGCGCGCTGTTGCAACACGCGGTGCTGGGCGTCGATGGTGGCCGCCGCGGCTGGCAGAAGTCGATACCCGAGGACACCCAGCGTCTCATCATTGATGCCCCAGCCGGCGCGATGGCGGCCGAGCTCGACCCGTACATCGCCGAGGTCGACGCCATTGTGGTGCCGGTGCTGCCGTCGGTGATCGACATGGACGCCAGCATGGATTTTCTGACCAGCCTGGCCGGCAGCGAGCGGGTTCGTTGGCACAAGGTGCCGGTGGCGCTGGTCGCCAATCGTACCAAGCCCTGGACCACCTCCAGCGCTCGCGCCATTGTCACTCTCGAAACCTGGCCCTATCCGCTGGTAACCGCGCTGCGCGACTCGCAGGCCTATGTGCTGCTCAGCGGCCTGGGCAAGAGCCTGTTCGACTATCGCTCGGAGTCGGTGCGCAACCATCAGCAGGACTGGGACGATCTGTTCAAATGGCTGCGCAAGGTCAACCGCGCTAAATGAGCGGCAGCTCAACGGGCAATGTGAGGCGGGGCTGATTTAAGGCCGGGTTAAGACCCTGCAGCCTAGCGTGGCGGCTCCTTCGAGGAGTTCCACGCCATGTTGACCCGCGCCACGCGACTTCCGTTGCTCGCCCTGCTTGCCCTGTTCTTCGCGATCAGCCCGGCGCGCGCCTACACGCCCGAAAGCGGCGTCTGGTGGAACCCCAGCGAGCCCGGCACCGGGCTGATCCTCGAGCTGCAGGACAATTTCCTGGCCGTGTCACTGTTCGTGGGCACCCCGGGCGGCACGCCGACCTGGTACACCTCGACCGGCTTCCTGACCGGCAACGCGCTTTACCAGGGCACGCTTGACTACTTTCCCGGCGCCCAGTGCATCGGCTGCGGTTTCCGTCCGACCACTCGACAGCCCGGTGTCGGTGGAGCGATCCGGATCGCTTTCAATGCCAACAATCCTGCGCTCGCGACGCTGACAATCGGTGGCCGAATCACTGCCATTGAGCGTTTCCGCTTCTATTTCAAGCGGCCCGAGGACGAGCAGCGCCTGCCGGGCGTGTCGGCCAACCTGACCCGGATGATGGGCGAATGGCAGGCGGTGCTCGACTACAGCACCGGCAACCAGGGTGCCGCCAGCTACTTTGGTGACGTGCTGATCTTCGACAACCTCGATTTCGACAGCGCGGGCGACTACGTGGACGGCTGTCGGCCGGCGGAGAGCCTGGGCGGCTTCTGCAGCGACGCCGATCTGGACCTGCGCTACGCGGTGGCCGAGTACGTGGCCGCCGATGACAGCCACGTCATCGTGGTCGAGAACTCGTCGACGACGTTCGCGAGCTATTTCATCGAACTCGACACCAACGAGTTCCGTGGCGAGATTTCGGTCTACACCCGCGGCACCAACCCCAGCGTGTACTTCCCGGCGCGCGGCTTCCGCAGCGCCAGCCGAACGTTTGTGGAAGAGGGCACCGGCCCGAGCCGCAAGTCTGAAACCGCCGTCAACGCCGGCTTGCCGCTGACGGCGGCGGGCGATGAACTGGCGGCGCGACCGGCGCGCAGCAAAGAGACGCAAACGCGGCTCCAAGAAGTCCGTGAGCGCCTCGAGTCGCAGCTGACGGCACGCCGCCGCAGCAACTGAGTAAAGCGCACGCCGCCGGTCAATCCGGCGGCGATCCGTTACGCTCCCGCGCCATGGACGGCGCGCACTTTCCGATCAACCCGCTGCTGCCGGAGATTCTCGGCAGCCTGACCCAGCATCCGCGGCTGGTGCTGGAGGCGCCGCCCGGTGCCGGCAAGACCACCCGCGTGCCGCCGGCGCTGCTGTCGGCGCCGTGGCTCTGCGGCCAGCGCATCCTGATGCTGGAACCGCGCCGCGTCGCCGCCCGCGCGGCGGCGATGTTCATGGCCGAGCAGCGCGGTGAGGCCGTCGGCGAGACGGTCGGCTACCGCATCCGCTTCGAGAATCGCACCTCCGCACGGACCCGCATCGAGGTGGTCACCGAAGGCATCGTGACCCGGATGATCCAGGACGACCCGACGCTTGAGGGCATCGGCGCCCTGCTGTTTGACGAGTTCCACGAGCGTCATCTCAGCGCCGATCTTGGCCTCGCGCTCGCGCTCGACGTGCAGGCGCAGCTGCGCCCCGATCTGCGCATCGTGGTGATGTCGGCGACGCTGGACGGCGAGCGCCTGGCGCGCCTGATTGACGCGCCGCGTCTGAGCAGCGCCGGCCGCAGCCATCCGGTGCAGGTCGCATACCTGCCAGCGCAGCGCGGCGAACGCGACGAGGCGCAGCAGAACCGTGCCGTGCGGCAGGCGTTGACGGCGCATCCCGGCGACCTGCTGGTGTTCCTGCCCGGCCAGCGCGAGATCGCCCGTCTGCAGCGCCTGCTCGATGGTGTCGACGCCGACGTCCTGCCGCTGCACGGCGAACTGCCGGTCGAGCAGCAGGCGCGGGTGCTGCAGCCGGACCCGAACGGCCAGCGCCGCGTGGTGCTGGCCACCAACGTCGCCGAGAGCTCGGTCACCCTGCCGGGCGTGCGTGTGGTGATCGACAGCGGCCAGGCGCGCGAGCCGCGCTGCGACCCCAACTCCGGCTTCTCGCGACTGACCACGGTGACCATTTCACAGGCCTCGGCTGACCAGCGCGCCGGCCGCGCGGGCCGCGTGGCGTCGGGCTGGTGCTACCGATTGTGGCCGGAATCACAGCGGCTGGAGCCGCAGCGTCGGCCGGAGATCCAGCAGGTCGAGCTGGCCGGGCTGGCGCTGGAACTGGCCGCCTGGGGCAGTGCCAAGCTGTGCTTTGTCGACCCGCCACCGCCCGGTGCACTTGCTGCCGCCGGCGATTTGCTGCAGCGGCTGGGCGCCCTTGAAGGTGGCGCCATCACCTCGCTGGGTCGGCGCATGCTGGCGTTCGGCACGCATCCGCGACTCGCCGCCATGCTGTGCGCCGACCTGCCGGCGGTGGAGCGAGCGCTGGCCTGCGACATGGCGGCGCTGATCGAATCGCGCGATCCTCTGATGGGCACCCGGCGCGACGATCTCGCCAGTCGTTGGCAGGCGCTGGCGGCGTTTCGAGCCGGACGCGTGCCCATCGACGCTCACCGCGGCGCGCTCGCCGCCATCGAGCGTTTCGCCAGTCAATGGCGGCGCCGGCTGAGGGTGGATGCGCCGCCCGGCGATCTGCCGGCGCACGCGCTGGGCGACGCGTTGCGCCACGCCTATCCCGACCGCATTGCGCGACAGCAGCCGCAGGATCCGTACCGCTACCAGCTTGCCAACGGCCGCAGCGTAAGGCTGTGGGACGACAGCACGCTGTTCGGCGAGCCGTGGCTGGTGATCACCGACCTGCAGGACGCCGAGCGCGACGCCCGCGTGCGCATGGCCGCACCGCTCGACTCAGCGCGTCTGGAGCGCGACTGCAGCGCACGCTTCAGCACCGAAGAGCGGATCTATTGGGACGCCGACGCGCGCCGCATCGCCGCCAGCCGTGAGCGCCGCTTCGAGCGCATCGTCATCGAGAGCCGGCCGCTGGCGACGCCAGACCGCAGCCGCTTTGCCGAAGCGCTGGTCGATGCCGTACGCCAGCTCGGCCTTTCAGCGCTGCCCTGGACCGAGGCGCTGTCGCAATGGCGCGAACGTGCGCGCTGCGTCGGTGCATGGCGAACCGACCTGGCGCTGCCGCCCTTCGACGACGCCGACCTGCTGGCGACGCTCCCCACCTGGCTGCAGCCCGCGCTGGCCGGCAAGACCCGCCTCGACGCCATGGCCGAGCCGGAGCTGGCCGACGCGCTGAAATCGCGCCTCGACTGGAGCCAACGCCAGCGCATCGACGCCCTCGCCCCGACGCGCATCGAGGTGCCCTCTGGCCAGCAGCGCGCCATCCACTACCAGCACGGCGAACCGCCGGTGCTCGCGGTCAAGCTGCAGGAACTGTTCGGCCTCGCCGACACCCCACGCGTCGACGACGGCCGTGTCCCACTGCTGCTGCACCTGCTATCTCCCGGCGGCCGCCCGCTGCAGGTCACCCAGGACCTGCGCGGCTTCTGGGAGCGCACCTACCCGGAAGTGAAAAAGGAAATGAAAGGCCGCTACCCGCGCCACCCGTGGCCGGACGACCCCTGGTCAGCCGCGCCAACGCATCGAGCCAAGCCGCGCGGGACGTGATTCCCGCTCGCGACACCTAACCCGCATGTTTCATGAATGCGCGCGATGATCGCGCAGGATGTTGTTCGCACAGGGGACTACCGAAGGAGCGGCGTAGCCGGCCATACGACCGATTGAGGAAAATCTCCTGTGCGGACAGGAGACAAGCGAGGGCGCGCGAGATTCATGAAACATGCGGGCTAACACCGCGCCGGCAGCGCAACCGTGCGCCAAACAACCCGTAAAGCGGCGCTTGCTCCGCTGCACCGCCAATCGCCCACGGCGCTTGCTCCGCTGCACCGCGACGAACCCATGAAACATGCTCCGCTGCACCGACCCCACGAAGGCTTTTGCTCCGTCGATGGAACTGTCCTTGCAGCGCGCGGTCCGAAACCCACCAGCCGAGTGTGCGCGGCTCGCCGCAGTCAGGCGACCGCGCATGGCGGCTGGACCATAACGACCTCGGGCGCTTTGCAGCTTCGAGGCGCTTGACGATCACCACAATCCGGAACGCCCTGATGAGCCAACCTATCCGCGCGCTCTATACGATGCTGGCCGTCCTCGCCGGACTGTTGGCGGTGGCGGTGGCGCTGCACGCGCCGCTGCTGCAGGCGTTCTCGGCGACGCCGGTGTTCAACGGCCTGATCCTGGTGGTGTTTGCCGTTGGCGTGCTGGTCAACCTGCGCCACGTGCTGCGGCTGCAGAGTGAGGTGCGCTGGATCGAGAGCTTCCGTCGCGCCAATCCTGAGCGACCGCCGGTTGAAATGCCGGTGCTGCTGTCGCCGATGGCGAAGCTGTTCGCGCACGGTGAGCGCAAGCCGCAGACGCTGTCCACGGCGTCGATGCGCTCGCTGCTCGACAGCATCTATCTGCGCCTCGAAGAACAGCGCGACCTCAGCCGCTATCTGACCGGCCTGCTGATCTTCCTCGGTCTGCTCGGCACTTTTTGGGGCCTGCTGGCGACCATCGCGGCGGTGGCCGACATCATCGCCGGGCTGTCTGCCGGCAGCGATTCGCTGGCCATGTTCGAAACGCTCAAGGAGCGCCTGCGCGAGCCGCTGGCCGGTATGGCGACGAGCTTCTCGACCTCGCTATTCGGCCTTGCCGGCTCGCTGGTGGTGGGCCTGCTCGACCTGTTTGCCGGCCGCGCTGCCAACCGCTTCTACGCCGAGCTGGAGGACTGGCTGTCGGGCATGACGCGGCTATCCAGCGGCTCAGCGGTGGGTGATGGCGATAGCTCGGTGCCGTCCTATGTGCAGGCGCTGCTGGAGCAGACCGCAGACGGGCTGGAGCGCATGCAGCGCGCGATTGTCGACAGTGAGCGCGAGCGCCGCGAAAGCGCCGCCCAGCTGGGCGAGCTCAACGGTCATCTGGCGCGGCTGGCCGAGACCCAGACCGAGCTGCGCGCTACGCTCAAGCAGATCGCGCAGGCCAGCGCGGCACCAGGCATCAACGATGAACTGCGCGCGGAGTTCCGGCTGCTCAGCCGCACGCTGTCGGCCGCGCTGGACGGCAAACGCTGAGCCATGTCCACGCTCGCCGCCAGGCGCCGTCGCGGCGTCGACTTCTGGCCCGGCTTCGTCGACGCGCTGTCGGCGCTGCTGATGGTGCTGGTGTTCCTGCTGCTGATCTTTGCGGTGGGACAGTTCGTGCTGTCGGACGCGCTCAGTGGCCGCGACCAGGCGCTGAGCCGGCTCAACGCCGAGCTGGCGGTGCTGGCGCAATCACTGTCGATGGAGCGCAGCGCCAAGGCGCAGGCGCTGGTGCAGGTCGACGAACTGAGCGCCTCGCTGGCCAGCACCGAAGCGCAGCGCGGCGCGCTGCTGCTGCGGCTGGACGAGACCACCGCCCAGCTCAGTCAGACCCAGGCGCAGCTCGAAGGCAGCCAGAACGAGGCGGCGCGATTGACCGCCGACATCAATGCGCTGGCTGAACTCAAGCGGCAGCTGGAGTCGGAGATCGCCTCGCGGCTGGCCGAGATCGAAACCACCCGCGACAAGCTGACGGTGCAGACCGAACTCAGCGCCAAGTCGGCCGCCCAGGTCGAGCTGCTCAATCGCCAGGTCAGCGCGCTGCGCGAGCAGCTGAGCGAGATTTCCGCGTCGCTGGATCTGGCCCGCGCCCAATCCAGCACCAAGGATCTGCAGATCGAGGACCTCGGCCGGCAGCTCAATCTGGCGCTGGCCAACCGGGTCAACGAGCTGGCTCGTTACCGCTCCGATTTCTTCGGCAAGCTGCGCGAGGTGCTGGGCAATCGCGACGACATCGTCATCGTCGGCGACCGCTTCGTGGTGCCCGCTGGACTGCTGTTTCCGTCCGGCTCCGACGAAATTGGCGAGGGCGGCAAGCAGCAGCTTGACCGGCTGGCGGGCACGCTGCGTGACGTGACCCGCGAGATTCCGGCGGACCTCGACTGGGTGCTGCGGATCGACGGCCATACTGATCGCCGGCCGATCAGCACGCCGCGCTTCCCCAGCAACTGGGAGCTCTCCAGCGCGCGCGCCATCGCCATCGTCCGCTATCTGGTCAGCGCCGGCATTCCGCCCAATCGGCTGGCGGCGAACGGTTTTGCCGAGTACCAGCCGCTCGATCGCGGCAGCGACGAGTCGGCGCTGGCACGCAACCGCCGCATCGAAATCCAGCTCACCAACCGATGACCCGGAGGGACCAGCCATGTCCGCGCTGACGCTGACGTCCTTCATCCTGGGTGCCGTAATTGCGCTGATCAACGGCTATTCCAGCGCTGTCTGCACCCTGGCCCATCGGCTGCGCGAGGGCGTCTGGCCGCCGGTGGTGCCGGTCGGTATTCCGGTCATCGGTACCCTGCTGCTGCTGACCGTGATCGTGCTGTCACCCAGCGGCAGCCTGCTGGCGATCACGGCCGCGCTGCTGGCTCTGATCGACACCGGCGGCCCGCTGTTCATGCTGGCCTTCGTGCGCTATCGCCGACGCCGCCGGCAGCAGCGCGAGACCGCGCTGCGCTGAGTGCTCCCAGACCCCGGCGGTTGTAGGCGCTGCGCAAGCGGCGACAACGCCCAGCGCGCGCTGTTGCGGGCGCTGCGCAAGCGGCGGAGCTGTTGGCTCGGTCGAGCGCATTTGGCACCTTGGACGAAGAGCGTCGCAGCGAGCGCAGCTCCTACAACAGCAATTGCTGCAGAGCGCTGCGGCCCACAGACGTACCGTCTGGCCTTTACCGTCAGCGGCCAACAGATCCTGCGAACGGTGGTTGGATAACCCGCGCAAGCCACGCGAACAGCGCGCCGAGACACGTCGGCCGCGCCTGCGCAAGGCCAGCGCATCGTCGGAAAAGTGGTCAGAAGGGCGCATCGCCGGCAGTATGCGCAGTCCGTCCGACGCTGGCCTCAGCCGCAGGTCATATCGGCGCCGCCCGCGGGAGTGCCACATGGTGACAAAACGCGTCCAACCCGTCGTGCGCGACGCCGGGCATGCAGACGTCGACCTGCTGGCCGACTGGGCGTGCGCGATGGCCATGGAGACCGAGCACAAGCGGCTCGATCCCGAAACCGTGCGGCGCGGCGTCAGCGCGGTGCTGCAGCAGCCGGTGCGCGGCCGCTACTTTATCGCCGAGATCGACGGCCAGCCGGCCGGCACCCTGATGCTTACCTACGAATGGAGCGACTGGCGCTGCGCCGACTGGTGGTGGATCCAGAGCGTCTACATCGCCGAGCACGCGCGCCGAATCGGCGTGTTCCGCCGCCTGTACGCTCATGTGCGTGCGTTGACTGAGACCACACCGGGCGTCTGCGGCCTGCGCCTGTATGTGGAGCGCGACAACCTGCGCGCGCAGCAGACCTATGCCGCGCTGGGCATGCGTGATGCCGCCTACCAGATTTTCGAGGACGGCTTGCCGTGGCTGGACGGGCTGATCGGCAAGGCTGGAGCGGATTAGAAAAGTCGGTTCCGCCCGGCGATTGCGACAGGCGTAAGACCTACCGTAGAGCCGAGCTTGCTCGGCTGCGCCGTAGAGCCGAGCTTGCTCGGCGGCTGCTCTTGCAGCGCGGCTGCTCTTGCAGCGCGGCTGTTCTCGCAGCGCGGCTGTTCCCCCAGCGCGGCTGTTCCCCCAGCGCGGCTGTTCTCGCAGCGCGGCGCCAGCGGAGCAAGCTCCGCTCTACGAATGCGGGACGGCAAAGTCGACCGTAGAGCCGAGCTTGCTCCGCTGCGCCGTAGAGCCGAGCTTGCTCGGCTGCTGTTCTCGCAGTGCGGCTGTTCTCGCAGTGCGGCTGTTCCCCCAGCGCGGCGCCAGCGGAGCAAGCTCCGCTCTACGAATGCGGGACCGCAAAGTCGACCGTAGAGCCGAGCTTGCTCGGCTGCGCCGTAGAGCCGAGCTTGCTCGGCTGCTGTTCTCGCGGAGCGGCTGTTCTCGCAGCGCGGCTGCTCTCGCAGTGCGGCTGTTCTCGCAGCGCGGCGCCAGCGGAGCGGGTTGCGCTCTACGTGCCTTGCATCGAAACGCTGGCCCGCACGTTTGATGAATTCGCGCGATTTTCGCGCAGGAATAGTGTTCGCACACGGGCTTTCCCGAAGGAGCGGCGTATCGGGCCAGACGACCGAGTGAGGCAGTTCCGCGTGCGAACAAGAGACAAGCGAGGGTCGTGTGAGATTCACGAAACATGCGGGCTAGTGCCGGTGCAGGGTGCCATGAGCGCAGGCTGCAACGCGTAAGCAACGTGCCCCGGCGAACCGCCGACCGGCGCAGCGATCCCGCCGATCGGGCTACTGCACGGACGGCCGCAGCACCTCCTGCGCAGATTCGTGCGCCGCCACCGGCAGCAGCTCACTGGGCAACCCATGAGCGAGGAGGATGGTGCGCAGCTGGCGAATGCGCAGCGCGCGCGCCTTGAGCGTTTCCGGATGATCTTCCGACGTCTGGATGGCGGGGTCAGCGATCCGCACCGTGCCGCTGCAATAGACCGCCAGCGGCTCGCCGTCCTCGCGCAGCCACTCCTCGCTGGCGGGCGTCAGCAGCGCCGCCTCGATCAACCGCCAGCAGCCCGCAAGACCGGCATGCTCGTACTGCATCGCGGTCATCGCGCACAGGTCGTGCAAGCTCATCCAGCGGGCGTGCTCGAGCTGCACGCCGAACGCGGCCTGGCAGTCCAGCGCGGTCTGTGCGCCGGCCATGCCGACATCGAGCAGCCGGGCCTCCATGGTTTGGCCGACGCTGGCGATGGCCTGCGCCTCGCCAACCAGGACGAAAGGCAGCAGCCGCAGCAGTCCACCAGCGAGCGCCGGCTCGGGCTGCAGGGCCGCGGTCGGCATGCGCCCGCCCTGCGCGCCAAAGGCGATCATGCGGCCACCGCGGCGGCCCGGAGCCGCCGCGCCCAGTTCGGCCAGCGCCGCATGCGCCGGCCAGCCCGGACGCAACAGCTCGGCCGGATCGAACAAAGCGCAGGCGAGGCCGGCGTCGAGGGCTTCGATACCCGGCAACAGCCGACGCAGGTCGTCCCCAAGCGATTCGGCCAGGGCATCGGCGGCGTCGCGCTCCAGCGTCGCCTGGCCCGGCGGGCCGTCGGGAGACAGTTCCAGCGCCAGCGCGCCGAGGCAGTGCAGGGGGGATGACATGGTTGGGCTAGCCCGTAAGTTGCATGAATTGGCGCGATGATCGCGCAGGATAGTGTTCGCACAATGGACTACCGAAGGAGCGGCGTATCGGGCCATACGACCGACTGAGGTAGTTCCTTGCGCGGACAAGAGACAAGCGATGGCGTGTGAGATTCATGAAATAGGCGGACTAAGTTCGACAGGCTGCGAGTCATCGCGTCTGAACCTGTGAGTCGATGTAGAAGGGAGCGGCAAGCACAATGTCAATGCGATCAACATCGGCCTTGGCGACGACCTCCCAGGTCACCGGCGAATCGCAGCCGTCGCATCGCCACGCAGAAGTTGTCGATGTCTGGAACAGCGGCTGTTGAATCCGACCGTTGGCGCGGACTGCGACGGTATGCGCGGCGTCGTACACGATGTACAGATGGGCGACAAAAACGGTCTGTTCAGGCGCCGCGGAAAAGCGCCAGCTGTGGACAGATGGCTGCCGAGTGCGGCGTCGAAATGGGTACAGACTGCCGTCCGGTACCGACTGTGTGTTCGCCGCGGCGATGACGCGCGACGGCGACAGCCGCCGCGTGTCCGACCAGCCGGCATCTGGAGAAATGCCGCTACGACGCAGCCAGCCGGGTGTTAGCCCCAATAGATGCTGTGCACCGATCAGGTCCGCGCCGCCTCCAACACCGACGTTGAGCTCGTTGCCGCACCTTAGTCTCGCCGGCAAAGCAAGCGCGGCATCAACCAGTGCGGCCAACTCGGTGTGCAGCACCCGCAGCCCGGGTCGACACAGGCTTTTTGCAAGCTGACCGAGGCGGAAAGCGGGCAGCGTGGCATGCCATGAAATGGCAGCGTGGTGTTGGCGAACGTTCGAAATCTGTTCGCTCCGCAGCGCAATCAGCCCTTGCTCGGCGCGAACAATCAGCAGGCCGTTCTGCACTGACCCGAGGACAATCGTGACCAGCACAGCAGCGAGGACGAGGGGTCTGCCGCGACTGCAATACAGCTGCGATAGGCCCAGCGCCCAGAGTGCGGACGCGAAAGGCAGCAGCACCAGGACCATGTAGAACGGCGTCGTGTCGCGCAGCAGCCAGACAATGATCAGCGCGGTGGCGTAACCCGCAAACAACACAATTCCGAAGATCCGCGCCGGCGACAGCAGCGCCCGCAGGAGGCCACCAGCGGCAATGGCTGCTACGGCGATACAAAGCGACTTCAGCGCTAGCGAACTCGCGGGCGCGGCGAGCGCATCGGTGACCATTGCCGCGCCGCTGACATGTGCGCCAAACGCCAATTCCAACAGCCCGCCGCGTGAAACGCTGTTGCCGGCAGCGTAGGCACCCACTGCCGAGAATGCTGGCCAGCCTTCACGCCACTCGGCGACCGCCGACGGCAGCAACGCACAGACGACTGGCAGCAGGCAGGCCAGCCACCCGAGCAGTTCGTGCCGCCAGCCGCGCTGTAAGCGCACTATCGCCCAGGTCGCCAGCAACGGTGCGGCCGCGATCGTACTGGGGTGCGCGTGAAACGCGACCGCCAGAAATGCGCCGAGCAGCAGCCAGTCGCGAAGTCGACCGCGGTCATGTACTCGCAGCGCTGCCCATGCCGTGGCCAGAATTGATGCTTCCACCAGGCTGGTGTGGGTCACGATCAGGCTCGACAGCGCCGACCATCCCGGAAACGCCAACCCAACCGCCCACAGCAGTCCAAAGGTGGTCGAGTGCAAACGCCGGCCGCACAAGTAGGCGAAGAGGAACTTTGAGCCTGCAAGGCAACCAACAAGGAACAGCGTCACGGGTATTGACCCGGTCAATCCCAGTGGGACCGCCAGCACGTAGAACCAGCCTGGTCCCAGATGAAACATGTTGTTTATGACCGGCCCGCGCAGCGGCCAATCACCGGCATAAGCAACGGCCGCCGCCGCGTTGAGATCGCGAACGATGTCGAGGATGATGGTGGCGAACGGGTATGGGAGCGCCGCCGATAGCCATAGGAAGGCGATCAACGTGGCGATGCTGAGACGTGACGCCATCATCTGCAGCGTTCCATCATGCCCTCGGCAGCAAGAGTGACACGTGTGTCCAACCCGGACTTCTCATGAATCGCGCCCGCTCTCGCTGGCCTCCTGACCGAACAGGGAATTCTCTTCACTCGGTTGTGTGGACCGATGGGTTGCTTCCGCAGAGAATGCGCTGCGCGATCGGCGTCCGGCGCGAGCATCGTACGCATTCATGAAAAGGCCTGGCTGATTGCGCGAACTGAACGTCGTCTTGCGGAGCGGCGCACCCCGAACGTCGCGTTTTCTCCAGACGAAGAGCGCCACGTTGCCATTGTAGGCTTCGATGAAGTCGTGAATGCTCTGGCCGAGCTGGATCGTGCCGCTGAAGCTGGCGTGCTTCAGCGGCGTGCGCGTCATGATGCCGCAGCGTATCGAGCCCGCATGTTTCATGAATCTCGCGCGCCCTCGCTTGTCTCCTGTCCGCACAGGAGGTTTTCCTCAGTCGGTCGTATGGCCCGTTACGCCACATCGTTACCCACGTCCAAACTCCCTTGCCGCCGCCTGCGCCTCCAGCGCCAGCACAAAATCCTTGCATCGCTGCAGCCCGATCCAGATCGTCTGCGGCCCGGGCATGCCGTCGGCCTTGCGGTTGAGAAAGCCGCCGAAGCCGGCGACCATGCG
>JBBRBN010000043.1:0-34126 GCA_038205755.1 Lysobacterales bacterium | reverse complement strand
CTTGTTCATCACTTCGTCGGCCGTGTAGCCCAGCATGCGTTCGGCGCCGACGTTGAAGATCTGGATCACGCCCTTGGCGTCGGTCGCGATGCTCGAGAAATTGGCGCTGTTGAAAATCGCGCTCTGCAGCGCACCGGCCTTCAGCAGTGCCTCTTCGGTCTGCTTTTGTGTGGTGACATCGCGAGCGGCGGCAAAGACGCCCAGGACGCTGCCAGCGGCGTCCCTATAGACGGAGGCGTTGTACAGCACGTCGGTTAGACGCCCATCCTTGTGCCTGATCGTGAGCGGGTAGTCGGTGACGAATCCCTTGGCGAAGACCTGCTGGTAACCCTCGCGCGCTTTACTTGGCTCGGTGAAGTAATCGGAGAAGTCGGTGCCGATCAGCTTCTCTCGCGCCACGCCGGTCACTTTGAGCGAGCCCTCGTTGACGTCGGTGATCTTGCCTTCGGCGCTGATTGTGACCAGCGGGTCGAGGCTCGCTTCGAGCAGGCTGCGGGCGTATTCAGAGGCCTGCTTCCGGTCGGTAACGTCGCGGATGGCGGCAGAGACCAGCCGCCCATCTTCGGTGTCGAGCGCGCTCAAGCTTATCTCGACCGGGAACTCGCTGCCGTCTTTGCGCAGCGCGGACAGACTGCGATTGCTGCCCATGGGGCGGAGGCTGGGGTCACTGAAGTAGTCGCTGCGGTGCTCACCGTGAAGGCTTCGGAATCTCTCGGGGACCAAGGACTCGACCTGCTTGCCCAGCAATTCGCTGCGTGCATACCCGAACGCCCGCTCGGTTTGCGAGTTGACGAGCATGATCTCCCCGCTGCGATTGACCACGACCAGTGCATCGGGCACTGACTCGAACAAACTGCGGAACTTGTTCTCCGCCTGCTTGCGGTCAGTGACGTCACGGGCGGCGGCGAAGACGCCGAGGACTTTGCCACTTACGTCCTTATACAACGAGGCGTTGTAGAGCACGTCGGTGAGTCGACCGTCCTGGTGCCGGATGGTGAGCGGGTAGTCGGTGACAAAGCCCTCGGCGAAGACCTGCTGATAGCCCTCGCGCGCTTTCTCTGCCTCAACGAAGTAGTCGGAAAACTCGGTGCCGATCAGCTTTTTGCGCTCCACGCCGGTGACCTTGATCGACGCCTCGTTGACGTCGGTGATCTTGCCTTCGGCGCTGATTGTGACCAGCGGGTCGAGGCTCGCTTCGAGCAGGCTGCGGGCGTATTGCGAGGCCTGCACTTCTTGCCTCGCCTGCTCGGAAAATCCGAAATAGCCAATAACGATCATGCCAACCAGAACTGCCAGGACGAGACCGACCAACCAGTTTTCGTAGCGATTTAGTGCGCTATCACGCCTTTGCTGGAGAAGCCGCAATTCGTCCCGCTGCATCTGTTCTACCAGGGCGAAAATCTGGGCATTCGTCCTTTCCACGATTCCACCCGGTGCGTAGGTGGTGTAAACCGCCTCAACACCTTCGTTTCGCCGCTTTTGGGTAGTCTGGTGCATGATCTCGACGCGTGCTGCAACCAGTTCTCCGAGCTGCGCTATCTGCCGTTGCTGGGCGGGGTTGTCAAAAGTGAGTTTCTGTAAATCTCCGGAGGCGTTGTCGAGCCTCAACAAGGCCTGGTCGCGTTCTGACAAAAAAGGTGCACGGCCGGAAAACATATAGCTGCGTTGGGCAATCTCCGCCAAGCTCATGTGTTTGCTGACGTTGCCTATAGACTGGAAGACTTCCAGCGTGTGGCTGACCCAACCTACCGATTCCTTCGATTTAACGCTGGCGTCATAGAGCAGCCAGCCAAGGACGGCGATCATCAATGCCGCTGTTGCTGACGCCAAATGAGGAAGGTGCTTAAGCTTAGAAAGTTTCATGCCGTGTCCCGGGAAAAGGATACGGAATCCAAACTGCTTTCCGTCCCGAAGCCTACACCCACTGCGGCCAGGCGCCTACCGCGCACCAGGGCCGGGGACCGACTCGGGGCGTGTTCTGGGCGTCTCGAGCGGTCGGTGCCGCGCATCTCGGCGGCGGCAAACGCGACCAGTGGCGAGATCCGGCCTCTCGGGTGCAGCCGTGCGCGCCGGAGCTCAAGGCGCAGCGCCGGTTCGCCCCGTTTCTTACCAGTCCACGTCTCTCGTGGTCGGGCATGTGCTGGCTGTTGGGTTCGAGTGCAAAAGCAGCGCTGTCATCCGTGCCCTCGGCCCACGCTGGCGCGGCCGCTGGCGGGTCTCGGATCGGCCCGGCCCGCGACGGCCACATCCGCCTCCAGCCAGCCGCGGCGGCGATACGCTGCCAGGACGCGTTGGCGGACCTTGGCCTGCACCGCCTCGGCGGCAGTGACGTCCACTTGGGTCTCGATGATCTGCAGCCGCCCGCCCACGGATTCGGTGAACAGCCCATCGCTCACGCAAGCGTGGAAGTGCCGGTGCTCGTTAAAAGCGGCATCAAACCGCTGCACGAAGCTGATCGCGCCGAGGCGTGCATTCGCCGCAGGCAGCGGGCTGGCCGCGTGCAAGGCCTGCTTGATCGCGTCACCGCATCGACCCGATGCGCCGCCGTCGCGGCCATGCGTCTGGTCGTGCAGCACGGGCCAACACGCCTGCCCTGGCACGAGAACGCCACCAGGAAGTTCGCCGCACAGTCCTCACTTCGCGCTCGCGCGAAGCCGTGCTCCAGAATCCCGCACTCTTGTGAATCAGCGTTGAGCAGTAGACCCGCGGCAGCGAATACAACACCGGCCGCAGCAGCCGCGCGCGGGTGGAGCGGCGTGCGATTATCCAGCCAGGCTAAGCCGACCCGTCGCCCAACGCAGCCGAAGGGACCCGCGGCGATCCAGCCGGGAAGAATCCACACGGTCGATCATGCGTCGCCGGACCCGGACCGGCCAGACAGGCGCTCCCGCATCCAGTTGATCAATCCCCCGCGCAGCAGGAACAGGACTTGGCGCGGTGACATGTGGTGGCTCACCTGAAACGTGACCTGGCGCGTAACGTTCTCCACCGCAAGCTCGCCGCCTTGTGTCAGCACGCGCCGCAGGTCGGTCAGGCGCAGCACGTCGCCGGCCTGGAGGCGGTCGTAGTCCGCAGGGTCGACGAAAGTCAGCGGCAGCACGCCGAAGTTGACCAGGTTCTGCGCGTGGATCCGCGCGAAGCCCTTGGCCAGGACGGCGCGCAGCCCGAGGTACTGCGGGCCCAGTGCGGCGTGCTCGCGGCTTGAGCCTTGCCCGTAATTGTCCCCGCCCACCACGATGTGGCCCGGCACTTGCTTGGCTCGCGAGGCGTAGCTGGGATCGAGCATGTCGAAGGAGAACTCGGCGATCCTGGGAATATTGCTGCGGAACGGCAGCACCCGCAAGCCGGGCGGCATGATCTCGTCGGTGGAAATGTCGCTGCCCACCTTGAGCAGCACCGGCACTTCGATTTCATCGGGCAGCGGCTGGAAGTTCGGCAGCGACGCGATGTTCGGGCCCTTTACCAGCGGTACCTGCAGCGCCGCCTGCAGCGGCAACGGCGGCATGAACATCTCGCGGTTGATGATTGGCTGGTCGGGATCGGCGATGCGCGGATACGCGATGCCCAGCGTGCGCGGGTCGGTGACCACGCCGGTGAGCGCCGACGCCGTGGCCGTCTCCGGGCTGACCAGACACACCTTGTCCTCGCGCGTGCCGGAGCGGCCGGGGAAGTTGCGCGGTACCGTGCGCAGGGAGAGTTCGTTCGTGGCCGGTGCCTGGCCCATGCCGATGCAGCCGTTGCAGCCGGCCTGGTGCAGCCGCGCGCCGGCGTGCAGCAGGTGGGCGACGTGGCCGTCGCGCACCAGCGTTTCCAGCTGCGCGCGCGACGTGGGGTTGATGTCGAACGACACGCGGTCATTCACCAGCCGACCCTGCACCATCATCGCGGAAACCGCGAAATCGCGGTAGCCGGGATTGGCCGACGACCCGATGTACGCCTGATAGATCCGCTCGCCGGCGACGTCGCTGACCGGGCGCACATTGCCGGGGCTCGACGGCATGGCGATCAGCGGCACCAGGCTGGACAGATCTATCTCGTCGTACACGTCGTAGGTCGCGTCCGTGTCTGCGACCAGCTCGACCCAGTCTTCTTCGCGCTGCCAGGCGCGCAGGAAGCGGCGCACCTCCTGGTCGGACGGGAGAACGGTGGTGGTCGCGCCCAGTTCGGCGCCCATGTTGGCGATCACGTGGCGATCCATCGCGCTTAAGCTGGCCAGCCCCGGCCCGTAGTACTCGACGATCCGGCCGACACCGCCCCCCACGCCGTGCCGGCGCAGCATCTCCAGGATCACGTCTTTGGCGCTCACCCAGTCCGGCAGGCTGCCGGTGAGCTTCACGCCCCAGACCAGCGGCATGCGCGTGTAGAACGGCTCGCCCGCCATCGCCAGCGCCACTTCCAGCCCGCCGGCGCCGATGGCCAGCATGCCGATCGCGCCGCCCGCCGGCGTGTGGCTGTCAGAGCCGAGCAGGGTCTTGCCCGGCTTGCCGAAGTTCTCCTGGTGGCACGGATGGCTGACCCCGTTGCCAGGCCGCGAGTACCACACGCCGAAGCGCTGGCAGGCGCTGCGCAGGAAAAGATGGTCGTCGGGGTTCTTGAAGTCCTCCTGGATGATGTTGTGGTCAACGTACTGGACGCTGACCTCGGTTTTCACCCGGTCCAGGGCCATCGCCTCCAGCTCCAGCATCACCAGTGTGCCGGTGGCGTCCTGGGTCAGCGTCTGGTCGATGCGGATTCCGATTTCCTCGTCGGGGATCATGTCGCCGTGCAGCAGGTGCGACTGGATCAGCTTCTGGGTGACGTTCATGTTCATGGAAATTTTCCCTGCTTAGGCTGGATGCGGAAAAGAGCGTTGCGCCTTCTTCAAGGCGTCAAGCGTGACGTAACCCGCGGCAGCCGCCATCCGGTCGGCGTGGTACGACGAGCGCACCATCGGACCGGACGCGACGTAGGCAAAGCCCAGGCTCATGCCGAAGGCCTGCAGTTGCTGGAATTCCTCCGGGGTCCAGTAGCGGATCACTGGATGGTGGGCCGGCGATGGCCGCAGGTACTGGCCGATGGTGATCATGTTGACGCCGTGGGCGCGCAGGTCGCGCAGCGTGCTCATCACCTGTTCGCGGGTCTCGCCCAGGCCCAGCATGATGCCGGACTTGGTCGGCAGTCCCGGGTGCTGGGCCTTGAACTTCTGCAGCAGCTGCAGCGACCCGTCGTAATCGGCGCCGGGGCGCACGTTGTGATACAGCCCACGCACGGTTTCCAGATTGTGGTTGAACACATCCGGTGGCGCGGTTTTCAGTATCGCCAGCGCGTCATCCATCTTGCCCTTGAAGTCGGGGGTCAGGATCTCGATCTTGATCGCCGGCGACAGCGCGCGGATGCGGCGGATGCAGTCGGCGAAATGCCGGGCGCCGGCGTCGTGCAGGTCGTCGCGGTCGACCGAGGTAATGACCACGTAGCGCAGCCCCATATCGGCAATGGTGCGCGCCAGGTTGTCCGGCTCCCTGGCATCGGGCGGCTTCGGCCGGCCGCTGGCGACCTGGCAGAACGAGCAGCGCCGCGTGCAGATATCGCCCAGGATCATGAAGGTGGCGGTGCCGGCGTTCCAGCATTCGTGGATGTTCGGGCAGCCGGCGTCTTCACAGACGGTGACCAGGTGGTTTTCACGCAGCTTGCTCTTGAGCGCGGCGACGGCGTTGCCGCCCGGGATGCTGACGCGAATCCAGTCCGGCTTGCGCAGCACCGGCGCGTCATCGAATCCCGGCCGGCGGCGGACCTTGTTGGCGTCGAGCTGTTTAACTCCCGCTTCGATCAGCGGTGCCTTGACAGGAATGGCCAGAACAGGAATGGCCAGAACAGGAATGGCCAGAACAGGAATAGATGTAGTGGCGGACTCGGACATGGGCGGCTCAGTCAGGAGTGGGAGAGGGTGCGGCCAGCGCTGGCGGCGCAGCATCGTCGTCAGGACGGGAGGTGCGGGCTGGTTCGGGGTCGGGGTCGGCTTTGACGGGGTGCAGGCCGGTGATGAGCCGGGCGCCGCGTTCGAAGCTGAGGTACGACCACAGCCACTGCGTCATGACCAGCAGCCGGTTGCGCAGGCTGATCAGGAAGTAGATGTGGGCGATGCCCCAGATCCACCACGCCAACCACCCCTTCAGCCGCAAGCGTCCGAAGGCGATGACGGCGGTCTTGCGACCGACCGTGGCGAGCAGGCCGCGGTCCCGGTAGCGGAAGGAGGGCGGCCCGGCCTTGCCGCTGAGGCGCGCCTGGATGGCTTGGGCCACGTAGGCGCCCTGCTGCTTGGCCACCGGGGCGATGCCGGGCAGTGGTTTGCCGGCGGCATCATGGGCGAGCGCGGTGTCGCCGATGACGAAAACGTCGTCCATGCCGGGCGGCCGCAAATCCGCTCCGACCAACACGCGGCCAACGCGATCGCCTGCCGCGGCGAGCCAGCTGGCAGCCGGTGAGGCGGCGACCCCGGCCGCCCAGATCACGGTGGCGGCCGCCACGTTCTCGTCGCCCAGCGCGACCCCGGCCGCATCGCAGTGCGTGACTGCCTGGCCCAAGCGGACCTCCACGCCCAAACGCCGCAGCGCCCGCTCGGCGTGGCGCGACAACGATTCCGGAAAGCTTGGCAGCAGGCGCGGCCCCGCCTCCACCAGCAGCACCCGTGACTGCTGCGGATCAATGGCGCGGAAATCGTCCGCCAGTGCCGAGTGCGCCAGTTCGACCGCGGCGCCGGCCATCTCAACCCCGGTCGGCCCGCCACCGACAATCACGATGGTGAGCAGACGTTCGCGTTCGCGCGCGTCGGACGCCATCTCCGCACGCTCGAAGGCCAGCAGCAGGCGGCGGCGGATCTCCGTGGCGTCGTCGATCCCTTTCAGGCCAGGCGCGTGGGCGGCCCAACCGTCATGGCCGAAATAGCCATGGGTCGCCCCGGTCGCGAGCACCAGAACGTCATAGGCGATGTGGCGACCGTCCATGGCGACGTGTTTTTGCACACGATCAACGCCGGTGACTGCGCCCAGCAGCACGCGCGTGTTGCGCTGGCGGCGGACCAGACCTCGAATGGGCCAGGCGATGTCGGCCGGCGACAGCCCGGCGGTCGCCACCTGGTAGAGCAGCGGCTGAAACAGGTGATGGTTCTCGCGGTCGATCAGGGTGATGTCCACCGGCGCCCTGGCCAGCCGCGTCGCAACCGTGAGACCGGCGAAACCGGCACCGACGATGACCACGCGCGGGCGCCGGCCGTCCACGCCGCCGCCGGGCACAGGCCCAGGCCGGCCTTGCTGCAGGGGCTGCGCTGAATCACCCGAGCCATGCCTCTTCATTGACTGTCCCGGCAGTCGCTTTGGGGCGCCCACAAGGCGACCGCCGCAACGAGCTGCGCGGCGTGAAACACCCGGGCGTCCGGCCCGGCGGCATCGCCTTCGAAACCTCCGAGCCGCGCCGCGCAGGCGAAGAAGCCCGGGGCCGGCAAGCCGCCGCGCGACTTGCCGATGACCATGGCGGCGATGAAGGGGCGGTCGGCTGCGGCGTCCTGCGCCATGAGTTGCTCCAACGCCTGCGTGATTTGATGAATGGTGTTCGGCGGCGAGAGCCGCAACGCGTTGGCCGCCTCGTGATAGGTGATGGGTGAGCGCTGCGTGGCGCACGCCTGCAGATGCGCGCGTAGCCGGCGGGCGAGCGCGTCGGGCGTGTTTCCGGCGACGGTCGTGATCGCAGCGACATCCACAGCGGGGGCAGTCATGAGCGGGGTCCCGGCAGGGGGTTGACGATATCAGGCAGCGTCAGACGGTCGCTGCTCGCTGGCGCGGCATCCACATCGGCGGGATGCTCTCGACCACGCTGCCGTCGGGTTCGACCACCGCCGTCCAGGCTCGGGTGCGATACCTGAAAGTGACACGTCGCCGGCCGGCGTCCTCGTCGGTACCGGCCTCGGCGACGCTGTCGATGCTGCCCTTGCGCATCTCGGCCTTGAAGGCCGCGGCCGAGAGCCCGAGCTTGGGCGCGAGCAGCTCGGCATCGACGGTGATCTCGCCGTCCACGATGGTGATCGCTGCAGTTGGATGGGACGACATGGCTAATTCCCTTGCTGAATTGCTGCGCCGTCCTCAATGAACTCGAGCGCCTGGTTTTCCATCCCCGGTTGCATGGCCTGGTTGTCGGTCATGCCCAGGTTGGCGGCGTACATGCGCACATCCTGCGATATCTTCATTGAACAGAAATGGGGGCCGTATATCGCGAAGAAATGCGCGTACTTGGCGCCTCGGCGGTGGCGGACAGGAATTTCGGTTTGGCGGTCATTGGATTCCCTGGCGGGCTACGTTCGAGTCTTCAGCACGTCGATGGCATGCACCGGGGGCGCGTCACCCTGCATCAAGTGGGCGATTGCGCCGTACACCAGCCGCTGGCTCTGCAGCATGCTGCAGCCGGCGAACGCGGGCGATGTCACTTCGATGCTGAAGTGTCCGCCGCCACCGTTGACTGCGGCCCGAGAATGGGGGATCTGCTGCTCGATAGCCTCGCGCAGCGCGTCGATGACGGAACCCTTGTAGTCAGTGGGATGGGATGACACGGCGGTCTCCTTTATGAGGCAGTGTTGTGGTTTGCACCAATGAGTTTCTGCAGCTCGCCCGACGCATTCATCTCGCGCACGATGTCGCAGCCGCCGATGAACTGCCCGTCGACGTACAGCTGGGGAATCGTCGGCCACTGCGAGAATTCCTTGATCCCATCGCGCAACTCGGGTGAAGCCAGCACGTCGACGGTTTCGTAGCTCGGCAGCAGTTTGTTCAGGATCCCCACGACCTGACCGGAGAATCCGCACTGTGGTATCTGCCGTTTGCCCTTCATGAACAGGACGACCCGGTTGCTCGCCACGAGCTCTGAGATCTGTGTTCGCAGTGATTCGTTCATTGCCATGTTGCTCATTGTTTTTTCTCCAAGTGGTACGCGGGTAAGGTGGTGAGCCGTCGGTCTTCGACCGGGCCACCGACGGTGAAGTGATAGAAGCTTTGCCAGTCGCGTGAAGAGATGCCGAACACCTCGTGTACGGGATCATCGAAGTAGCAGCCGATCCCAGTCGCACGAATGCCTGCTTCTTCAGCTTCGAGGTACAGCACCTGGCCTGCGAGACCGGCCTCCCAGAAGAGATTTCGATAGAACGCAGCGCCGCAGGCAACCAGGCTGTCCCGGTAGTCGGCGATCATCGCCAGGCTGAATGCCCCATCTCCCGCGATATCCTGACCGCAGGAAACGCGCACAGCCAGAGCGCGGCAGTCCCCTTCCTGGAGCAGGTACAGCGGCAGTCCGCGCGGGCATGACGCAGGCCGCCGCCACAGGAACTCAACCTGCATCGCTTGCCGGAGTGGCTCGACCATCGACGGATCGCGAGCCAGCGCGTACAGACCCGGTGCAAGGTCGTTTACGCGGTGTACGAAGAGGCCAAGATGGATGCGTGGGCACCAGGCAATGGCGTCCCACGGTATGGATCGCCGGTCGCGGGTGGGCATAAGACGAGCGAGCATCCGGTAGAACGTCGCGGCGGAAATTGTGCTGGATGCATCCAACCTCACGGCGCTTCTGCGCCCCAGGATGACGCTCGAAGCGGTAAGCGCACCGGATCGAACGGGCGGCTCGAAGAGTTCTCCCTCCGAAGGGAATCGAGAGAAATCCTCGTCGATCGCAGTGGTCGGATTCGCACTGGCAGCCGCCACCGCGTCGATCACCGGCCAGTCGAGGCCATGCTCGGGACTCAGTGCGTTGGCGGTGCCGTACCAGGGTGAGGCGGCCCCCTGCACTGCCACCGCTTTGGCCAAGCGCAGGCCCCGGTCGCTGGCCCAGTTCCCCCGGACGACAACGGCCAGGAGTTCGGGATGTTCGCGCTCCGCGCCGGCGTAGTCGGCGTCGCGGTCGAGTCCGAGCAGCTGCGATACGACGTCATCACCCACGCGATCAAGGAGGAAGAGTTTCCAGCCCACAACGGCAGTCGCGAAGCGCAGAGTCCCGAGGGCATGACCGACATCGTGTTGGCAGTACCGGAACGCTCGCTCGCCATACTTCCAGGCCTCTCGCCAATGAATGGACGAGAGCCCGACGAGGAATGAACCCTCCGGAAATCCGGCCATCAAGGCCGTCCAGATCGACGGGTCCACCTCTGCTCGACGTTCGAGACCGTGTTCCTTCGGTGCGTAGTGGTAGACGCCGGGGCGGTCGTGGATGGCGCCAATGGCTGGCAACAACGCATATCCCTCGGTCGGGTGCAGGTTCCCGCTGGAGGGGTTGGCGCGAAGAGCCCAGGTCGTTTCGCCGAAGCGTTTCCACGCGGTCAGCGAGAGGGCGTGGCGGAAGAACAGCGAGACGGAATCAATCGAAAGCGGGGCGGGATCGATGTTGTCGGGGACGTAGAGCTGCCAGTACGGAAGTGCTGGCCCTATCTGGGGAAAAGGCAGTCGAACCAGCGGCGCTCCCTCGTAGCGGCGAAACGGATTTGGCTGTGTTGCCCAATCCATGCTGCCGGCCGAAGCCGCGAAGCGATGGTAATGGTGCTTCGTTCGCTCGTGGTAGGCCATCACGATTTCCTGGGCCTTGAGCGGGTCTTTGAGTTGGCCGTCAGCCATGGCTCTCCCCAGCACCTAGCGCAGACCTGCTGCAGCGCTAACGCAGTGCCGCCGCGCTGTGGTCAGCGGCACTTCACAGGTACGGTTCCCGCAAACGTAAGCGGCTGGCTTGCCGCCTGCGGGGTGCAGTCCATGGCCGATCAATTTTCGAAAAATCACGACGAGCAGCTCACATGCGACAAGCCACCGACCGCAAAGAACTCAGACGGCTTCAGCCGATAGAACTTCTCTTCCACGTCCTTCGACTGCTCGACGTATGGCTGCGTCATGACTTCCTGGAGCTCTCGAATTAGAGCGTAGTTCCCCGCGCTCGCTTGGCTGTACGCAGGCACAAGCAACCACTCGCGCAAACTGTATTTGGGGTTGACCAGTTTCATCTGCCTGGAGATCTCCTCACGGGAGCGGGGCTTCGCCGCATTCGCGTTGCTGGCGCTGTCAATGAGCGATTTCCATGTTGTGAGCCACTCGGACCAGCGCTTGTCCAGCCCTTCGGAGGCGACCGTGTAGAAGCTTTTTTTGAGTGGGCCAATGTCGTCAGGCACCGTTGATAGCTCGCGGAAGAAGATGGTGTAGTCGACAGGCGTTTGCACCATGAGCGTCTCGAGTTCACTGAACAACGCCGCGTGAAAACTGCCAAGTCCAAGTTTGGCAGCCCACATCTGCTCCATTTGCGCCTGCATCACTTTCGCAAAGCCACTTCGAATATCGTCGAGCTGTCGCAGCGAGTCCGGATGCGAGGTCAGCAGCGGCCGCAATGCCGTGCAAAACATGTGGAAGTTGCGTTCTGCTGCCACGGGTTGGTTAAGGAACGCGAAGTGATCTCCGCCGCCGGTCCATGGCTGGTAGTGCGGGTTGAACACCTCGCAGAATCCGAATGGACCGTAGTCGAGGGTGTAGCCACCGGCCGCGCAGTTGTCGCTGTTGAAGTTGCCCTGGCAGTAGCCGACGCGGATCCAGTTCGCCACAAGCGAGCTGAGGCGAATGCGGAACTCGCGCGCGAGCAGCAGCACTTTTTCGGCGGTGCTTGATTTCCTGTCGATGACGTCAGCGTACTCACGATCGATCAAGTGCAACACAAGCTGCTCGAGCTCATCCATCGCTGACGGATGTTCCGCTCTGCGCGCACGACGACCGAAGAGCTCGAGTTGGCCGACCCGAATGAACGACGGTGCGACGCGCGTCGAGATGGCGACTGCCTCCGAGATAAGCGTGTCGGGATCCTGCGAGCGCGAGCCCTCCGAGTACCACGGCCGCCTGACCGTCTCGGTTTTCGATACGTACAAACTCAAGGACCGTGACGTTGGCACGCCGAGGGCGTGCATGTGCTCCTGTGCCAGGAACTCCCGAACGCTCGAGCGCAGGACGGCGCGACCGTCCGCCCCGCGGCAGTATGGCGTCCGGCCGCCGCCTTTCAGCTGCATTTCCCAGCGTCGACCGTTGATGACGGCCTCAAGCACGGAAACTGCGCGACCGTCGCCGTAGCCGTTGCCGGTTTGGAACGGGCACTGCTGGGTGTATTCGGTGCCGAAGATGGAAAGTGCATAGCCACACGCCCATCCGACCTTGCGCATCGGCGCCGGAACCTGCGATAGGTCGCCGGAGAACATCCGGACGAAGTCGGACGACTGCGCCATGCTGTCGGCGAAGCCAATTTCACGGAAAAATGTTTTGCTGTGCGCGACGTACTCTGGGTCTTTGATTGGCGTCGGATTGACGGGAACGTAGTGGCCCGTGAACACCTGTCGCGGCGCGTGGTTGGCGCCGTTTGCTTGCGCGTCAGGATCGCAGTTGAGCGTGTCCATGAGCGAGTAGTTTGCCAACTTTGCGAGCTCGGCTAGCGTCGCGACGGCTGGGGAGATTCCGGTGCTGATTGCGTCTTGATTGACCACGTTACGCCTCACGCGCCAAAGCAAAAAATTCTGCGCGCAGCGCCTGGTTAGGCTGCAGTGCGCCGAGCATGGCTGAGGTGACGCTTTCCTCGCCCTGAGTGCGAATGCCGCGGCTTTCCATGCACAGGTGACGGCAGCGAATGACGACGCCAACCGCTTGCGGTTGCAGATGTGTCATCAGGGCGTTGGCAATCTGAATTGTGAGTCGTTCCTGCACCTGCAGTCGACTAGCAAAGCAATCAACCAGACGCGTCAGTTTTGACAAGCCCACTATTTTCCCATTGGGAACATAGCCAATCGTGGCGCCGCCAAAGAAAGGCGCCAGGTGGTGCTCGCAATGGCTATAGACAGGGATACCGCGGACCACGATGAGTTCGTTGTACTGCTCCGCCCCGTCTTCAAACACTTTCAGGCATTCAGCCGGGTCTTGGTCGTACCCGGCAGTCCAGTGCTTCCAGGCCTTTGCCGTGCGGGACGGTGTTTCTACGAGGCCTGCTCTATCGGGGTCCTCCCCCAAACTGGCTATGAATCGGCGCCAGTCCTGCTCAGTAAACGGTGATTCTGACATCGGTGTGTTTCCTGTCGAGGTTGGGGTCATTCGCCTTCACGGTGACCTTGATGTTTGTCATCTCTTCCTCCTCAAAACAGGCCAAGCTGCAGTTGGGCAGCCTCGGACATACGGCTCTGGTCCCAGGCTGGCTCCCAGACGATCTCGATGTCGACCTCGGCGACACCGGGAACCGCCTGCACCTTGGCGCGGGCGTCCTCTTTGAGCACGTCGCCCATGCCACAGCCCGGCGCCGTCATCGACATCTTGATCTCGACCCGGTGGGCGCCGTCTGCGAGCGGGTGCGCTGCGCAGACATAGATCAGTCCGAGGTCCACCACGTTGACCGGGATCTCCGGATCGAACACGGTCTTGAGCTTCTCGATCACCTTCTCCAGCGTAAAGGGCCCCGCGTCCACGGGCGCCGCTTGCTGCGCCGCGCTCTCAAGCCCCAGCGCGTCGGCATCGAGCGCGGCGACCCGCACCAGGTAGCCCATCTCGGTCCTGACGGTGAAGCTGCCGCCCAGCGCCTGCGTCACCACGACGGTGTCACCTTTCCAAAGCGTCAGCATCTCCCCGCGCGGGATCTTCGTTACTTCGCAGTCCCGCGTGATCTCAATCTCTGTGTGCAGGTCAGGACCCATGATTGTTTGCTCCGTTGAAATCCGTGGGCCCATTTCTTTCGGGGGCGTTACGCAACGTGTGCCACGCGAGGGTGGCGCATTTGACCCGCAACGGGAATTCCCAGATGCCGGACAGCGCCGCGAGCTTGCCGACGCCCTTCAGGTTCACCTCGCCCCTCGGTCCCTCGGTCAGCAGGGCGTGGACGCGCCCGAACAGCGCCAACGCCTCTTGCTGATTCTTGCCCCTGAGCGCGGCGGTCATCAGCGACGCCGAGGCCTTCGTGATGGCGCATCCGTCTCCCTGGAAGGCGATGTCCTCGATGACTCCGTCGCCAAGCTTCACGTAAAGGGTGAGGTGATCGCCACATAGCGGATTAAAGCCTTCGGCCGTGCTCGTCGGATCATCAAGCGTGTGGAAGTTACGCGGATGCCTGCTGTGGACGATGACCACTTCCTGGTAAAGCTCGCGAAGCTCGCTGCTCATTGCAAGATCTCCCTGACTTTACCCAGGCCAGTCACCAGCGCGTCGATGTCCTGCCGAGTGCTGTAGCAGCCCAGCGACGTGCGCGCCGTAGCGGGCACACCCAATCGGCTCATCAAGGGTTGCGCGCAGTGATGGCCCACGCGAATCGCGACGCCTTCCCGGTCGAGGATGGTGCCGATGTCATCCGGGTGAACGCCATCGAGCACGAAGGACAGGACGCTGGCCTTGGCCTGGGCCGTGCCGATGAGCCGGAGTCCCGGCACCGCTTCGAGCCTGCGTGTGCCGTAGGCAAAGACATCCTCTTCGTGGGCCGCGAGCGCCTCGTGCTCCAGGCCAGTGAGGAAATCGATGGCGGCGCCGCGCCCGACCGCGCCCGCCATGTCTGGCGTACCCGCCTCGAACTTGTAGGTAAGCTTGTTGTAGAGGGTCTTGTCGAAGCTGACGGACAGAATCATGTCGCCGCCGCCCTGGTAGGGAGGCATCTGTTCGAGCAGCGTAGCGCGCCCGTACAGAACGCCGATGCCGGTGGGGCCGTACATCTTGTGGCCTGAGAGCGCGTAGAAGTCACAACCCAGCGCCTGCACGTCGGCCTGCAGATGCGGGACAGCCTGCGCACCATCGACCAGCACGCGCGCGCCTCGTGCGTGAGCCATCTCGACGATGCGCCGGATGGGATTGATGGTGCCGAGCACGTTTGAGACGTGGGTGACGGCCACGAGCCTGGTCTTCGGGCCGATGAGCCGCTCGAATTCATTGAGCAAGAGTTCGCCGTCATCGTTGATGGGCGCTACGCGAAGACGCGCACCGGTTTGTTCGCATTGGGCTTGAACGTGGTGCCGACCGAGACCGAGTCCACGATGGCGTCCACGGCAATACCGCTCAGCCGCCCTTGCTCGGCCAGCGAGATGCCGAGCTTGTTGAACATGAGCAGGATTTCCGGGTCGACTTCGTCAAGACTCCTGGGACCGTCGGTCTTCGACTTGGGCGCCGCGTAGTAGATGATGTCCTGGTAGTCGATGGCGCAGTGGGCGTTCTGCCAGCTCGGCTCGGTCAGCGTGAGCCAGTGGCGGTAGGCCTCAAGCCGCCAGTCGAGCAGCCACTGCGGCTCGTTCTTTTTTGACGAAATGAGGCGGACGACAGCCTCGTTCAGCCCGCGCGGCGCTACGTCCGTTTCGAGCTCGGTGACGAACCCGGACTGGTATTCGCGGCTGGTGAGTTCTTTGAGCTCTTTCTGGACGGCGCTCATTGCACGGCCTCCTGGTTAGTGCAGCCGGCGGCCTTCGACACCACCGAACGCAGCGTGCGCAGCATCGCCTTGCCACCGGATGGGGACATCTCGTAGCGCGGCACGGACGCGTCGACGGAAAGCGACCAGGCATCGATACCACCGGTCATTGAGCGGACGCTGCTGAAGCCGTGGCCGGCGAAGTACGACGCGGCGTCAACGCTGCGCTGCCCGAAGTGGCAGTAAAAGACGATGAGGGTGTCTTTGGGCCAGTGCATCATCTCCTGCGCCAGGCCCTCGGTGTTCAGCGTTGCGCCCTGGATTCGAGCCAAGTCCCACTCTTCCGCCGTGCGCACGTCGATCAGACGCGGCGAAGTTTCGCCTTGCACCATCGCCGCGACGTCAACCGGGCTGATCTGGAGTTGCCGGTCGGTCTGCTCAGCCTGCTCGATGAAGGCGATGAGCTCGTCGAGATCATCGATGTTGTGGCTGCTGGCTACGTGCTCGAGGAGGTCCCCTGGTTCATATCCGCAGCTATTGCATCCGCCGATGTGGTGGCGACGAAACAGAGCGCGCTGCGCGCTCGGATAGGCGTCAAGAACCTCTTGCATCGTGCTGCACTTGGTAATCGTCGCCGTAGCTTCCATCGCCCTTTCCTGGTGCGGGTAGTTGCCCTGCGGGACGATAGCATAGTTACGAAAGCGTATTCTTGCTTAAGTGATGAAAAAACCGCCCCCGGATACCGCACCACGACCTATCGGGTGGCTTTCACTGCCGGCGGGTCGGCTCGTTCGGTGATGCGATAGGCGCAGCACCTGTCTCCCGAGAGGATGTGCTCCACCCGGTCTACGTTGACGTCGTCACCCAGCAGTGTGCGAAATAGCGACAGCTCGCTGGCGCATAGCTGCGGACAGATGCGCGCGGCATTGGCGATGGAACAGTGGTTCTCGACGAGCTCGATCGCCCCGTTGCGCCCGCGTCTCAACTCGGCCATATAGCCTTCTTCGCACCGCATCTTGGCCAGGCTGGCCACGCGCTCCTCGATGGGCGCACCCTGAGCGGGCATCCGCGCGCCGTAACTGTCGGCTTGCTGCCGTGTCCGTTCCTGGGTCAGACGATCAATGCCTTGTTCACCGAAGGCGCCTTGGATAGCCTGCAGCATGCCGACGGCGAGCTCGGCGTGGCCATCGGAAAACCGCTCATTCGCCTTGGGCGTCAGCTGCCACACCCGGGCGGGGCGACCGACCTCGCGGCGTTGGATCGTGTAGTCGACGAGCTTCTCTGCCTCCAGGACGGCCAGATGCTGGCGTACCGCCATTGTGGTGACGCCCAGCTCGCTGCTCATGCGCGCCGAGGTCTGCGCGCCCTTTGTTTTCAGCAAGAACAGGACCCGTTCCCGGCCGGAGCCACGAAGGTCGGAGCTGAGAGGGTTGGAGGTCAAGCCCGTAGCGTTCACAGCAACCTTTTACTTTCGCAAGTTTGAAAATTTCATGCTTGACAAATAAAGTCAAGGTCTTGAGCGCCAGTCGATCTGTTGCGCCCAGCGGATTTTCAGAGGGAGCGGCGTATCGGGCCGCACGACCGATTGAGGAAAAGCCTTGGCGCGGACAAGAGACCCGCGAGGGCGCGCGATCCATGAAATATGCGGGCTGAAACCCCGGCTTTGCCGGCGGCGCAGCGCCCGATGCGCGTCGTCACAGGATCAGCGGTCCAGGCCGAGTGCCGAGAGCTCGCGATTGAGTGCGTCGGTGTTGCCAAGATTGAGTTCGATAAGCCGCTTGAGCTCGGAAAAGCTGCCCAGGTCGACCCTGTGGCAGGCGAAGGCAAGATCGGTCTCCCCGCATCTCACGAGCTTGACGCCCATGGCGATGATGGGTCCATTTTCGAGCTTCAGGTCGAGGCGGAACAGCGACTCCGGTTGGCCGGTCCAGCTGTCCGGGCGCGTCACCATGGCGCCGCGCAGGGACACGTCAATCAACCCGGTCGTCCACATCGCCGATCCGGAGTAGATCCGCACGCTGGCGACCATCGGAAATCGATGGTGACGCCGCCGCTCGCGCTTGTCGCCGCTGTCGGGACTCACGCCGCCGCTCGCTGCAGCACCAGTTCGAGAACGAACTTGCTGCCGAAGAACGCCAACAGCAGCAGCGCCATCGCGCCGAGGGTGAGGCGCACCGCGCGCCGGCCGCGCCAGCCGTGGCGCAGTCGCCCGTACAGCAGAGCACCGAACACGGCCCACGACAGCACGCTCAGCACGGTTTTGTGGACCAGATGCTGGGCGAGGAGATCATCCACAAACAGCGCCCCGGTGAGGAGCGCTGCGCTCAGCAGGACGAAGCCCGCACCGATGCTGCGAAACAGCAGTCCTTCAAGCTCGGTGAGCGGCGGCAGCCAACGCAGCAAAGGTGCGTCCAGTTCCCGCCGTCGCAGTGCTGCCTCCTGCAGCCACAGCATCACCGCGAGGAGAGCGGCAACCGCCAGCGTTGCGTAGGCGAGCAGGGCGAGCAGGGCGTGCAGCCGCAGCCGCCAGTCGAGGGTGTCCGCTGGGCCGCTGCCCTGCCACGCATAGGCCGCGGCGAATGCGGCGGCCAGCGGGTAGACCACTCCGCCGAGCGCATCAAACCGGCGCGTCCACGCCACCACGGTGCTCAGCAAAGCCATGCCCAGCGCCACCAGCGACAGCGCGGCAAAGAAGCGCAGATCCACGCCGCCGACCAGCTGCCAGGCTGCGCCGTGCACGCCCAGGTGGGCGATGGCCGCCAGGCTGCCCAGAACTATCGCGTGGCGCGGCAGCGGTTGGCCGGAACTGCCGCTCGATGCCATCGCAACGCGCCCAAGCTGCCACGAGGCCAGCAGATAGAGGGCGACTGCGATGCTGGCAAAGATGCTCACCGGCGGCAGTGTCGCATACCGCAGCGGCTCGGCGAATCGGGCTGCAGCAAGGCGCTGCGCTATACTCCGCGGCCCTTGCCAACCCTGCTTCGGCCGTATGTTCGAGTCATTGAGTCAGCGTCTGTCAACTACCGTCAATCGGCTGCGCGGCCGCGGCCGCCTAAGCGAGGAAAACATCCGCGAGGCGCTGCGCGAAGTCCGGGTGGCGCTGCTGGAGGCAGACGTCGCGCTGCCGGTGGTGCAGGCCTTGATCGAGCGGATCAAGATTCGCGCGGTCGGCCAGGAAGTGCTCAAGAGCCTGACGCCGGGGCAGTCATTGATCAAGGTCGTGCGCGACGAGTTGACCACGCTGATGGGCTCGGCTGCTAACGATCTGAACCTCAACGTGCCGGCGCCGGCGGTGATACTCATGGCGGGCCTGCAGGGCGCCGGCAAAACCACTACCGTCGGCAAGCTGGCCAAGCTGCTGCGCGAGCGGCGCAAGAAGAAGGTCATGGTGGTGAGCTGCGACGTCTATCGTCCTGCCGCCATCGCCCAGCTGGAGACCTTGGCCGGCCAGGTCGGCGCGCTGTTCCATCCCAGCAGCGCCGACCAGAAGCCAGTCGATATCGCGCGGGCGGCGATTGATGCGGCGCGCAAGAACTTTGTCGATGTGCTGCTGGTCGACACCGCCGGCCGGCTGGCCGTCGACGCCGCGATGATGGCCGAGATTCAGGCCCTCCATGCAGCGATCAATCCGGTCGAGACCCTGTTCGTGGTGGACGCCATGACCGGCCAGGACGCGGCCATCACGGCGCGCGCGTTCGCCGATGCGCTGCCGCTTACCGGCGTGGTCCTGACCAAGACCGACGGCGACGCCCGCGGCGGCGCTGCGTTGTCGGTGCGCTATGTCACCGGTCGCCCAATCAAGTTCATCGGTACGGCCGAGAAGATGGACGGGCTGGACGTGTTCCACCCGGACCGCATCGCCAGTCGCATCCTCGACATGGGCGACGTGCTGTCGCTGGTCGAGGAAGTCGAACGCAATGTCGATCAGGAAAAGGCTGCCAGGCTGGCCGAGAAGGTCATCAAGGGCAAGAAGTTCGATCTCAACGACATGAAAGACCAGCTGGAGCAGATGCAGAACATGGGTGGTCTCTCCAGCCTGCTCGACAAGTTGCCCGGCATGGGACAGATCCCCGATCACGTCAAGAATCAGGTCAATGATCGTGACGTGCTGCGACTGGTTGCGATCATCAACTCCATGACCAGGAAGGAGCGGCGCTTTCCGGCCACGCTAAACGGCTCGCGCAGGGCGCGCATCGCGCGCGGCTCGGGTACCACGCCGGCCGACGTGAACCGCCTGATGAAGCAGTTCCAGCAGATGGAAAAGATGATGTCCAAGCTGTCGGGCGGCGGCATGAAGGGCATGATGCGCGGCATGAAGGGCATGCTCGGTGGACGCGGACTAGGCGGTATGCCATTCCGCTGATCGCCCGTCACTGAAGCAATCGGCTTTCCAAACCGCCCAACGCTCCGCTATACTTCTCCGTTCGCTTCGCCCGATGCGGGCGAATGACCACTCCCAGAACTGTAGAGCTATCGACTTATGGTCAAGATCCGTCTGACCCGCGGCGGCGCCAAGAAGCGTCCGTTCTACCACATCGTCGTGACCGACCAGCGCAACAAGCGCGACGGTCGCGCCATTGAGCGCGTTGGCTTCTACAACCCGATTGCGGTTGTGACCGAGACCAAGCTCCAGCTCGACACCGTTCGCGTCAAGCATTGGCTTGGCCACGGCGCGCAGATGACCGAGAAGGTCGCCTCGCTGTTCAAGCAGGCGTCTGCCGCTCCGGCAGCCTGAACTCCAGCGGGCCGGTTGCATCGGCCTGCTGTTGCTGATCACGCTCTGCTGACCTGCCGATGAGTGGTCCGACCTCGCTGCTGCTGATGGGACGCATCTCCGGCGTGCACGGCGTGCAGGGCTGGATGAAGCTGCACTCGTATGCGCGCCCGCTCGATGCCATCTTCGACTATCGGCCTTGGCTGCTGCGGCAGCATGGGACGGAGCGCCCGCTGAAGGTCGTCGAATGGCGCGAGCAAGGCCGTGGGCTGCTGTTCCGCTCACCTGCCGTTGAGGACCGCACCGCCGCTGAAGCCCTGATTGGCGCCGAGATCTGGATCGCCCGCCGGGCGCTGCCGGCGGCCGCGCCCGGCGAGTATTACTGGGCGGATCTTGAGGGCCTGCAGGTTTTCACTGTCGACGGCGTTGATCTGGGCAGCGTTGATCATCTGGTCGCCACCGGCGCCAATGATGTGCTGGTGGTGCAGGGCGAACGTCAGCGGCTGATTCCTTTTGTCACCGGCCAGTACGTGGTTTCGGTCGATCTTCCCGCCGCTAGGATCGTGGTGGACTGGGATCCAGAGTTCTGACCTGCCGGGCCCATGGGCCGGCGAGCGGTGCTCTGAATCTTGTACGATCAACGGCTGATGCGACCGTCCATGTGCCGGGTATCCAAATCCCGCTGTCGACGTCGCTGCCCTTTTTAGCCCGCCTGTCATGAATCTCACACGCCCTCGCTTGTCTGTTGTCCGCGCAAGGAACGACCTCAGTCGGTCGTATGGCCCGATACGCCGCGTCTTCGGTAGTCCCTGGTGCGAACACTATCCTGCGCGATCATCGCGCGAATTCTTGAAACATGCGGGCTAGCAATGGGTTGCATCCAGGTTGTGCCCGATGCGCATCGACGTAATCAGCCTGTTTCCCGACTTTGTGCGCCAAGCCGCCGAGCTCGGCGTGGTCGGACGCGCGCAGTCGCGGTCATTGATGCAGGTGCAGACTTGGAATCCGCGTGACTACGCGCTCGGCGGCTATCGTCGGGTCGATGACCGTCCGTTTGGCGGCGGTCCCGGCATGCTCATGCAGATCGATCCTCTGCGTGCGGTGCTGGCCGCCGTTCGGGCGGCTGAGCCGACGCCCGCGCCGCTGATCTATCTCAGTCCGCAAGGCCGTCCTTTGGACCAGGCCCGGGTGCGCGACCTGGCCGCGATGCCGCGCCTGATCCTGCTGTGCGGCCGCTACGAGGGCGTCGATGAGCGCTTCATCGCGGCGCAGGTCGATGAGGAGATTTCGATCGGCGACTATGTTCTAAGCGGTGGTGAGCTGCCGGCAGCGGTGTTGATTGATGCCGTTGGGCGGCTGCAGGGCGGCGCGCTGAATCACCCCGAGTCCGCGGCGCAGGACAGCTTCGAGGCCGGTTTGCTCGACTGTCCGCACTACACCCGGCCCGAGCAGCATGCGTTGGGCGAGGTGCCCGCCGTGCTGCTGTCGGGTGATCATGCCGCGATCCGTCGCTGGCGCCGCCAACAGGCGCTGGGTCGCACCTGGCAGCGGCGCCCTGAGCTGCTCGCGGACCTGGAGCTGGATGCAGTTGACCAGGCGCTGCTGGCGGCCTTCAAGCGGAGTCTCTCCGCGACCTGACTGCAGTTCTCTGCGCGCTGACGGGTTGCCATGTCTGCTTCAACACTCGTGGCGAAGCGAAAAATAACACGCTATACTGCCGAGCTGACTGGCGCCCTGTGGTTTCTCCTCGCGCGTCACTGTGACCATAACTACAAAACGATTGGTGCAACCATGAGCAATCTCCTCCAGCAATTTGAAGCCGAGCAGATGCAGCGCGAGCTGCCGGAGTTCGGACCGGGCGACACCGTGGTCGTCAACGTCAAGGTCAAGGAAGGCAACCGCGAGCGCATCCAGGCCTATGAAGGCGTGGTGATCGGCATCAAGAATGCCGGCCTCAACTCGGCCTTTACCGTTCGCAAGATTTCGCACGGTACCGGCGTCGAGCGTGTCTTCCAGACCCACTCGCGCATCATCGACTCGGTAGTGGTAAAGCGTCGCGGCAAGGTTCGCGCCGCCAAGCTGTACTACCTGCGCGGCCTGGAAGGCAAGGCTGCCCGCATCAAGGAAGACCTCGCCGCGCGCGGCAAGTAACTCCGCTGTCAGCGTCACCCGGAACGGCCGCCTTGTGCGGCCGTTTTCGTTTCCGGTTGGCTGCGCGCGCTTGAATCCCCGCCGCAACGCACCCACATCGCCGGCATCCCATTACTCGAACCGAGGTCTGCCATGGCCGCCACCGCCGAATCGTTCAAATTCGAAGCCGAAGTGCAGCAGGTGCTGCATCTGGTCATTCATTCGCTGTACTCCAACCGCGACATCTTTCTGCGCGAGCTGATTTCGAACGCGTCGGATGCCTGCGACAAGCTGCGCTTCGAAGCGCTGCAGCAGCCGGAACTCTACGGCGAGCAGACCGAGTTGCGGATCGACCTGATACCAGACGCCGAGGCAGGCACCCTGACGGTGACCGATTCGGGCATCGGCATGAGCCGGCAGGAGCTGATCGACAATCTGGGCACGATCGCCAGTTCGGGCACCCGCAAGTTCCTGGAGCGCCTGAGCGAAGGCCAGAAGGCAGACGCCAATCTGATCGGCCAGTTCGGCGTGGGCTTTTACTCGGCTTTCATTGCCGCGGATCGCGTGACGGTCGAAACCCGTCGTGCCGGCGAAGACACCGGATGGCGCTGGGCCTCCAATGGGGATGGCGAATACACCCTTGAGCCAGCCGACGCACTGCCACGTGGATCGCGCATCACCCTGCACCTGAAGGACGATGCCAAGGAGTACCTGCAGCCGTGGAAGCTGCGCTCGCTGGTCGAACAGTGGTCGGACCATATTGCGTTCCCGATCCGGATGCCCAAGCAGGAAGAGGGCAAGCCGACCGACCAGCTGGAGGCAGTCAACCAGGCCTCCGCGCTGTGGACGCGGCCAAAAGCCGACATTACCGACGCCGATTACCAGGCGTTCTACAAGCACATCAGCCATGACTATGCCGATGCCCTGAGCTGGACCCACAACCGGGTCGAGGGCAACCAGAACTTCACGTCCCTGCTGTTCCTGCCGTCCAAGGCGCCGTTCGATTTTCAGGCCAATCGCGACGAGCGCAAGGGCCTGCGGCTCTACGTCAAGCGGGTCTTCATCATGGACGCCGCCGAACAGATGCTGCCGAACTACCTGCGCTTCGTGCGCGGTGTGGTCGATTCCGACGATCTGCCGCTCAACGTCAGCCGCGAACTGCTGCAGGGCAACCGCCAGCTCGACAAGCTGCGTTCCGCGCTGACCCGACGTGTATTGGACCTGCTCGACAAACTGGCGGGCGAGACTGCGGAAGACGGATCGAGCAAGTACAGCGATTTCTGGACGGCTTTTGGCAGCGTGATCAAGGAAGGCATCGCCGAGGACCACGGCAACCGCGAACGGCTTGCCAAGCTGCTGCGGGTGCCGTCAACGCGCAGCAGCAAGGCGGACGACCTGGTCGCCTTGGACGACTACATCGCCCGCATGAAGCCTGGCCAGGACGCGATTTACTACCTCACGGCCGATGGCTGGAACGCCGCCCGCAACAACCCGCAACTGGAGGCGCTGAAAGCGCGTGATGTCGAGGTGCTGCTGCTGCACGAGCGGATTGACGAGTGGATGATGGGCTACCTGCACGAGTACGCCGGCAAGTCCCTGCGCAACGTCGCCAAAGGCGAGCTGGACCTGGACACGCTCGGTGAGCCGGTTGACAAGGCGCAGCGCGAAGAGGTCAAGAAGGCCGCGCAGGGCGTGATCGAGCGACTCAAGGCGCAGCTCGGCGACCGCGTCGAAGACGTGCGCGTCTCCGAGCGACTCACCACCTCGCCGTCCTGTCTGGTGCTGGCCGAGCACGACATGGCGCTGCATATGCAGCGTCTGCTGAAGGCCGCCGGACATGACGCACCGGGCGGTAAGCCGGTGCTTGAAATCAACCCGGCCCACGCCCTGCTCAAGCGCTACGAAGCCGAACCGGAAGGGGCGCGCAGCGAGGCGCTGGCGCTGCTGCTGCTGGAGCAGGCACAGCTGGCGGAAGGCGCCGCGCTGGACGATCCGGCTGGCTTCATCAATCGGATCAACGGGCTGCTGACGGCGGCCTGAAATCGGCCGCGAACGATCAGCTGCGCGTTGGTATTGATCGGGCAGCCCGGCGCGCGGCGACTACCAGTGAGGAGACGACCATGAGCACGATCTGCGAAATCCCTACTCTGAGCCAGAATCCGGAGGCCGGTGGCTTTCCTGATCCGCCGCTGGATCTGCAGCCCGCTCCGGGGTTGAACGAAGCAGAAGCCGTCATCGCTGGCGGCTGTTTCTGGTGCACCGAGGCGGTGTATCGCCAGCTCGCGGGAGTGATCGATGTGGTCTCCGGCTACGCCGGTGGAACGGCGGAGACCGCCAACTACCGGGCGGTCTGCGCGGGGACTACCGATCATGCCGAGGCGATCCGGATCCGCTATCGTCCGGCCGAAATCAGCTATGCCCAGTTGCTCAAGGTGTTCATGTCGGCGGCCCACGATCCTACCCAGCTCAACCGCCAGGGCAATGATCGCGGCCGGCAGTACCGCTCGGCGATCTTCCATGCCGACGCCAATGAGCAGCAGGTGGCGCGTGCCTATATTGAACAGCTCAATGCGGCCGGCGCATTCAGCTCGCCGGTGGTCACCACGCTCGAGCCGCTAGGCGTGTTTTATCCGGCAGAGGCGGATCATCAGGATTACGCCGCGCGCAATCCGGAGCAGTCCTATATTTCTGGCGTATCGGCGCCGAAAGTCGCCAAGGTGCGCAAGCTCTACCCGCAGCGCCTGAAGCGCTGAGCGCCAGTGACCGCGGCCGCCACGCCACCTGCGGTTCGTGTCGACATCTGGCTGTGGGCGGCGCGGTTTTTCAAGACTCGCGCGCTGGCCAAGCAGGCCATTGAAGCGGGCCGGATCGAGGTCAACGGCCAACCCTGCAAGCCTGCGCGGCTAGTCCGCGCGGATGATCAGCTGGCCCTGCGAAAAGAGGACGAGCGCTACGTGATGCAGGTGCTGGTTGCCGGCAGCCGGCGCGGGCCGGCCGAGGCCGCGCGCTTGCTGTATCGGGAAGATCCGGATTCGGTGACGGCGCGGCTGGCGGCGCGCGAACAGCGCCGACTCGCCAATGCCGGCTTCCAGCCGCCGGCCGGCAAGCCTGACAAACGCGCGCGCCGGCTGATCCAGGCGCTGGGCGACATCGACGCGATGTAGGGGCAGCTGCTTGGGCCCATTCACAGCATCCCCTTCAGCCGATACAGCACCTCCAGCGCCTGCTTCGGTGTCAGTTCGTCCGGGTCGACCGCAGCCAGCGCCTCTAGCGCCGGCGCCGGCGCCGCAAACAGGCCGAGCTGCATCGGCTGATCGAGCGCGGTCGGCGAGGTCGCCGGGGCCTGTTGGCTGCGCTGTTCGAGCTCAGCCAGATAGCGTCGCGCGTCCTTGATGGTGGCCTTCGGCAGCCCCGCGAGCGCGGCCACCTGCAGACCAAAGCTGCGGTTGGCGGGACCATCCTTCACCGCGTGCATGAACACCAGGGTGTCGTGGTGCTCGACGGCGTCCAGATGGACGTTGGCGATACCGTTGGTCGGGCCGGCCAGTGCGGTGAGCTCGAAATAGTGGGTGGCAAAAAGTGTGTAGGCGCGGTTGTGCTGGGCCAGATGCAGGGCGCAGGCCTTGGCCAAGGCCAGACCATCGTAGGTCGAGGTGCCGCGACCGATCTCGTCCATCAATACCAGCGACTCCGGCGTGGCGTGGTGCAGGATGTACGCGGTCTCGCTCATTTCGACCATGAAGGTCGACTGGCCGCGGGCCAGATCGTCGCCGGCGCCGATCCGGGTCAGGATACGATCAATCGGACCAATCTCCGCCCGCGCCGCCGGCACGAAGCTGCCGATGTGCGCGAGCAGCACGATCAGCGCGTTCTGCCTCATGTAGGTGCTCTTGCCACCCATGTTGGGGCCGGTGATTACGAGCAGCCGGCGCGACTCGTCCAGGCGCAGGTCGTTGGGCTCGAACGGCTCGTCGCGGACCGCCTCGACCACCGGATGGCGGCCGCGCTCGATGTGCAGTCCGGGCGCTGCGCTGAGCGACGGTCGCGACCAGTCCAGCGTCTGGGCGCGTTCGGCAAAGCAGGCCAGCACGTCAAGCTCCGCCAGCGCGCTGGCAAAGGTCCGCAGCGCCTCAAGCTGGGCGTTGAGCCGGTCCAGCAGGGTCTCCCACAGCGCCCGCTCACGCGCCAGTGAGCGCTCGCGGGCCGACAGCACCTTGTCCTCGAACGCTTTCAGCTCTTCGGTGATGTAGCGCTCGGCGCCGGTCAGCGTCTGGCGGCGGGTGTAGTGGGCCGGCGCACGCTGTGACTGTCCCTTGCTGATCTCGATGAAATAGCCGTGCACGCGGTTGTAGCCGACCTTGAGCGTGGCGATGCCGCTGGCCACGCGCTCACGCGCCTCCAGGTCGATGAGGAACTGATCGGCATGGCTGGACAGCTGGCGCAGCTCGTCCAGCTCGGCGTCGTATCCCTCCGCAAACACGCCACCGTCGCGCAGCACTGCGGGCGGCTGCGGCATGATCGCCCGCTGCAGCTGCCCGGTGAGATCGGGGTGATCACCGAGCGCGTTGGCCAGCGCTTCGAGGCGCGGAGCGTCGATGCTGGCAATCTGCTGCCGCAGGGCCGGCGCGCGGAGCAGCGCGTCGCGCAATGTGCTGAGGTCGCGCGGACGGGCCGAGCGCAGCGCCACCCGCGCCAGGATGCGTTCGACATCACCGACCGCACGCAGTGCATCACGCACTGTTTCGCTTGCCGCCGCATCGAGCAGCGCCTGCACCGCCTGCTGTCGCTCGCCCAGCACTCGACGATCCCGCAGCGGCCGCTGCAGCCAGCGACGCAGCAGGCGTCCGCCCATCGGCGTAATGCTGCTGTCGAGCACGCCGGCCAGGGTGTGCTCGCTGCGGCCATCGATTCGACTGTCCAACTCAAGATGACGGCGGGTCGCCGCGTTCATGCCGATGCTGTCGTCGATCGCCTCCAGCGCCAGTGCCGACAGATGCGGCAGCTGCTGCTTCTGGGTTTCCTCCAGGTAGCCGAGCAGCGCGCCGGCGGCGGCCACGGCGCGAGGTCGATCCTCAACGCCGAATGCGCCCAGGTCGTGGGTCGAGAAAAAGCGCAGCAGTCGCCGGCGGCAGGCCTCAGGGTCAAAATGCCACGGTGCGCGTCGGCGCAGACCGCTGCGTTCCAGCAGGGCGGGCGACCAGTCGTCCTCGTCGGGAACCAGCAGTTCGGCCGGATCCAGCCGCGCGACCTCACTGATCAGGCTCTCCTCATCCGCCACTTCGGCCGCCAGGAATCGGCCGCCGGCGAGATCCGCCCAGGCCAGCCCGAACCCGCCTTTGCCGCGCGCCACCGCCATCAGCAGGGTGTCGCGACGGTCCTGCAGCAGCGCCTCATCGGTCACCGTGCCCGGCGTGACGATGCGCACAATCCTGCGTTCGACCAGTCCCTTGGCCAGCGCGGGATCGCCAATCTGCTCGCAGATCGCGACCGACTCGCCGAGCGCAACCAGCCGGGCCAGATAGCCTTCCGCCGCGTGATGCGGCACGCCGGCCATCGGAATCGGCTGGCCGGCGCTTTGGCCGCGTTGGGTCAAAGTGATGTCGAGCAGGCGCGCCGCCTTGCGGGCGTCATCAAAGAACAGCTCGTAAAAGTCGCCCATGCGGAAGAACAGCAGAATGTCCGGCTGCTCCGCCTTGGCGGCAAAGAACTGCTTCATCAGCGGCGTATGCGCCGCAGCGGTGGGATCGGGAGCGGCAGACACGGGGAGGAAAACCTGCTGGCGGAGGGCCGCGCGCGGTGCGCCAGTATGCCAGCGCGGGCCGATCAGACAGGTCTGCGGCGCAAATTCTCCGCTGCTTTGCAACCGCATGTATTGTGCAGCGTCCCCCGCGTCGAATCGGAGGCCACGTGGCCCGATCTGCAAGGCTTCCAAGGCGAGTGTCGGCGCGTGCGCGCAGGTGCCCGGGGTGACCACGCGCGATCAGGCCGAGGTGCTGGTGTTCGGGGCCGGCGCCATCGGGCTGTATCTGGGTGGACGGCTGGCGCTGACCGGGGTCCGCGTCCACTTCGTCGCCAGACCGGCGTCGGCACAGGCTCTGGCGGAGCGCGGGCTCGGCATCGTTGCTCTGAACGGCGCGCCGCAGGTGCTGGCGGCGACGCAGTTTGGCGTTTCGACCGGCCTCGAAGGCGCACCCCGTCCGCCGCTGGTGCTGCTCACGGTCAAGGGCACTGCCACCGAGGCGGCAGCCAGCGAACTGCAGGCGGCGTGCCCCGCCGGTACGACGGTCATCTCGTTCCAGAACGGGGTCGAGAACACGCTGCGCATCCGCCGCTGTGCGCCCGACCTCGATGCCATTGCTGGCATGGTTCCCTTCAACGTGGTGCAGGCGGCGCCGGGCGAAGTGCGGCAGACCTCCAGCGGTCGGCTGGCCGCGCAGCGCTGTGCGGTCAGCGAGGCTTGGGCGCCGCGTTTCGCGACCGCCGGCCTGCCGCTGGACCTGCACGACGACATGCTGCCGGTGCAGTGGGGAAAGCTGCTCCTCAATCTCAACAATCCGCTCAATGCGCTGGCCGGCATTCCGCTGCGCGAACAGCTGGAGCAGCGCGCCTGGCGCTGCGTGCTCGCGGATCTCCAGGAGGAGGCGCTGGGCATCCTGCGCCGGGCCCAGATCCAGCCGGCGCGCGTCACGCCGCTGCCAAGTCAGTGGTTGCCCGCGCTGCTGCGATTGCCGACGCCGCTGTTCCGGTTGTTGGCGCGACGGATGTTGACCATCGACCCGCGCGCGCGCTCCTCGATGTACGACGACCGGGTGCGCGGTCGCCCAACCGAGATAGACGACCTGTGCGGGGCGGTGGTTCGACTTGCGGCCCGTCATGGTCTGACTGCGCCATGCTGTCAGGCGCTGCAGACTCTTATGGAAGCAGCCCCGGAGGGGCAGTTCGTCAGCGCGGCAAGTGTCGCTCGCAGCGTGCGGGAGGCCCGCGTGTCGTCTGCCTTGGACAAGCCGCGCGTGACTCGCTAGCCTGCGCCCATGAGCAACCATGCGATACCCGACGATGCAACGCTTCGACAGCAGGCCGAGCGGCTCGGACACACGCTGAAAGGCAATCATCAGACGCTGGTGACCGCCGAAAGCTGTACCGGCGGCTGGATCGCCAAGGTGGTGACCGACATCCCCGGCTGTTCGGACTGGTTCGACTGCGGCATCGCGGCTTACAGCTACGAAGCAAAGCAGGCCCTGCTCAGCGTGCGCCCGGAGACGTTGCTCGAGCACGGCGCAGTCAGTCAGGAAACCTGCATTGAGATGGTGTCTGGCGCACTGATACATTCCGGCGCCAGCATTGCCGTAGCGGTAACCGGGATAGCTGGCCCGACCGGCGGCACCGCCGACAAGCCGGTAGGTACGGTATGGATTGGCTGGAAGCGTCGCGGCCGCTACCCCGAAGCGCGGGCCTTCCACTTTGGCGGTGATCGGGACGCCGTGCGGCGGCAGACGGTGGCCACCGCCGTTGCCGGGCTGCTGCGCCTGCTGGACGCGCGGCAGCCTACCGGTTGATCTCAGTCCGAGGCAGGCCGCGGCGGCGCTACGCCATCGGCGACGCTGCTGCGCAGCGCCTGCAGCAGGCGACCTGCATGGTCCGGATAGCGCGGCGGGCAGGGCGGAATCACCAGCGTGGTGTATTCCTCATAGCGGGCGCTGGGCAACTGATGCAAGGCCATGTATTCGGCCCGAAATGGCTCCACTGAAAGCCGGGCGGCCTCGTAGAGAATCACTTCGTGATCGGCGGGATAGTCCAGCAGCAGCCGTTGGACCAGCTTTTCCAGCTCCTCCGGAACGGCATGGAAGCGGGTGCAGGCGATATCGCCGGTCAGCGCCACCTGCCACAAGAGCAGCAGACTGCGGGTGTCTATCTGACGGTCTTCAAGCAGAAACTGAGTGGCCTCGATCGACTGCACGCCGCTGCGGCCTGGGTCGATGCCCAGATCCGCGTACAGGCAGGCTTCCGATGAGATGCCAGGCTCCATCCGCGCGCTGAATCCGGCTTCACGCGCCTTCCGTATGACCGCGTGCGGCACGTCCGCAAACACGCCGGGGTGACCGTAGAACACGGCGCAGACGCGCTTGCCGGCCCGCACCTCGGTCATGATCGCGCTATCCATATCCCGGTAGGTCTGCCGCCGATCCTTGCCGGGTGCATAGTAGACGCGCAGGTCGATCAGGTCGGGGCGCAGTCCGGCAAGCATCGCGGAGGCCGCGCCGTCGGTCAGTACAAACAGCCGATCGGCTTGTTCGATCTCGGACAGACAACGCGGACTGAGGTGGCGACCGAGCTGGATGCCGCTGCCCACCACCACCAGGCCCGACTCGACCTGGCTGACCGCCGGCAGTGAGGCGGCATCGACGACCCGGTCGCGTCCGCTGCGCTTGGCCTGATACAGCGCGGCGTCGGCGCTGCGCAGAATGTCTTCCAGCGGCGCGTGGGAGTCGGTCGCCTCGCACAGTCCGTAGCTCAAGCTGTACTCGACGCGCTCGTCGAAAATACTGAGCGGCTGGATCCGGCGGCGCAGGTCTTCGATCAGGAACCTTGCCTGGTCAATGGTTGCGCCCAGCACGATCGTGAATTCCTCGCCGCCGCTGCGGCCTATGATGGCCTGCGCGGGGAACACGTCGCGAAGCAGTTGGCCGAGGCTGCGCAGCACGCTGTCACCGGCTGCATGCCCAAAGCGGTCGTTGACCTGCTTGAAGTAATCGATATCGGCAACGATGGCGGTGAACGGCTGCAGCTCGCGTCGGCGCTGCTCCTGCAGCCGGTGCCCGAACAGCAGCGTGCTTTGATGGTTGAAAAGCCCGGTCAGCCCGTCGCGCTCGGACAGTTCTCGATAGCGGCGCCGTTCGGTTACGGTGCGAACCAGCAACGAAATCAGCAGCGTTGAGACCAGCAGCAGGACCAGCAGGCCCAGCCCCTGCAGCCATTGGGTCTGCGAGCGGTTGGCGATCTCCGCCTGCTGGCGTTGGCGTTGGGTTTCCAGCAGTGCGATCTGCTGCTCCTTGGCCTGGGTGTCGAACTCGACCTGCAGGTAGGCCAAGCGGGCCTTGCGGGCATCCTGCTCCAGGCGAATGCCGGCTGCCTGCGACAGCCGCAGCTGCTTCAGCGCATCGACCAGCCGCCCCTCGCGCTCCGCAATTTCGCTGAGCAGCCTTCGCGCTGCTTCAGCGTTGTCCCATGCCTGCTGCGATTCGAACAAGGGCAGCGCGCGGTCCAGCAGTTCAGACGCGCGCTCGACCGGCCCGCCCGAGCCGAGCAGCGCCTCGGCCAGCAGCACGCCGGTCTGGATTGACCCCTCGCTGAATCCGGCCGCTTCGAACTGCGCCATGGCGCGCTGCAGCCACGGAATGGCCTGGGTCGGAAGGGACTGTTTGAGCAAGGACTGACCGACGCCCTTCTGGCCATCGGCAATGAACACCGGATCGTTTGCGCGCGTGCACGCCGCGATCTGTTCGTGGCGCATCGTTTCGGATCGTGCAGCTTGTCCAACCATGGCGAGCGCAATGGCGTAGTCGGACAGCGCCAGGCAGACCTCGCGCTCGGTCCCGCCCGAGCGGGCCGCATCCAGCGCCCGCTGCGCATAGTCCAGTGCCGGCCGCTCTTCGCCAACCCGCAAGTAGAGGTAAGCCGCCATGCCGAGCAGGCGGGGCTGCGGCGTCTCGACCTGATCGACCAGCTCAAGGCCCTGCTTCAGCAGCGAAAACGCCTTCGGATAATCGGTGACATTGGTGGACATGTTGACCGCCAGCGTCATTGCCCGCAGCCGCAGCTCGGGTGCCACCTCCCGCTGCAGCAGAGCATCGGTGATGGCGAGACCGTGCCCGTAGTCGCCGGCGAAGGCAAAGTTGCGCGCTTCCACCAGCTCGACCCGGTAGCGCAGCGTGTCCGGGAGCGCGTCGCGCGCGGTCCCCAGTGCTGCGATGAGCGCCGCCGATTCGCGCCACGGCGCAGTGACGTTGCTGCGCTCGATCGTTTCCACCCGGCTCTCCAGCGACTCCGCATCCGCTGGCGCGCTGGCTAGCGCACAGGCCACGCCGAACAACAGCGCAACGCGGTAGCAGCAGAGATCCGACAAGACGACCCCCCGATTGGCGCAGCCCGTCTGGGCCTCAGCGGTCGTAAGCCTTGATTGTGCTGTTGGTGGCGAACTGGCCGTCCTTCAGACCGGTGAGGCGCTTGATGGCCTCGTAGTCCTTTCCAAGCAGTGCGTCGCGTTCCTCGGCGCTCAGATCGTAGCGGCCAATGACCGCCGCCGGATCCTTGAGGTACTCGTCGTTGAGTTTCGCGTCCGCTCCCAGACGTTGCATCAGACGCAATAGATTCGACATTGCACTTCCCCAGTGTGTCTGCTGGCAAGACGACGAGACGCCTGCAGCGCAGACCCGGAACCGCCGTCGCGCCTCGCTGCCGACCAACTTAGCACAACCTGAACGCTCGGCGGCGGTCGATCAGAGCGCCACATCAGGGCGGCTGTGCTGCCGATCAGCCACGCGCCGGCCGTGGGCATCGTCCTGCCAAGCTTAGGATTTTTCCTACCCAACCGGCCGCACAACGCTGACGGCGGGCAGACCCCCTGTGGGATACTGTGGTTCTCGACTGCCGGCCCCGGCGGTCCGACGTCCAGCATGTCGCAGCTACTGAGACCGCCCGCGGTCAGGCTGCGCCCACTCCAACATTGAGGAAACCCCGTGGACGACAACAAGAAGCGTGCCCTGGCTGCGGCCCTGACCCAGATCGAGCGCCAGTTTGGCAAGGGCGCCGTGATGCGGATGGGCGACCAGGTCGCCGAGATCACCGAAGTCATCAGCACCGGTTCGCTGATGCTGGATATTGCGCTGGGCATCGGCGGCCTGCCGAAGGGCCGGGTGGTCGAAATCTACGGCCCGGAGTCGTCTGGCAAGACCACGCTGACCCTGCAGGCGATTGCCGAGTGCCAGAAGGCCGGCGGCGTCTGCGCCTTCATCGATGCCGAACACGCCCTCGATCCGGTCTATGCCACCAAGCTCGGCGTCAAGGTCGAGGACATGCTGGTGTCGCAGCCCGATACCGGCGAGCAGGCGCTGGAAATTGCCGACATGCTGGTGCGTTCCAATGCGGTCGACATGGTGGTGATCGATTCGGTAGCCGCGCTGACCCCCAAGGCCGAAATCGAGGGCGAGATGGGCGATCAGCTGCCCGGCCTACAGGCGCGCCTGATGAGTCAGGCGCTGCGCAAGCTGTCCGGCAACATCAAGCGCAGCAACTGCCTGATCATCTTCATCAACCAGCTGCGCATGAAGATCGGCGTGATGATGCCCGGCCAGAGTCCGGAGGTGACCACCGGCGGCAATGCGCTGAAGTTCTACGCCTCGGTGCGGCTCGACATCCGCCGGATCGGCGCGATCAAGTAGGGCGAGGAGATCATCGGCAATCAGACCAAGATCAAGGTCGTCAAGAACAAGCTGGCGCCGCCGTTCAAGCAGATCGTCACCGAGATCATTTACGGCGAAGGTATTTCGCGCGAGGGCGAGATCATCGACATGGGTGTCGAGGCCAAGCTGGTCGACAAGGCCGGCGCCTGGTACAGCTGCGGCGGTGAGCGGATCGGCCAGGGCAAGGAGAATGCACGCCAGTACCTGAAGGACCATCCGAAGATGGCGCAGGAGCTCGAGGCCAAGTTGCGCGAGCTCTACGTGCCGCAGGTCGCCGAGCGCGAAGGGGCGGAAGAGGCCTGAGCAGCGGCCCGCCGGGCACAGAGGCGCGCGCCGCCAGCAAGGGGTGCGGGTTGCGCGCGCGGGCCGCCCGGAAACGCCGGGCGCCCACGCGCGGCGAGCTTGCCCGCCCGCGGCGCGGCGGCGGATTTTCAGA
>JBBRBN010000042.1:0-34158 GCA_038205755.1 Lysobacterales bacterium | reverse complement strand
GACGGTCGCGTTGACCTCTGCGTCCCGAGGAGGTTGCGCGCAAGGTCGGCTCTACGAGTGCGTGGCGAGGTGCGTGGGAGCAAGCTCGGCTCTACGAGTGCGTGGCGAGGTGTGAGGGCGCAAGCTCGGCTCTACGAGTGCGTGGCGAGGTGCGAGGGCGTCGTGAGGGCAGAGTCGCCCCAGGCGATCCAACTGGCGAATTATCGGCAAGCGCTTGCGCAGCGCCTCGCTCTATTGGCGCACCGACGCCAACACGTTCTTGAATCCAATGAACAGGTAGATCAGCCCCTTTCGAAAGCGTGTCGTCGTGCAGACGATGTGCACGTGTGGCCCCTCGCGGCGGGCGAGGCCGGGGCCGTTCTGGATGAGGGTGAAGTTGCGTGCATCACCGGTGCTGCGCAGCGCCAGCGTTTCGGCTTGCCGGCGTGCTTCAGCGATCAGGGTGCCGGGTGGCAAGAGGCCCTCTGGGTCGATCAGGACGTAGTGGTCGACGGGGAAGCGGCGGCGGTGCACCAGCTGCATGTTCACTTACCTTCCTGCAGTTGACTTAGCCCGCATGTTTCATGAATCTCGCGCGCCCTCGCTTGTCTGTTGTCCGCACAGCAGACTACCTCAGTCGGTCGTATGGCCCGCTACGCCGCTCCTTCGAAAAACCCCCTGTGCGAACAACAGCCTGCGCGATCATCGCGCGAATTCATGAAACATGCGGATTAGCTCAGTCCAGCCGCCGCGATAGCCGTAAACGCCGTCGTGCTGTAACAGCGCCTTGTGGTCGAGCTCGGTGCGGCGGATCAGGAAATAGTCGGCCAGCATGATGCCGGCAATCGATCCGAGAAGGGCAGAACAGCGGATCAGCCAACCTCGGCCAGAAGGCTTTCGTAGGGTATGCGCAAGCCTTCGTGGAGGCGTCTGGCCATTGACAGACTCAGCCGGCGCTTGCGATTCAAGACTTCCGAGACGCGTCCGCTCGACCCGATGTAGGGCTCCAGATCACGTGGAGTAAGGCCTTGTTGCTCCATCCGGAATTTGATCGACTCAATGGGATCCGAGGGCGGCATGGGCTGATGCGCGGATCAGCGTAGGCAGGGTTGCGTTCCCAAAAGGCGCGCAAGGTGCCGCGGGCGATAACATGCAACTCGTTTCTCCCGTTTTGGGAGAAAGTTACGCGCACTGAGCAGCGTTGCAATCATCAACACTCATCAACTGCAAGTACAGCAACTTAAACGCGGCTGGTCGCGCGTGGCAGCCCACGGCGATCGGGATCTGTCTGACACGCCCCCCGGGTCGGAGTCACCTTCGACGCTCTACCTCCGCCCCGCCATCTTCATCAACACCATATAGACCACCGCCGCCACCGCCAGCCCGACAAACCAGGCATAGGTGTAAATGGTCGTAAACACCTCCGGCACGCTGGCGACGAAGCCGGCGGCCTTCAGGAAGCCGGGCAGGTTCGGCAGCACGCCGACAATAAGGGCGATCAGCGCCGCGGGATTCCAGCCGCCGCGATAGCCGTAGACGCCGTCATGGCGGAACAGGGCCTGGTGGTCGAGTTCGGTGCGGCGGATCAGGAAGTAGTCGGCCAGCATGATGCCCGCGATGGGTCCGAGCAGGGCCGAGTAGCCAATCAGCCAGGTGAAGATGTAGGCGCCGGTGGTCTCGAGCAGCTTCCACGGAAAGATCGCGATGCCGATGCCGGCAGTGATGTAGCCGCCCATGCGAAACGAGATCCGCCCCGGCGCCAGATTGGAAAAGCCGTTTGCCGGCGCGACGACGTTGGCGGCGAGGTTGGTAGTAAGCGTGGCCAGCAGCAGGGCGAGCAGGGCGATAACCACGCTGACGCCGCCCATGCGTCCGGCCAGCGCGACCGGATCCCAGATTGCCTCCCCATAAATCACCACGGTGGCCGAGGTGACGGCGACGCCGACGAAGGCGAGCAGGGCCATCGGCAGCGGCAGGCCGAGCGCCTGACCGACCATCTGGTCGCGCTGGCTGCGGGCGTAGCGGGTGAAGTCGGGGATGTTCAGCGCCAGCGTCGCCCAGAAGCCGACCATCGCGGTCAGCGAGGGCCAGAACACGCTCATGAACTGGCCAGCCCTGGCGCCGCCGGCATCAAACGCTGACGGTGCCGAGAGCATCGAGCCGAAGCCGCCGGCCTGCACGTAGGCCCAGCCCAGCAGGGCGAGGCACATGGCGATCAACAGCGGGGCCGCCCACAGCTCCAGCCGGCGAATCGACTCGGTGCCGTAGCGGATGAAGCCGACGTGCAGCAGCCAGAAGGCGAGAAACGACAGCGTCTGACCAAGATCGATGCCGAGCAGTGGCAGCTTGTCGCCGACAATGGCGTTGCCGCTGACGACGTTGATGATGGTGTAGATCGCCGCGCCGCCGACCCAGGTCTGGATGCCGAACCAGCCGCAGGCGACCAGACCGCGCAGCACCGCCGGCAGCCGCGCACCGCGGGTGCCGAATGAGGCGCGCAGCAGCACCGGAAACGGAATGCCGTGCTTGGCGCCAGCGTGGCCGATCAGCAGCATGGGTACCAGCACGATGAGATTGGCGAGCAGGATGGTGCCGACCGCCTGCAGCCACGACATGCCCTCGGTGACCATGCCCGCCGCCAGCATGTAGGCCGGCACGCAAACCACCATGCCGACCCACAGTGCAGCGATCGCCTTCCAGTCCCAGGTGCGCTGCCAGCCGCTGGTCGGCGCCAGATCATCGTTGTAGAGATCGGCGTCGCCGCAGGTCACGCCCCGGTCGCCGAAACTGAACTCAGGTCGGCCGCGAATGCTGGTCATGGATTGCTCCGTAGGGGAGTGGGGTGCAGGAGCATTTCAACGCGCCTCCGCGTTGATCTTCAATCAAACCAGATCAAGTCGCCGGCACCTTGCACATCGGGTTGTTCGGGTGCGTGGTCCAGTCGCCGAACTGGCTGCCGTCGTCGACCCGCTCCATGGTGATGCACTGGTCCACCGGGCAAACGTGCATGCACAGGTTGCAGCCGACGCACTCGGCGTCCACCACCTCGAAGAAGCGCATGCCGTCCTTGACCGCGGTGATGGCCTGGTGGGCGGTGTCCTCGCAGGCGATGTGGCATAGGCCGCACTTCACGCACAGGTCCTGGTTGATGCGCGCCTTGATGTCGTACTTCAGGTTCAAGAACTGCCAGTCGGTGACGTTGGGCACCGCCTTGCCGACAACGTCTTCCAGCCGGTGGTAGCCCTTGCTGTCCATCCAGTGCGACAGCCCGCTGATCATGTCGTCGACGATGCGAAAGCCGTAGTGCATGGCGGCGGTGCAGACCTGCACCGAGCCACAGCCCAGCGCCATGAACTCGGCGGCGTCGCGCCAGGTACCGATGCCGCCGATGCCGGAAATCGGCTTGCGATACGTCTCCTTGTCGCGGGCGATCTCCGACACCATGCTCAGCGCGATCGGCCGCACCGCGGGCCCGCAGTAGCCACCGTGGGTGCCTTTGCCGTCGACCGTCGGCGTCGGTGCCATCAGGTCGAGATCGACCGTGGTGATCGAGTTGATGGTGTTGATCAGCGACACCGCGTCGGCGCCGCCGCGGAACGCCGCGCGCGCGGTGGCGCGGATGTCGGTGATGTTGGGCGTCAGCTTGACGATGCAGGGCAGCTGCGAGTGCTGCTTGACCCAGCGCGCTACCATCTCGACGTACTCGGGCACCTGGCCCACGGCCGAGCCCATGCCGCGCTCGCTCATGCCGTGCGGGCAGCCGAAGTTCAGCTCCACCGCATCGCAGCCGGTGTCCTCGACCTGGCGCAGGATCGAGCGCCAGCTCTCCTCGTCGCAGGGCACCATCAGCGACACGATCATGGCGCGGTCCGGCCAGTCGCGCTTGACCTGGCGGATCTCGGCCAGGTTTACCGCCAGCGGGCGATCGGTGATCAGCTCGATGTTGTTGAGCCCGGCGATGCGCTGGCCGTTCCACTGCACCGCGCCATAGCGCGAGCTGACGTTGACCACCGGCGGATCGTTGCCCAGCGTCTTCCAGACCACCCCGCCCCAGCCGGCCTCAAAGGCGCGGTTGACGTTGTAGGCCTTGTCGGTCGGCGGCGCCGAGGCCAACCAGAACGGATTGGGCGACTGGATGCCGACGAAGTTGCAGTGCAGATTGGCCATGATCAGGCGTCCATAGTTGACGTTCAAGCCACTCGCGGGTTGGCTGCTGCTTAGCCCGCCGATTTCATGAATCTCACACGCCCTCGCTTGTCTCTTGTCCGCGCAAGGGACTGCCTCAGTCGGTCGTATCGCCCGATACGCCGCTCCTTCGGTAGTCCCTTGTGCAAACACTATTCTGCGCGATCATCGCGCGAATTCATGAAACATGCGGGTTAGCTCCCTCCCCGATGGTCGGGGAGGGTTGGGGAGGGGTTAGGAAGTACGCCTTTGCTGACTTTCAGGCGGCGGGGTGCGGTTTCCCCGCTGCATGAAAGTTGGCCAGAAAGCGGTTGATCGATGCCGCCGCGCGCTTGCCGTCTTCGACGGCCTGCACGGTCAGGTCAATGTGGCCGAGCACGCAGTCGCCGCCGGCCCAGACGCCGGCCAGCGACGTTCGATACTCCTCGTCAACGTTGATGCGGCCGTCGCGCAGATGCAGTTGCGGGCTGCCGTTGGCCATCAGGTCGGCACCGTCGAACGTCTGGCCGATGGCCTTCAGCACGCTGTCGGCGGCGAGACTGAAATACTCGCCGCTGCCGTACAGGCGTCCGGCGGCGTCGGCGTGGGTGTGCTCGAACTCGATGGCGCACAGCTGGCCGTCCTCGGCGAGGAGGCGATGCGGCCGCGCCCAGTGGATCACGTTGACGCCCTCGGTCTTAGCGAAGTCCTGCTCGTGCGGCGTGGCGGTCATCGAATCCGGCCCGCGGCGGTACACCAGGGTGACCTGCTCGGCACCCATCCGGCGACTTTGCACCGCTGCATCGACGGCGGTGTTGCCGCCGCCGATCACCACCACCCGCCGACCGATTGCCAACCGCGTGAGGTCATCGCTCTGGCGCAGCTCGGCAATGAAATCGACCGCGTTGCGCACGCCGTCCAGCGCCTCGCCCTCCGCGTCCAGCGCATTCACCGCGCCAAGGCCGAGACCGAGAAACACCGCATCGAAGTCCGTATGCAGCTGCTGCAGCGAGAGCTGACTGCCGAGCGCCTGCTCGTAGTGCAGGTCGATGCCGCCGATGCCCAGCAGCCAGTCGATCTCGGTCTGGACGAAGTCCGGCACCTTGTAGGCGGCGATGCCGTATTCGTTCAAGCCGCCAGGCTTGGCGCGGGCGTCGAAAACATCGACCTGATGACCCTCGCGCGCCAGCGCGTGGGCGCAGGCAAGGCCCGCCGGGCCGGCGCCGATCACCGCGACGCGTCGACCGCTGGCGGGCTTGCGCGAGAACAGCTGTGCGCCGTCGGCATACACCCAGTCGGTGGCATAACGCTGCAGAGCGCCGATCTCGACCGGCTCGCGGGCGTCGTGGTTGCGCACGCAGGCGCCCTCGCAGAGGATCTCGGTCGGACAGACCCGCGCGCAGCTGCCGCCGAGCGGATTGGCGCCAAGGATGTCGAGCGCCGCGCCGCGCAGATTATCGGTGCTGATGCGCTTGATGAAGCTGGGGATGTCGATCCCGGTGGGACAGGCCGCGATGCAGGGCGCGTCGTAACAGTAGTAGCAGCGCTGCGCGGCGAGCAGGGCCGCCTGCCGATCCAGCAGCGGTGCGACATCACTGAAATTGCAGCCCAGCTGTGCCGCGCTCAGGCGTCCCGTGGCGATATCGCCGATGTCCTTGCGTGCCATGCCCTCTCCTGTTGGCGAATCCAACCGAAAACCTCTGGTGCCCCGTAGCGCCGAGCTTGCTCGGCAGCTCTTCACACCTTCCCATCCCTCGACAGCAGCGGAGCAAGCTCCGCTCTGCGACGGGCTAACGCGATGCCCGGCCGAGAATCGCATGCAGCAGCACGTTGCAGCCAGCTTCGATCCATTCCTTCTTCGCATCCTCGACTTCGTTGTGGCTGATGCCGTCGACGCAAGGCACGAACACCATCGAGGTTGGCGCCACGTTCGCCAGGTAGCAGGCGTCGTGGCCGGCGCCAGACACCATGTCGCGGTACGAGTAGCCGAAGCGTTCGGCGCCGGCGCGCACCGAGGCGACGCAGTCGGCATCAAACGCCACCGGCTTGTAGTAAAAAATTTGCTCCAACGTGCTGACTTCAACGCGGGTCTCGGCGGCGATCCGGGCAATTCCATCGCGCACCTCGCGGTCCATTTCGGCCAGCACCGCATCGTCGGGATGCCGGATGTCGATGGTGAAGAACACCCGGCCCGGAATCACGTTGCGGGAGTTGGGATGGTTCTGGATCATGCCGACCGTGGCGCAGGCAAACGGCGCGTGCGCCAGTCCGATCCGGTTGACCAGGTCGATCACGCGGGCGGCGCCAAGCAGGGCGTCCTTGCGGCGCGGCATCGGCGTCGGGCCGGCGTGCGACTCCTGCCCGGTGAACACCACCTCGTACCAGCGCTGGCCCTGAGCGTGGGTGACTACGCCGATGGTCTTGTTCTCGGCCTCCAGAATAGGGCCTTGCTCGATGTGCAGCTCGAAGGCGGCGTGGATCGGCTTGCCCATCGGCTGCTCGCCGGCGTAGCCGATGCGCTGCAGTTCCTCGCCCATGGTCTTGCCGTCGACATCGGCGCGCGACAGGCCGTAGTCGAGCGTGAACACGCCGGCGAACACGCCGGATGCCACCATCGCCGGGGCAAACCGCGAGCCTTCCTCGTTGGTCCAGATCACCACCTCTACCGGACGGTCGGTTTCGATGCCGTGGTCATTCAGCGAGCGGATCACCTCCAGTCCGCCGAGCACGCCGTAGATGCCGTCGAACTTGCCGCCGGTGGGCTGCGAGTCGGCGTGCGATCCGGTCACCACCGGTGGCAGCGTATCGTCGCGACCGGCGCGACGGGCGAACACGTTGCCCATGCGGTCGACGCTGATGGTGCAGCCGGCTTCGCGCGCCCAGCGCACGAACAGATCGCGGCCTTCGCGGTCGAGATCGGTCAACGCCAGCCGACAGACGCCGCCCTTGGGGGTGGCGCCGATTTTCGCCATTTCCATCAGGCTGTCCCACAGCCGCTGGCCGTTGATGCGGAGCGGCTGGGTGTCGGATTTCATCGCTGCGTTCATCGCCTCGATCTCCTGCGTTGGCGAGGGCCTCAAACCGTACACCCGATTGCGACAAAAGCGCAGTCCCCCGACGCAATCGTCGCCCGCCTGTACCATCGACGCCGCCCCCGACGTCTGCCTACCGGAACCCACGATGGACCTGATCCTGCGCCGCGCCGCCCTTCCCGATGGTCGCCGCGATGTCGATATCGGCGTCATCAACGGCCGTATCGCCGCCGTTGAGATCGCGCTGCAGGCGGTCGGCGCGGAGGAGATCGATGTTCACGGTCGACTGGTCAGCCCGCCCTTCGTCGACGCCCACTTCCATCTTGACTCGACGCTGTCGCTGGGCCTGCCGCGAATGAATCGCTCCGGCACCCTGCTGGAAGGCATCGCGCTGTGGGGTGAGCTGAAGCCGCAGCTGACCGTCGAGGCGGTGATCGCCCGCGCGCTGGCCTATTGCGACATGGCGGTGGCGCAGGGTCTGCTGGCGATCCGCAGCCACGTTGACGTCTGCGACGACCGCCTGCTGGCGGTCGAAGCCCTGCTCGAGGTCAAGCGGCGCGTGGCGCCGTATCTCGATCTGCAGCTGGTCGCGTTTCCGCAGGACGGGCTGTTCCGCTCAGCCTCGGCCGAACGCAACCTGCTGCGCGCGCTGGACCTGGGCGTCGATGTGGTCGGCGGCATTCCGCACTTCGAACGCACCATGGCCGACGGCGCCCGCTCGGTAACCCGGCTGTGCGAAATCGCCGCTGCGCGCGGCCTGCTGGTCGACATGCACTGCGATGAATCCGACGACCCGCACTCACGGCACATCGAGACACTCGCTGCCGAAACCCATCGGCTCGGGCTGCACGGGCGGGTCGCCGGCTCCCACCTGACCTCGATGCACTCGATGGACAACTACTACGCGTCCAAGCTGATTCCGCTGATCAGTGAATCCGGTGTCGCCGCGATTTCCAATCCGCTGATCAACATTACCCTGCAGGGCCGCCACGACAGCTACCCGAAGCGGCGCGGCATGACTCGCGTGCCCGAGCTGCTGGCGGCCGGCGTCGACGTCGCGTTCGGCCACGACTGTGTGATGGACCCGTGGTACGCGTTCGGCTCTGGCGACATGCTGGAGGTCGCCCACATGGGCGCGCATGTCGCGCAGATGACCTCAATGGCCGGCATCCGCGACTGTTTTGAAGCAGTCACCACGCGCGCCGCACGCATCCTGCATCTCGATGGCTATGGCATCGAGACCGGCTGTCGCGCCGATCTCGTCGTGCTGCAGGCCGCCGATCCGTTCGAGGCAATCCGACTGCGCGCCGCGCGCCTGCTGGTGCTGCGCGGCGGCAAGCTGATCGCCCGCAGCCCGGAACGCCTCGCTTCCCTGCATCTGCCGGGGCGACCCGATAGCGTCAGCCTGGAGTTTGCACCCGGCAGCGTGAGCTGATTCGGGACGCGTGATCAGCGGCGCGTGTGCAGCGCCATAGCGCCCATCGCGGCGGCAATTGCCAGCAGCAACGCAAGCCCGAACCCGCCGCTGGCAGGAATCGGAAGCGCGGGGGCGAATCCGATGGCGACGTTGATCTGACCGCTTTGGTTGTTGCCGGGATCCGGGTCGGGCGTGTTGCTGCTTACGGTTGCCGACACGCCCAGCGGGCCGGCGACCGCGCTGCGCACGGTTCCGGTCAGGGTCAGGGTGACCGAGCCAACTGGAAGGGTAGGCGCCGAGCAGCTGTAGCCGAATGGCGGGGTGGGGAAGATCGGCGGGGGAACCTGGACCGTGCAGCTCCAGTTTTCGGGCAGTCCCGATGCGAAAAACGTCGTCGTGGCCGGCAAGAGCGGAACAATCCCCCCTTGCGGATTGATCACGCTGGGCTGTCCCGTCTGGATTCTCGGGCTGACTGCGGTGTCGGGTCCGCTGTTGGTCAGCACGATGCGATGGGTGAACAGTCCACCCGGCGCTACCGGATCGGGGAACGCTGCGACCGACACGCCCAGATCGGTGCTGGCGCCCGACGCCTGCAGGTAGATCGCGGCGATGGATTCGTTGTTGGATGGATCGGGATCCGGCGCGTCCGAACTGACGCGCGCAACCGGCCGGACGAAGCTGTTCGGGGCCAGGTCGGGCGACAGACGGACATCGAGATCGATCAAGACGTGGAAGGCTGTCGGCGTGAGGCTGCAGAGAATGCTGCCGCCGCCGCCCGCGGGCGGGGTGACGCAGGCAGGCGCGTTGTCGCTCGGCACCGCGGACAGGAAGCTCACGCCCCCCGGAAGTTCGATAGTCAGCAGCGGATTGAGCATCGGATCCAGACTGAAGCGCAGGAAAATTGCCCGTATGCGAATCGTTCCGCCTGGCGTGGCGAAGGGTGTGACGGAGGCCAGGGTGACGCGCATGTCGATCGGAGTTTGCGCCCGCAGCGTCGTGGCGCCACCCAACCCGAGAAGCGCGGCGAGCAGTGCCTGCAAGGCGATGGTTCGGAGCATCGGGTTCATTGGCGCGGAGCTTTTTTGGTGTGGTTGCCTGCCGATAAGGTGTCGCCAGGAGGCCAGACTTCGCAGCGGGCCGCGCCAATGCCTGCCGCCGCCGCCTTCAGCCGCAGACCGGGGGTGAGTCGCAGGCAGCGCCGGAATGGGTAAGATCGTGCGACGTTGGCGAGCGCTGCGCCGCGCGCTTTCGAGCCGGCAGGCACGACTGCCACGCGCTCTGGAGCCTGCGGCAGGTGCCTTCCTTCTCGATCCGCCACTCGCGGTTGCGCCCTGTTGGCGGCCGCCTTCCTGCAAAGGATAGACATCATGAAGCTTCCCCGCGTACCGCTTGCCCTGGCCGCCTCGTGGCTGCTCTCGATCATGTCGCCATGCGCAGCCTACGAGGTCAGCCCCATCGGCCCGCTGGCGATTGGCGAGACGTTCTTCATCCGCTCGCCCACGCTGGGTGAGGACCGCCGCATCAACGTCTACTTCCCGCAGGGTTTCTCCGCCGCCACGACCACGCCACTGCCGGTGATGTACATGCCCGATGGCGGCATGGCGGAGGACTTTCTGCACATCGCCGGCCTGATCCAGGTGCTGGCGGCCAACAAGGAGATGCGCCCGTTCGTGCTGGTGGGCATCGAGAACACCGATCGCCGTCGCGACCTCACCACGCCAACCGAAAACGCCGAAGACCTGGACTACGCGCCGAACGCGGGCGGCTCACAGGCATTCCGAACCTTCGTGCGCAATGAGTTGAAGGCTGAAATCCGCAAGCGCTACCCGGTCACCGACGAGTCGGCGCTGATCGGCGAATCGCTGGCCGGACTGTTTGTGGTGGAGACCTTCCTGCTCGAACCCGACCTGTTCGATGTCTACATCGCCTTCGATCCCAGCCTGTGGTGGAACAACCAGTGGCTGCTGCAGTACGCCGAGGCCTCGCTCAAAAAACAGCGCCGCGGAGGCAAGGCCATTCTGATCGGGACCAGCAGCCAGCCTGGGATGGCGGAGCCGGCGCAGCGGCTGGTCGCCGCGTTGGCGGCTTGCAGCAAGCGCTGCGCCGAGCACCACTACTTCACGCTGCCCGACGAGTCCCACGCCACGCTGTTTCATCCGGCCGCGCTGCGGGCGTTTCGGCAGATTCTGGCGCCCGCCGCCGCCAAGTAGCTGCACTGCGCCAGGCGTCAACCCCGAGCCGCCGTCACGTCGGTCAGCCGCGCGGCTCGAACAGCCCTTCCGGATACTCGGCTTTCTGCTCGCGTGCCTGCAGCAGTCGAAGCCCTTCGGCCGGGGTGATTTCCTCGTGCAGCACGCGCTGCACCAGCTCGCTGATCGGCAGCTCGATGGCATGTCGCTCGGCCAGTCGCATCACTTCGTCGGCGGTCTGGATCGACTCCACCGCCTGACCGATCTCGGCCACCGCCTGCGCGATCGATTGGCCGCGTCCCAGCGCCAGGCCCAGCCGCCGGTTGCGCGACAGGTCGCCGGTGCAGGTGAGCACCAGATCGCCCAGTCCCGCCAGACCCATCAGGGTTTCCGCCTTGCCGCCGAGCGCCGCATTCAGGCGCAGCATCTCGTTCAGACCGCGGGTGATCAGTCCGGCGCGGGCGTTGAGGCCGAGATTCATGCCGTCGGCAATGCCGGTGGCGACCGCCAGCACGTTCTTCATGGCGCCGCCAAGCTCCGCCCCGAGCAGGTCGCCGCCGGTGTAGGCGCGGAAGCTGGGGCCGTGCAGCACGTCCGCCACCTGCTTGGCGAAGGCGGCCGATTCGGAGTGCACGGTCACCGCGGTCGGCAGTCCCAGCGTGACTTCGCGGGCGAACGATGGGCCGGTGACGACCGCCAGCGGCACCATTGGGCCAAGCGCTTCCTGCGCCACTTCGTGCAGAAAGCGACCCGATCCCAACTCGAATCCCTTGGTCGCCCAGGCCACGCCAACATCGGCACGCCGGTGGCGGGCCGCCTCGGCGACCAGCTCGGGAAACGCGTGACTGGGGACCACAATCAGCAGCAGGTCGGCGCCGGCGACCGTGCCCGGCAGGTCGGCGCTGTAGGCAAGCGTCGCCGGCAGATCGATATCCGGCAGGTAGCGCAGGTTGCGTCCGGTTGCCGCCATGGACGCCACGTCCTGCGCATTGCGGCCCCACAGCGTGGTTGCGTAGCCGCTGCGCGCACACAGCGATGCCAGCGCGGTACCCCAGGAGCCGGCGCCGAGGACGCCGACCCGGATCGGCTGGTCCTTCGCAGTACCGGCGGCCATGACTCAGGCGTTGCCGGCGTCCGGCGTGATGGCAGGCGTTGCGCCCTGTTCGGCACGCCGACGGATCTGCTCGGCATACAGCTGCTCGAAGTTGATCGGCTGCAGCAGGTACGGGGGAAATCCGCCGTTCTGCACCATCTCGCTGATCACCTGGCGTGCATACGGGAATAGCGTGTTGGGGCAGTAGGTCGACAGCACGGCCTCGAGATTGGTTGGATCGAAGCCGGTGATCCCGAAGATGCCGGCCTGCTGCACTTCAACCAGATAGGCGTTCTTTTCGGCCAGGGCGCAGGTCAGCGTCAGGCTGAGCACCACTTCGTAGACGTTCTCGGCGAGGGTCGAGACTTTCTGGCTCAGATTGAGCTGCAGATTGGGCTGGCCTTCTTCCTGGAAGATGCGCGGCGCATTGGGCGCTTCGAACGAGGCGTCCTTCAGATAGATCTTCTGCAGCACCAGTTGGGCGGTGGGCTGCTGCGCGCTGGCGGCGCCGTTTGCAAGTTCGTCGGCCATTTCGGCGTCTCCGGAAGAGTGGGGGAAAAAGAAGCGGGATTATCCCACGCGAGTGGGCGCGGGACTACGTGGGGCCGTGACGCGGGATCGCAAGGGGCGAATCTCGGAGGGTGGGTCTCGACCCACCATCGGGCCAGGTCTGCACGCCAGCCGGTTGGGGGAGCAACGGCCCGCCGTGGATCCGCGCTACCCCTTGCCCTTCGCCAGCGGCAATTCGGCCTGTTGCCAGGCGGCAATGCCGCCATCCAGCGCGTAGACGTGCTTGAACCCTGCCTTGACCAGGCGTTTGGCAGCCTGGTCGGACTGCATGCCGGCGCGGCACACCATCGCCACGGGCATCTCCTTGACCTTGGCGAGCAGCTTGCTCTCCGGGTCGAACTGGCTCATCACGACGTGTTTGGAGCCGACGATGTGGCCCTTTTCGAAGTCGTTGATGGGGCTGACGTCGACGACCAGCGCGTCTTCGCGATTGATCAGCCGGGTCAGCTCAGCCGGCGAAATTGCCTTGTAGCCGCGCGTCATGCGGCTGACTTCGTTGGCAATCAGGGCCGCCGTGATGCCGACGAAGACCAGGCTGAGGATCGGGTGATTGCCGATGAATTCGGGTAGCAGTTCGAAGAACACTGGGCGGTCGGTATCAGTTGAGGTGGGTGGGGCGACGCTGCTGCTGCGGGGGAGGTCGTGTCAGTGCAAGTTCCAGTCTCAGTCCCAGTTCCAGAAGCGCCCCCGCCTTCTGCGCTCGCTTGTCTGGCACTGGCACTGCCAGCTGGAACTCGTTCGCGGAACTCGCTTGTCAAACTCGCGCTCGCCCTACTCCCCCAGCGCCTCGCGCACGAACTCCGGCAGCACCATCGCTGCGCGATGGACGTCGGCGCTGTAGTAACGGGTGGCGAACAGCTTGGACTGCGCGCCGCGCTCGCGGAAGCCCGACAGGTCGGCGCCCTTTCTGGCCAGCGTGCAGCTCCACCAGCCGGTCGGATAGCACGGCTGCGGAAACGGCAGCGTGCGCACCGCGGCGAAGCCGGCTGCGCGCATGTGCTGGCGCATCGAGCGGATCAGGGTCAGATGCACCAGCGGTGATTCCGACTGCTGCACCAGGATGCCGCCGGGGCGCAGCGCGCGTACGCAGCTCTGGTAAAACGCTTCGTTGAACAGGCCTTCGGCGGGGCCGACGGGGTCGGTCGAGTCGACGATGATCACATCCAGACTGTCATGGGCGGCGTTGCGCATATAGGCAATGCCATCGTCAAACAGCAGCTGGGCGCGCGGGTCACCATTGGCTTCGCACAGCTCCGGAAAATACTGCTCGGCCAGCCGCGTTACGCGCTCGTCGATCTCGACCTGCACCGCGGACTCGACTTCGCGATGGCGCAGCACCTCGCGCAGCGTGCCGCAGTCGCCGCCGCCAATCACCACCACGCGCTTGGGATTGCTGTGGGTGAACAGCGCCGGATGCGACATCATCTCGTGGTAGAGAAAGTTATCGCGACCGGTGAGCATGATGCAGCCGTCGATCACCATCAGCTTGCCCCAGTCGGTGGTATCCCAGATTTCCAGCTTCTGGAACGCGGACTGTTCTTCGTGCAGCTGGCCGGTGACCCGGAAGCCAACGGCGGAGCCGGAGGGCTCAAAGGCTTCGTGATACCAGGTCGGGGTGACAGCCATGCAGGGCAATCCGGTTCGGCGGGGGCCGCGATTGTAACGGATCGGCCGGCTCCCCCGTGATCATCGACGCGGGCGCGACGCAACCCGCCGCTACACTGTGCAGCCCCATCTTCTCCAAACGGACCATGCGCATGAGCGACTGGGACATTGAGCGTGCCCGCCAGACCTACTCCATTCCGCACTGGGGAGAGGGCTATTTCGACGTCGATCCAGCCGGACGCATGCTGGTCCGGCCGACCCGCGAGGGCGGCCCCTCGCTGGTGCTGCCCGAGGTGGTCGATGCGGCGCTCGCGCTGGGCCAGAAACTGCCGCTGCTGCTGCGCTTCTCCGACATCCTGGGCGACCGCCTGCAGCGCCTGCAGGCCGCCTTTGCGCAGGCCATGCGCGACGCCGACTACGCCGGTGGCTACACCGCCATCTATCCGATCAAGGTCAATCAGCATCTTGGCGTGGCCGGCGAGCTTGCCAAGCAGGGCGATGTCGAAGGGTTTGGGCTTGAGGCCGGCTCCAAGCCCGAGCTGATGGCGGTGCTGGCGCTGTCGCGGCCGGGCGCGGTGGTGATCTGCAACGGCTATAAGGACCGTGAGTACGTGCGGCTGGCGCTGATTGGCAGGCGCCTGGGTCTGCGCACTTATATCGTCATCGAGAAGGCGTCCGAACTCGCCGCCGTGGTCGAGGAGTCGCGTGCGCTGGGTGTTCGCCCGGGGCTTGGCGTGCGCATGCGGCTGGCCTCGCTGGGCGCCGGCAAGTGGCAGAACTCCGGCGGCGACAAGGCCAAGTTCGGCCTGTCGCCGCGCCAGCTGTTGGACCTGGTCGCCCAGCTGGGCGAGCACGGCATGACCGATTGCCTTGAGCTGCTGCACTTTCACATGGGCTCGCAGATTTCCAACGTGCGCGACTTTGCCGCCGGCATGCGCGAAGCCACCCGCTATCTGGTCGAAGTCAGCCGGCTGGGCTGCCCGATCCGCTACATGGACGTGGGCGGTGGCCTCGGCGTCGACTACGAGGGCACCCGCTCGCGCAGCGCCTGCTCGATCAACTACGGGCTGGAGCAGTACGCAGCGACCATCGTCGCCCCGCTGGCCGACGCCTGCGTCGAGCACGGCCTCACGCCGCCGCGCCTGTTGACCGAATCCGGTCGCGCCATGACCGCGCATCACGCGGTGCTGATCGCCAACGTGTCGGAAGTCGAGCGTGCGCCGGACGGCGCCGTACCCGCCGAGGAGGCGGGCGAAGCCGGACCGATCCGTCACCTGCGTGAAATCCACGCCGCACTTGATGCGCGTCCGGCGGTCGAGCTGTTTCACGAAGCCCAGCACTACCTGGCTGAAGGGCAGGCGCTATACGCGCTGGGCCAGATCGATCTGCGCGAGCGGGCGGCGATTGATGATCTGTTCTATGCCATCGCACACGGCGTGCGGGCGCGGCTCAATGCCGAGGAAAAGAGCCAGCGCAGCACGCTGGATGAGCTCAACGAGCGGCTGGTCGACAAGTATTTCGTCAACTTTTCGGTGTTCGAATCGGTGCCTGATGTGTGGGCCATCGATCAGGTGTTTCCGATTGCGCCCATCGCCCGGCTCAACGAGGCGCCGCTGCGGCGCGGCATCATTGCCGATCTGACCTGTGACTCCGACGGTCAGATCGAGACCTACGTCGACAACGGCGAGCTTGACAGCGCACTGCCGCTGCATACGCCGAATCCGGGCGAGAGCTACCGGATCGGCTTCTTCATGGTCGGCGCCTACCAGGACACGCTGGGCGACATCCACAACCTGTTCGGCGACACCGACGCGCTGAACGTGCGGATCGACGGTGCGGGCTACCGGCTCGAGCCATCGCGGCGCGGCGATACCGCCGACGTCATGCTCGACTACGTTGGCTATGACCTCGCAACGCTGCGCCACACCTACCAGTCGATGATCGACGCCGCCAAGCTGCCGCCCGACGAGGCGCAGCGGCTGGCGGCGGCGCTCGAAGCGGGTCTGACCAGCTACACCTATCTTGCCGACGAGGCGCAGGCATGAGAGCGATCCGCGCCGGCTTCATTGGTCTGGGCGCGATGGGCAATCCGATGGCGCGCCACCTGCACGCCCGCGGCCTGCTCGCCGCGGTTGCCAATCGCAGCGTCGACAAGGCCGAGGCCTTGGCTTTGGAACTGGGTGTGGCGGTCGCCACCGGCGCTGCCGGGTTTGCCGACTGCGATACGCTGCTGCTGTGCGTCAGCGCCGATTCCGATGTGCTCGACAACGTCACCCAGCTGGCCGACGTGCTGCAGGCTGGCAGCGTGGTGGTCGATCACTCCACCGTGGCCCGCAGCACCGCGCAGACGGCCGCCGCGCTGCTGGCCGCGCGCGGCATCGGCTTTCTCGACGCGCCGGTGTCGGGCGGGGTCGAAGGCGCGATCCGCGGCACGCTGTCGGTGATGGTTGGCGGCAGTGAGGTCGATCTTGAGCGCGTCGCGCCGGCGCTCGCCGCCTACGCCGGCCGCATCACTCACATGGGCGAGGTGGGGGCTGGCCAGTCGACCAAGGCGGTCAACCAGGTGCTGATCGCCGGCATCGCGCAGGGTGTGACCGAGGGTCTGGCGCTGGCCGAGAAGCTTGGCCTCGACCCCGAGCGCCTGCTGCCGACGCTGGGCGCGGGCGCCGCCAGCAGCTGGTTTCTCGACAAGCGCGGCGCGAGCATGCTGCGCAACGAATTCAAGGTCGGCTTCAAGCTCGCCCTGCTGCACAAGGATCTGCGGATCGTCGCCGAGATGGCGAACGCGGCCGGCATCCGCAGCAGCGTGATCGGGCAGTCGCTGGCCGACTACGCCGAGCTGCTGGAGCAGGGCCGCGGCGACGACGACATCTCAGCCCTGATCGCTCTCAAGCGCGGCTGAGGTGGCGGTCGGCAAATCCCGCCAAAGCGCTGCTGGTGGACCCGATGCAGCGGCGCTGACGGGTTGCCTCAGGCGGACGCCGGAAGGCGCATAAGCGGCTGCCCCATGCGCAGGATGGCGCCCGCATGCGCGCCATCAACCAGCTCAAAGCCGCTCGGCGCAAACACGATGATGGTCGAGCCGTGCTCGAACCAGCCCATCTGCTCGCCCTTGGCGAGGCGGGCGCTGCAGGGGATCGGATTGGCTCCGCGGTAGTTCAGGTGCAGCCGCACATCGGCAAAGGTCAGGCGGATACTGGCGACCAGAATTGCCGCCACCGGCACCAGCAGAATGGGATGCCCGCTCGTGCGCAGCCGGGTGCGGATCAACGCCCGCTCGTTCTTGCAGAACAGCTTTTCAATCCGCTTGAGTGCAATTGGATTGACGTTCCAGGTGTCGCCTGACAGATAGGTGACCTGCTCCACCTGGCAGTCGTGCGGGGCGTGGAAGCGGTGATACATGGCCGCCGTCAGGCGCAGCGTCACATAGCAGCCAGCACGAAACTGCTCCACCAGATCGCTGTCGCCGAACAGGTCCTGCAGCGTGTAGGGGAAGCCCTTGGCCTGGATGACGCCAATGCCGTCGATGCGACCGCAGGCACCGACAATGCCATCGCAGGGACTTGTGAGCAGGTCGGCGTCGAGATTGATCGGTCGTGCACCTTCCTTGAGTTCGCGGGTGAAGCAGTCATGCAGGCTGTCGAAGCGCGTCTGCTTGGCCTCACTCAGGTCCACGTCGGAAAACAGCCGCCAAAGGCCGATCGAGATCGCTCGCACCAGCGGGTGTCGGACGCGACTGATGCGACCCGCCAGTTGGGTCAGCCACAGCCTCGGGATGCGGTTGGTCAAAAGGAAATTGACATCTTCCTGTAGGACGACGCGCAGCAGGACGGAACGGACGCTCATGGCGTCGCGTGAATTCTGGTTGATCCGATTCGAGCCATGGGTGATAGATGAAAGCAGCATTGCTTTACAGTTTGGGTGCGGCGCTGTTCCTGTGGCTACTGCGCAAGGCCCAGCGGCGGCTGCAGCTGTCGCGGGCCAAGCACCGCTCGCTCGGCGGTCACTCGAAGATGGCGCAACGGGTGGCGTCCTGGCTGCCCTTCCATGACTACGACGAGACCACGTTTTTTCGGGCCGATGACGCGCCGGCAGACATCGCGGCGTCGCGCCAGCGAGGGTTCGAGCGTCTGGCAGCGCTATATGCCGAGCGGTTTCCAAAAACGCTGGCGCTGACCCGCGAAACTGAAGGCGGCGTTACCGACCTGCAGTTCACCCGCCGCTCTCGGGTGCCGTTCCAGTTCAGCCGGTTGGTTCGCAGGCCAAGGGCCAGGTCTTGGAGGCCAAGTATTCAGGCCAGGGTCAATATTCAGGCCAAGGATCAGGTCTTGTATTGACATATCCCTTGTTCCGCCCGGGGTACAAGTCGAAGATCGCCGTCCAGCGCAGGCTGCCATTTGGCGTCAGCGCGTCAGCGCGTCGATGCGAGTGCGCGTGCGGCCGGGGCCGGACAGCTGGGTAGCACCACCCAATCGGCAGGCCGCTCACGACCGCGCGATCCTGCTCACGGTTGCGTAGAAAGCGGTTCTGGACAGCCACAATCTGCCGTGGCCAGGGTGCCGGTGGTGTGGGTGTCCATGATCGGTAGTAATGATCGGTATCCATGATCGGTAGTACCACCGCGCGCACCGGCGTGGGCTTCAACTTCCTGCTTACCGGCGCACTGATCGTGCCGCTGATCCTGCTGGACCGCTTCACCCTGGCGATGTTCATGCCGGCCGGCGGCGAGGCGCTGGAGATCGCGCGCCATCTCAACCACATCGCGGTACGGTCGTTCCTGTTCTTCGGCGTCGTGTTCGTGCTGGCCGGCGTGGTCCGTGCCACCGGTGCAGTGATTTCTCCGCTGATCATCCTGGGCATTGCTGGGGCATCCGCGTGCCGTTTGCCAACCTGCTGCAGCCGGTCATGGGCGTGGATGCAATCTGGTGGAGCTTCCCGGTCAGCGCGTTCTGCGCCATGGCCATGCAGCTGGCCTACTGCCGCTGGGGCAACTGGCGCAGCGCGCGCATGCTCACCGCCCGAGCCGGAAGAACTGGCGATCCCGTCCGAGGTGCCGGGGCAGGTGCCTGCGCCGGTGGCCGATAGATGCGCGCGGGTCACGAGCAAACGCTGATCCACGCGGGTCCTCACGACCCGCGACCGTCGTCCTCCAACCGACGCGCCGCCTCGACGATTGGTTTTGCCCATTCGGGGGTGTGGCACAGCCGCGACGATGGCGGCGCGACGATCCGCCCGTCGCGCCAATGCAGCAGCAACGATGGATTCGCCGCGACGGCACCGTCGGGCTGTTCGTGACTGTTGTCGTACAGCCGCAGCCTGTGCAGGCGCGGCAGCAGGCCGATCAGGTTGCGGCGGGCACTGTCCCAACGGGCGCGGATCTTGTCGGCAGGGATGTCATGGCCACCGGTCGCTACGCGCGCCGCGACCCGCGCGATGTGTCGCTCGGGACTGTCCAGGCCGACGAACCAGAGGGTGACGTCATGGGTGTCGCAGGCGCGTGCGACCAGCGCCGGAAGGGTGTTGCCGCCCAACGTCGTCTCGAGGGCGAAGTTTCGGCCCAATGTGATTGCCGTCTCCAGCGCGCGGCGACCGTGTTGCCAAGCGTGTGCGTTGGCATCCCCGGCGCTGACGCCGGCGGCGCGCAACCGCGCCGTGGCCTCGTCGGGGTTGTAGTAGTCCAGACCCTGGCTACGCAGCGATGCACCCGCCACCGAACTCTTGCCGGCGCCATTGACGCCGGCCAGCACCAGCAGGGTCGGTCGCTTGGCGAGTGGCTTGCCCGTCCTTGGGCTGGCGGTCATCGGCGTGCCCGCCTGGTCCTACTGGCGTCGCCGCGCCGGACTGGTAATGCCGCCGGCAGCCGCACGCCGCAAACGGCTGGCCCCGGCCGGCGTATCCAGCGCCGCAAGCCGCTGGTCGAACGCAGCCGCAAGCTGCGCCAGCGGGTCATTGGCCTGCGCCCTGCGCATCAGGTCCGCATACGCCTCCACGTCCACCACCACCGCTTGCGGCCGGCCGTGGTGGGTCACGATGACCTCGCCGTGGCGCACGACCTCGCGCACGATGCCGCTCCAGCCGGACTTCACTTCGGACGCGGAGCGGACCGGGGTGTCGGTGCCGGCCAGTTGGCGGACGGTGTCCAAGGTCTGGGGCTGCATGGGGCACTCAACTGCGCTGAAGACCAACCCAGTCTAGTACAGATTGTCCAATTTGGCCATTTTGGTCCTACAAGCTGGGCGCCGCCATCCCTGACCTGATGCTGGTGCTGGAGGCGGTGGAGGTATAGCGTGCTATTCCGACAAGCGTGCGCGCCATTCGTAACCAAAAACGCTGCGTTCATCGGAATTGTCTCAAATGAGCCCAGTTTAACGCCCTATTTGCGAGGTAAAATTTTCAGACCGAAATTCTTGCACGCGCGTGCAGACTAATGTGACAGATTTACAGCATTGTCGGCAGCAAAGACGCCTATTTCCTTTAATAAACCCTATTAAAGTTAGCCAGCGCGGCGTACACAAAACAGGGTTTCAAACAGGGTTACTCATCGAATCGGGGCTAGCGCTGCTGCTGCGGCGGCGTCCAATAGTAGTGCGGCGCGGCTATTGGCTAACTGGCATTAAATATTGTTATAGCGATGCCAATCAAAGTTATTTTTTGCAAAGCCGGCTGCGCGTCGGCATTAGCTAGCCTCAAATTTTTGCTAACCCGATAAGTGCTCAAAATTTATGAATATCGTGGTTTTTTTTGCTGGCCCGAAAACGCGCAAATAACGGGCGGATTTGTTTCTACCTTCGGTAATAGCGAACGACCCGTTTCGCGCCCGCCGTATAGAGGTGGCGCAGGCCGCGCCAACATCCTTGCTGGCGCCTTGTCGGCGGCGGGGAAGCCCTGATCGGCCCCAATTCCCGTCCCTGCAGTAAATCGCTGTCGCTTGATTTACTGCCGAAACCGGCACCGACGATGACCGCGCTCGCGCACCGGACTTCCCCGCCGCTGCTGGACACGGGCGGCAGCAGGCTCGATTGCAGCAGCGGCGCCGAATGAGCAGCGTCGTGCATTTTCATTCAACTCTCCTTCATTCAAGCGCCGGAGCCCACAGGGCGAGCACCGCAGAAAAATTGCGCCGAATGAAAGATTCTGGCGTCCGGCCCCGCTGGATGACCGGCAAAACGTCCGAACCGAGCCGCGCATTCGAAGAAGCCCAGAGCCGGTAAGCCGTCGCGCGACTTGCTGATAACCATTGCGGCAATGAATGGGCGGTCGGCCGCCGCGTCCTCAGCCATGAGCTGCTCAAGCGCCTCGGTGACTTGATGAATCGTGTAGGGAGGCAGCAAAAGGAGGCCTTTGGCGGCGTCGTGATAGGTGATGGGTGATCGCTGCGCGGCGCGCGCTTGCAGATGCGCGCGCAGCCGTTGGGGGAACCGTTTCAGGCAAGTTGCTGGCGACGATCGTGGTTGCGGCGGGATCTAACGCATTGGCAGTTATAGGGCGGTCCTGGCGAAATTTTCCGGAAACACCCATTCCGCAATAGGATGGCTGCCATCGAATGGGCGGTGGAATCCACCAGCGCAGCCGCATGGTTGGGCGAACGTTGAGGCTTTCGCAGGGTGCATTGCGCTTACCCGGGCTGTTTGTTCAGGCTGTCCGCGAACTGCTGAATGACGCGCTTGATAAGTAGTTTTCGTCTGCGCTCCGGCACAGCGATCCGTCCTTCAATCAATAGTGTGGCCAGTCCATGCACCAAAGACCAAGCGCCGATGCAGGCCGCTTCCACATCGTCCTCTCGGGCATCAGCATCGGAGAACAGCGCAGACACCAGTCCGTGCGTTCGTCCGTAAACGTTGGTGATAGGCGCGCTTGATTCGTGGCGATCACGTTTCATTCCGGCCACTTCGCTGCTGAACATGAGTTGGAACATTTCAGGCTGATCAAGCGCAAATTCGACGTAGGCCTGGCCCACTCGTTGAAGACTGGTTGGCATGTCGGTGCCGGCGCTGCAGGCTTGCTCGCAGCGTGCATCTAATTCGGTAAAGCCCTGGTCGGCGAGCGCGGCCAGCAGGGCTCGCTTGTCGCTGAAGTGGTTATAGGGTGCCATGTGCGAGACCCCGGCGGCCCGCGCGGTTGCTCTTAACGTCAGCGACGACAGGCCGTGCTCTTTGAGCACGCTTCTAGCGGCAATCACGAGTGCGTCTCGAAGGTTTCCGTGGTGGTAGGTACCGACGCTTGACATTGAGATCAGGCTCGCTAAGAATGTGTACACTGTAAATAAGGGCAGCTAAGCTGGCGCTGTGAGTATCCCACGCAGGCCCCCATCAACGCCTTAGCGTTCTGGCTGCCCAGGCGATCTAGGTCAACGTCAAACAAGGCAGGTCGAGGCAGATGAACGATTTCATGGTGCGATTACCCTTCACAAGCGGCATCGCGTGAGGATCATTCTCAAGGGACTGCTTGTGCTGGCCATCGGCACGGCTGTGCTTGCTCTATGGCTCTTTTTCATGGTTTTCGACAGGTCGCTTAATCGCGACACCGAGGTGCCGATTGAGACTGCCGCTATTGCTGATGGCTACGAACGAACTGCCGCCGCTGCGCGCGCAATCGCGGTCCACGCGCGGACGCGCGACGGCTACCCTTCGCTGTCGTTGGCCGTCATGCGCGATGGTCGCATGCTTTGGCAAGAAGCGATCGGCTACGCCGATATCGATTCGCGAGCGCCTGCGACGGCGGCGACGCAATACGCTATCGGCAGTGTTTCCAAGCCCCTGACCGCAGTCGCTGCGATGCAGATGGAGGAAGCAGGAATGCTCAATCTGGATATCGGGATCGACGCTTATCTACCTGATATTCCAAAGCACTATCGAGGCGTCACCATGCGCCAACTCCTCTCCCATCAAGCCGGTGTTCGCGGCTACGGTGGCGCAATGATCCCGCCTTTCTTTAACGAAAATAACATCAACGCCGAATATGCGAGCGTGGAGGAAGGGCTGCAGATATTCATAAATGATCCGCTGGAATTCGTCCCGGATCAGTCGTTTGGTTATTCGACGTATGGCTACTCCCTGGCAAGCCGCGTGATGGAAGCAGCATCGGGGGAGGAATTTCTGCTCCTGATGGAGAAGACGACGTTCTCGCGCCTGTCAATGAACGGAACCGGTGGCGACGTTTCCCCTGATTCGGCCGCAGCCCGCGCTCGCGACTATCTGGCAATAGCTGGCTTCGGCATCGCACCCGCGCCGGAGACGAGCGCCAGCTGGAGATGGGCGGGTGGCGGATTCCGCTCAACGCCCGGTGATCTCGCTGGATTTGCCGATGCGGTTTTCGCTGGTGCCGTTCTGAACAAAAAGCACTTTGCGCAAATGACAACACCGCGGACCATATCGAACGGCGAACGAAATCCGCAAAATTACGGCCTGGGCTGGCGCATGGGTCTTGCGCGGAATCCAACGGAGGCAGCACGAACAACGCCGGCGATCGCCCATGGTGGAACGGCTGCGGGTTCACAGTGCATGTTAGTGGCCACGCCCGAGTTCAGGGTGTCCGTGGCCATTTGCGGCAATGCTTGGACAGGGGGATCAGGCCCCCTTTTTCGGCTGGCGACTGACATAGCCTGGATTTTCATCGACGTAGATGGAACTGCGCAAAAGGCAAATGGAGGCGGTTGAAAAAAGAAGTCAGAGGGCCCGTAGGGTTGGGCGTAGCACGCCGCCGTTCGTTTAGCAGAGACGCTCTGTTGGCTCGCGCCATCGCGTCCGAAGATCAGCGAGCTCGACCACATCGAACCGGTTGATTGGACCGTACGGCCATGGCGTCCTCAAAAACTCTGCAGGATCGCCGACATCGAGCCATTCGCGTTGCGCAGACTCGGCCTTGATCCAACGCACTGGGGGTGTTGGTTTGAAGTATAGGAAATTCAATAGCCCTTTTCGAACAGTCTGGCGAGTAGGCGGTGGTCGCGCACGCGCCGGTTTGGGCGCGGTTCGTGCTGGCGGGTCCTGGAGACCCACGCCTCAAAAAGTGTAGCCATGGGCACCGACATGAACTGACTGAAGGACGAGTTGGGTGTCCACGAACACGTTCAGACTGAAGGACGAGTTGGGTGTCCACGAACACGGGTGTCCACGAACACGTTCCACGACCACGTGTACCAGCGGGTGTCGGACGCGACTGATGCGACCCGCCAGTTGGGTCAGCCACAGCCTCGGGATGCGGTTGGTCAAAAGGAAATTGACATCTTCCTGTAGGACGATGCGCAGCAGGACGGAACGGACGCTCATGGCGTCGCGTGAATTCTGGTTGATCCGATTCGAGCCATGGGTGATAGATGAAAGCAGCATTGCTTTACAGTTTGGGTGCGGCGCTGCTCCTGTGGCTGCTGCGCAAGGCCCAGCGGCGGCTGCAGCTGTCGCGGGCCAAGCACCGCTCGCTCGGCGGTCACTCGAAGATGGCGCAACGGGTGGCGTCCTGGCTGCCCTTCTATGACTACGACGAGACCACGTTTTTTCGGGCCGATGACGCGCCGGCAGACATCGCGGCGTCGCGCCATCGAGGGTTCGAGCGTCTGGCAGCGCTATATGCCGAGCGGTTTCCAAAAACGCTGGCGCTGACCCGCGAAACTGAAGGCGGCGTTTCCGACCTGCAGTTCACCAGCCGCTATCGGGTGCCGTTCCAGTTCAGTCGGTTGGTTCGTGAAAAGCTGAATTCGGGCGCATTTGCGCAGGCCGCGGAGGGTGTCTCGATCACCGATCTGGACGGCAACCGGTTCTACGACCTGACCGGCTCGTACGGAGTGAACCTGCTCGGCATCGACGTCTACAAGGACTGCATCAAGCGCGCCGTTGAGCGCGCCGATGCGCTGGGGCCAGTGCTGGGCGTTTTCCATCCATTGCTGGCCGACAACGTCGCGCGGCTGCGGCGGATCTCCGGGCAGGACGAAGTGTCGTTTCACATGTCCGGCACCGAGGCGGTAATGCAGGCCGTGCGCCTGGCCCGCTATCACACCCGACGGACGCACCTGGTGCGCTTCTGCGGTGCTTACCACGGCTGGTGGGGCGAGGTGCAGCCTGGCGTTGGAAATCCAGTGCGGGAGCGAGCCACCTACACACTCAAGGACATGGATGACGCAACGCTGCGGGTCCTGCGCACCCGCAATGACATCGCGTGCGTGCTGGTCAATCCGCTGCAGGCGCTGCATCCGAATGCGGGCGCCCCCAGTGATTCGACGCTGGTCGACAGCTCTCGCGCCACGCGCTTTGATCGAGCCAGATACACCGCATGGCTGCAGTCGCTGGCCGAGGTCTGCCGACAGCGATCAATCGTGCTGATCTTCGACGAAGTGTTCGTCGGGTTCCGGCTGGCGCCCGGCGGCGCGCAGGACTATTTCGGCACCCGCGCCGACATGGTCGTCTACGGCAAGACGCTTGGCGGCGGGCTGCCGATTGGCGTGGTGTGCGGGCGAAGCGATCTGATGGCGCGCTACCGCGCCGACCGACCGGTGGACATCTGCTTTGCGCGCGGCACCTTCAACTCGCATCCGTACGTGATGGCGGCGATGCACGAATTCCTGCAGCGCCTCGAAAGCGAGCCCGTCCAGACCATGTATCGCGGACTGGATGCGCGCTGGGACGCCCGCGCCGAGCGGCTCAACCAGCGCCTTGCTGCGCTCGAACTGCCTCTGCAGGTGGCCAATCTGTCGACCATCTGGACGATCCTCTACACCCGCCCATCGCGCTACAACTGGATGCTGCAGTACTACCTGCGCGCTGAGGGCCTGGCCCTGAGCTGGGTCGGGACCGGCCGTCTGATCTTCAGCCTGAACTACAGCGGCGCTGATTTCGCCGCCGTATGCGAGCGAATAGAGGCCGCCGCGATCGCGATGCGGGCGGACGGCTGGTGGTGGAGCCAGCCGGCGCTCGACAATCGTGGAATCCGTCGGCGGGTATTGCGCGAAGTCCTCAGGAATGTGCTTTCGCGTGCATTGGGTCGATCAGCTCCCCGCGCAGCAGGTACAGCGGCGCCCGGTGGTACAGCTTGATGTCGTGAAACGGGTCGGTGAGGATCTTGGTGAGCCACACCACGCCGGTCTGCACGTCGCGAATGAAGAACAGCTGCACGGTCCGGAACAGCAGGCCACCGATGCCCAGAAACAGCCAGATCCTGGCCACCTGATGGACAAACTCCCCGCCGCTGCTGAATGGTTGAAACAGGCCGAACAGGGTGGGGTCGAAGTACAGCGCCACCGGTGACAGGATCCAGATGGTCAGCAGGACGATCTTGCGCTGCAGGTTGTAACCAACCTTCACCTCTTCCTTGAACTCGTGGGTTGCGTGATTGACCTCGTCGTAGCCCTTGGGCTCGAAAAAGAAGTGGCCGACCTGTCGGCTCACCATGGCGACCAGCCAGCCGACCAGCGCGGCGGTGGTCGGGTCGGTGAACAGCAGCCAGTACGTGCACAGAAAGCTGATGGCGCTGATCAGGTGCAGGCTCTGGTTGATTCGGCTGTGGTGGTAGTAGCGATGATCGTCCCAGCGCTGAAGGGCGAGGGCCTGACGGAAGCTGTGCATGGGTGCGTGCCTGCGGTGGGAGAGACGGTGACGCACCTGTTACAGCAGCTTCTTGAAGGGAAGATGACAACGGTTCGCTTTCGACGATTGCAGCTGTCGTCATACGCCGATCACGGTTGCCGTCTAGGCTCAGGACATGAACGAATCATCAGGCCATCCGGTCGCCGCCACCCGCTCAGCCGCAGCTGCCTTGCCCGGCCGCTGGCGCCGGCTACGCGCGTCTGGTGATCTGCCAACCTTCCTGCGCGCATGGCTGCGCGATCCGATCACCACCGCTTCGCTGGTGCCGTCCAGCCAGGCATTGGCGCGCCTCATCACGTTGCAGATCAGTTCCGCTGACGGGCCGGTGATCGAGTTGGGTCCGGGCACCGGCGTGTTCACCCGGGCGCTGATCGCGCGAGGCGTGGCCGAGAGCGATCTGTTCCTGATCGAGATGCAGCGGCCGCTGGTGGAGGTCCTGCGCAGGCGCTTTCCGGCGGCCTGCGTGCTGCATATGGACGCCACTCAGCTGGCCAGCATCGAAATCTTTGACCGCCGCCCCGCAACCGCCGCGATCAGCGGGCTGCCGATACTGTGGATGCCGCGGCCGGAGGCACGCAAGCTGCTGCGGGGGCTGTTCGCGCGCATGCTCCCGGGCGCCGCGCTCTACCAGTTCACCTATCAGCGGCGCTGCCCGGTTCCCGACGAACTGCTGGCGTCGCTGGGCTTGGGCGCCAAGCGCATCGGTTGGACCCTTGCCAACTTCCCACCGGCGGCGGTGTATCGGATCAGTCGCGTTCAACCGTAAAGAACGTGCAGAGCGAAGCAGTCGCAACGCACCCCGCTGCGGCTCATGCTGCGTTTGGCAGCCGCTCCCCCAGCGCTTGCCGAGTCCCGGCGGCGCTCCGAGCCAGCCGCGCCAGCGGCTGCTGCTGATCGCTGCACTGCAGCAGCTCGAAGCTGCCGTCACGGTGCTCGACCAGCGCGGTGCAGTGCTCGACCCAATCGCCGTCGTTGAGGTAGCGCACGCCGTCGATCTCGCGCAGGTTGCCGAAATGGATATGGCCGCAGATGTGGCCGTCGTAGCCGCCCGCGCGCGCCGCGTCGGCGACCCGCTGCTCGTAGCCACGAATGTAGCGTAGCGCGGCGCCAATGCGCTGCTTGGCCAGGATCGTCATCGGCCAATAGGGCAAGGCCAGTCCGCGGCGAACGCGGTTCACCCCGCGATTGAGCAGGCACAGCATGCGCTGCGCGTGATCGCCGACCCACACCAGCCACGACTTGCCCAGATGCTCGGGGTCATACTCGTCGCCATGGCTGACCCGATAGCGACGGCCGTCGGCCGCAACATGCTCCGCCCACAGCGCCACCTCGATGCCGCTGATGACCTGTCCGGCCAATGCGCGCAGCGGGGCGTCGTGGTTGCCGGGGATGTAAATCACGCGGGTGCCCTGCGCGCGCAGCGCCAGCACTTGGGCGAGTGCCGCCGCGTGACTCGCCGGCCAGTAGCTGCGCCTGTGCAGCGCCTCCAGGTCGATGATGTCGCCGACCAGATAGAGGGTTTCGCAGCGCAGCTCGCGCAGAAAGCGAAGCAGATAATCCACGCGGCAGTCGGGCGTGCCCAGATGGATATCAGAAATGAAGACCGAGCGATGCATCGGGCCCATGCGCTGTCTCCGATCCGGAAGGCGCGGGCAGCATGCAGGTCCCGCATCGCCAGACCGTTGCAGAATGGTGACGTTTTTCTGACCCGGCGAGGCGGCGTGGCTGCAGTTCGCTGCGTCGGTGCCGAGCCTGGCGGGGTCGGTGAACCCCAACTGCGATCACAGGCGAGTGCCGAGCCGCAATGCCCCGGTCAATGCAGGTGCAGAGCACCCGGCAACGCGGGCTGCGCCTTGCCGCGTGGTTGGCACTCACGTGCTCTGCGCGTCAGAGTGCTTCTGCCGCGCGCAGCTCCAGTCCGATCGCCCCGGCATCCCACAGGGCGAGACGGGTGCGTACCTCGCGGCCATCGGCGTACGAGTCCATCCAGCCGGCGGCCATCCAGACGGTCGCTACGCGCCGGCCGCTGATGTGTTCGAGGTCGCGGCCTTGCGCTTCCGGATCCGGTCGCAGCAGGAGGTAGCGTGCGCCCGCGTCCTCTGCGTTGAGAAACAGTCGACGGGTAAAGCGTCCGCTGCGCAAGGCGAAGTCCCGGAAACTGTGCCGCTGCAGGACCCGGAACTGCGCGTCCGGCACCTCTACCTGCGCCGCCATCACCAACCCGCCACTTTCCGACAGGCTCAGATCGATCTCGGCCGGCAGCAGCGCGCCTTCGAGGGCAAACAGGACGACCGGCGCCGGCGCCGCATCGGAGTCAACGCAGGCGGCGAGATCGCGGAACTCAGCGCGGAAGCTCAGCACGCCGGCGTCCAAGCGCAGCGGGGTCGCGGGAAGCTGGGCGACGTCGCTGACGCAGGCTGCGGTCGGCGACCATGTCGGCGGTTCCTTCGGCGCGCCGCTGCCGGCGCAGCCGGTCAGCAGCAGGCAAAGAGCGGCGACCCGTGCCCTCACTGAACGCGACGGAGCTGGTCCGCCAGATGAATGGCGGTGCGCTCGAAGGCAATCTTGAGGGCGTCAATGGCGGCGGCGTCAGCGCTCTTGAGCGCATCAAAGTCCGGGTAGTTGTGTTCTGGATCCGGACTTAGCATCAGGCCCTGACCAATACCCGGGAAGACGTCGTTGTAGACAACGGTTTCGTAAAACAGCTCTTGCTTGCCTTCGGCGTCCAGCAAGCGAGCGGAAACCACCACGGTGGGTCGGTAAGGCGAGCTGTCGGAGGAGCCCGCCGACGCGAACCCGATAAAGCCAAAGTTGACGTCCAGCAGGCCCGCCGATGCGGGGTCACTGGCGGCCGCGTACTGCTTGCGGTTTCCCCACGCCGTGCGCGCCGTCCGCGCCTTGGGTGTCTCGGCGACGCCCGCCGGCCAGATCAGGGTGTAGCCATGCGTCAACATGGCCTGGTCCAGCGCGCGGGTAAACGTTTCGACGTGGTCGAATCCGGTGGCGGTGATCTGCTTTTCCAGCCAGCTCCGTCGCGACGCCATATGCGCCTCCGCCGCCAGCACTCCGATCACCCCGAAACTCATTGCTGGATTGTTGACGATCAGGACGGTGGGCTCGCTGTGGCGCATCGCCAGCGCTTCGATCTGCTGCATGTCGGCATGCTGCGCCGCGTTGAAGGGCCGCGATTTCGGCGTGCTGACACAGGCGCTCAGAATGACGGCGCTTACGAGCACGGCGGTACGCATCAGGCGCTGCATAGTGATCTCGATATTCATTCTCGGCGCCACGGGAAAAGTGAGCGGTCGACCACCAGCGGAGGGTATTTCTGCAAAGTCTGAAGAGTTGGCGCACATGAACCGGTATCGGAGTGCAGTACAGGTCCGAACGCAAGGCATTCAGCGCCCGAGCATGTCCGACCCTGTTCGGCCGCGAGCGCGACCCAACAAATGCCTTGCACACCGCGCCCCCGCGGCTGCCGCATCCGCCCAAGGCCCCTCTTGGCCAGCGCGCAACGCTGCGGAGTCTGGCAGCCGCGCGCAGGGTTCGGCAAGACCGGCGACCCCCAGACGCCAACGTATCCTTGCCATCGCCGTCGCAACCGCTTCAAGCCCGGCCGGCGCCGCGCCCTCGCGCGCCCAGCGTCAGTGCAGATCGAGATGCAGGAACTGGTTGAACGCGCTGGCCGCGTAGTCGCCGAACGCGGTGCCATTGACGAAGCCACGTCGGCGGTACAGCGCCAAAGCGGGCTCGAACTGCGGACCCGAGCCGGTTTCGAGGCTGGCGCGAGCGCAGCCGGTGGCGCGGGCACGCGCCAGCAGAAAATCCAGCATCGCGGTCGCCGCGCCCTTGCGCAGCTGCGTGCGAGCCGTGCGCATGGACTTGATCTCGGCGTGGCTGGGGGTCAGCAACTTCAACGCGCCCATCGCCAGTAGTGTGGCGTCCTGCCAGGCGCAGAAAAGGCTGACCTGGGGTGCGCGCAAGCCTGAAAGGTCCAGCGCAAACACTGACTCTGCAGGCGAGCTGGCGCGCATGCCGTCCAGGTGCTCGGCCAGCAGGGCCAGCACCTGTGCGTCATCGAAATCGGCCGGAATGATGCGCATGGCGTGGACGCGGTTTGGAGTGATGGAGCGCATTATCCCGGCCCACGCCCCGCATGCATTAGGACTGCGGCTGCCGCGGCAGGCTGATCACGCGACGGCGCTGCTATCCGCCGCTCGCCGCAATTCGGCGAACAGCGACAGGCTCCACGGTCGCAGCGCCAGCACCATGCTTGTGCCGACGCGCTCGCGTGCAGGCAAGGCGGCGTCCTGCGCCATCAGCTGGTCGAACTCGGCAGCGAACTCGTCCAGCCGGCGCTGCAGCAGTGCCGCCGAGCTCCGCGACACCATGCCGCTCAGCAGCAGCAGGCGATCATGCTCGGCCTCGAATCCGCGGGCAAAGTATTCGGGCAGAAGGCGCTGCTGGAAGAAGCGCTGCATCGGGCCCTCGCGGCGCCAGCGGAAGTTGCGCGCGGTGCGGGTGCGAACGCGGTTGCCAGGCTGCAGGTCGATGATCCCGAGCCGGTCCAGCCGCGTCAGCAGCAGCGTCCATTCCGGTTCGCTGAAGCGATAGCGCGCCAGCACCTCGGACTGACTCCAACGATTCAGCACCAGATAGAGCGCCAACAGCAGGGCCGGCTCCTCGACCAGCGCCTGCTCCTGGATTGCGCTGAGCTCGGCCAGCGGCGTGGCGCCGCGCTGCGACTCCTCGGCCAGCTCGGCCAGACCGACCTCGAGTACGGCGCAGATCTGCTCCAGCCGCTGCAGGCTGAGCGTCCGCCGCGAGAACATCCGTTTGACGGTGCCTTCGCTGACTGCCAGCCGCTGTGCCAGCGACGCGTAGGTTAATCCGCGCGCCTTCAGCAGGCGCTTGAGCGTGTCGACCAGTTCGATGAGCAGGGCCATGGTGTCGATATACGTTACTTCTGGCGTCATCCAAGTGTACTTGGTGAGTTCCGGTTGTACCTCGTGCGGGAGATGTGCAGTCTTCGAGCGGGGCCACTACCGTTCGGAGAGTCCAATGAAATGCTTGTTCGACACGCCACTGATCCGACCTGCGAGCGCGCTCGCGCTGGCAGTCTTCGCCTTTGCGGCGCCGGCGCACGCGCAAAGCGACGCCAGCTACGCCTCGCGGCAGCTGTCAGAAGCGATGGTTGCCATACCGGCCGCCAGTCTGGAACTGCTGGCAGCCGGCGGCGAACTCAGCGTCGTGGCACTGCGCCCGGTGGGTGCCAGCGTCGAAGTGGTCCTGGCTTCGGCCGCCGATGGTGCCCGGATCGTGCTGCGGATCGGCCGCGAAGCGCTGGCGGCGGCCGGTGTGGTGGTTGGGGTCAGCCTAGGCGTCAGCGCGGTTGCCGGCGGCTATCTGCTCTGGGCTGGCGCCGCAGCCGTCGTGTTCGTGGCCGACCAGCATCTCGCTGCCTTGATCCACCGCCAGGAACTGCGCCCGTGAGGCTGCTGCTGTGTCTGCTGCTGCTCGCGTCGGCACCGGTCTGGGCGGGGCGCCATTGCCAACCGCAGACGCTGAGTCCGCAGGAGTGGGCCGCCGCGGCGGCCAGTGCCGTGCGGGTGTCGGCGGCGCTGGACGCCGCCGATGCGGAGATCGCCTTGCTGGCCCGTGCCGGCACCGATCTGTCCACCCACGGCCTCCACTACAGCCATCTGGGCTTTGTGCTGCGCGATCATCCCAATGGGCGCTGGACCGTGATCCATCTGCTGAACGTCTGCGGCAGCGATCGCTCCGGTCTGTTCGCCGAGGGCCTGCTGAATTTCTTTGCTGACGACCTCGCCAGCCAGGATGCACGCATCGTCTGGCCGCAGCCCGAGTTCGCCGAGCGGCTTCTCGAGCAGCTGCGCTCGCCGCGGGTCCACGCGCTGCATCAGCCCCGCTACAGCCTGATCGCCCGCCCCGACAGCCGCGACTACCAGAACTCCACCGGCTGGGCGCTGGAGCTGCTCGCCGCCGCCGATTCGGGCGTCGCACCGACGCGCCGCCACGTACAGGCGCGCCTGCAGGCGCTCAACTTCGAGCCCGATCACGTGCACATCGCCTACTCCAAGCGTATCGCCGGTGGCCTGTTTGCCGCCAACCTGGCCTTCACCGATCACCCCGTCGCCACCCGCCTCGGAGGCCGCTACCCGGTGGTGACGGTGCGTGCGATCCTGCGTCACCTCGAACGCCTCGGCCAGATCGCACATCAACGTGAGTGGCGCAATGGCGTCGAGAGCGTTCAACCGGGACCCGCTTGACCCGCTTGATCCGCGTGACCGCCGCGTGACCTTGTCGCACCGGGCTAAAGCGTCAGGGCTGGTGGTGAGGATCGAGGTCGCAAACCGCCAGAGCGTTGACCAGTCTCGCCAGACGATCCGAGTGCATGCACCAATGAAGCTGCCCGCAGCCGGCATGCTGATGACCGGCCGTTACGACCCTTGACGGCCGTTCGAGATCGCACAACGCGTGACTCAACGCCGATCCTAGCAGCCTGTCGGACGTAGGTCGGCCGGGCTGCAAATCGGTCTGCGCGGCCCGCGTCTTCAAAAAAAGCGCACGCCGCCAATTCTTCGCCCATAGCGCTGCTATGGGCCAAGAATCGTCGTTGTCTGTCCTCACGCAGCTAGAATGCGTTCAGGACGGAGGCGACCAGGGCACCCTCGTATTGGGCGCCTTCGGCTTCGATGTCGGTGCCGTGCCAGCGCAGGTCGAGGGCGGTCTTGTCGGTCAGGGCGTAGGCCACGCCGGCGTTCCAGCCGGTATAGTCCGGCGCGTTGTCCTGTTCGCGCCGCCCGAGGGCGACGCTGGCCCGCAGTCGTTCCGCCACGGGCCAGCGAAGACGCGTCTCGATCCAGCTCGTGGCGCGGGTCGATCCCAACCCGTCGGGCGAATGCTCCAAGCGCAGGCGGGCGTCGACAGCACCGAAGTCGCGCGTGATGTCGAACTGGAACTCCCACGCATCGTCATCCTGGCCGGCGTCGGCTCCAAGACGCCATTTACGGGAGGCGGACGTATCGAACTCCAGCCCTGCGGCCTCAAACTGCCAGCCGGCCTCCACTTCCGTCTCAACATGAGATCCGGATGAATTGATCGTCTCGAATTCCGCATCCGCATAGAAGCCGTTCGCGCCGTTCCACTGTACGTCGCCGAACACATAGGGGTCGGAGCCGCTCTTGGATGCGCCCTTCGAGCGGTTGTCGGTGCCGGCCCCCATCTCAAACGACCAGTGCGACGATCGTTCCGGACTGTAGCGCGCATTGTCTCTGTCCTGGGCCGTGGCCAGGGTCGGCCAGAGCGCGACGATGGCGACGATTGCGAAGAAGAAACGGGTCATGCACCAGTGATCCAGACGACGGCAACCTTGATGGCGACCTGTTCCGTCGTCTGATGATACCCCGAGCCCGTTCTCGCCAACGAGACAGTCCGGTATCCCTTTGTTAGCGTGGGAGGTCTTGAAGCCTCAACGAAAAAAATGCGAACAAAGTGGGTGTCCAGAAGCTCA
>JBBRBN010000041.1:0-34292 GCA_038205755.1 Lysobacterales bacterium | reverse complement strand
CGAGATCTACGATCACATTCTTTATGACGACACACAGTTCCAGCCGCTGGCGCCGCTGGCCGGCGATCTGCCGTGCCTGTCGTTCGGCGGCCTGTCGAAAGTGCATCGCGCCTGCGGCTGGCGCGTGGGCTGGGCGGTGCTCAGCGGCGACCCGCTGGTCAGCGGCGATTTCCATCACGCCATGGACCTGCTCGGCGCGCTGCGGCTGTGCGCGAACGTGCCCGGCCAGTTCGCCATCAACGCCGCGCTGCACAGCGCCGACACCATCAGCGCGCTCACCGCGCCCGGCGGTCGTCTGTACGAGACCCGCCGCGCTTTGATCGACTGCTGCGCTGCCAGCGAGCATCTGCAGCTGGTCGCCCCCGCCGCTGCGCTGTACGGTTTTCCTTCGGTGGTCGGCGCGGCCGCACACGGTTTCGACGACCATGCCTTCGCGCTGGAGATGCTGGAAACCGAGGATGTATTGATCGTGCCGGGCTCCAGCTTCAACGTGCCCGAACGCAATTTCTTCCGCGTCACCCTGCTCCCGGAAGCGCCGTTGCTGCGCGAGGTGTTCGCGCGGATCGAGCGCGTGCTGCAGCGTCGCGCGGACGCCGCATCGGCGCAGCGCGCCGCAGTCGCCTGATCGATGACGGTCGCGCCGGTCGTGTTCGCAGCGATGCTGGCGACCGGTGTTGCCGATGACGCGCACACTGCGGCGACGGCTTCGTATCTCGCTCTCGGCGACAGCTACACCATCGGCGAGAGCGTCGAGCCGGCGGGCCGCTGGCCGATACAACTGGCGGCCGCCCTGCGCGCCGAGGGCATCGTCATCGACGACCCACGCATCATCGCCACCACCGGCTGGACCACCGACGAACTGAGTGGCGCGATGGACGCCGCGGAGCCGCTCGGCGAATGGGACTTCGTCAGCCTGCTCATCGGGGTCAACAACCAGTACCGCGGCCGATCCGTGACCGATTTCGAGGGTGAGTTCAGCCGCCTGCTGGATCGGGCAATCCGGCTGGCCGGCGACCGGACCGGCGGGGTCATCGTGCTCGCCATCCCCGACTGGGGCGTGACGCCGTTCGCCGAAGGGCGTGACCGCGCGCTGATCGCGGCCGAACTCGACGCCTACAACGCGGCGCAGCGGGCGATCTGCGCGCGCTGCGGCGTCGCCTTCGTGGATATTGCGCCGATCAGCCGGCGCCTCGGTGCCGATCCGTCCCAGCTTGCCTCCGACGGCCTGCATCCGGGTGCTTCGATCCATGCCCAGTGGGCTAAGCTGGCTCGCAGCGGCGCCCGCGAGCGCCTTGCGGCAACGGCACCCTAGCCCGCAACCGTGCTATCGGAGATCGGCGCGCTGTGATCGCCGAGCACGCCGCCGCCGAGGATTGCCGCCGGTGGGAGCGGCCGCGGCAGCCCAAGCGACTGGGCCAGCCGGCAGCACGCTCCAGGCCTCCATCAATGCGACAGCTCCACGTTGTGGGGCAGATCATGCTCTCATCGCTGCAGGCGACCCCGTGCAGCGTATCGTGGCGCGCCGGAATGGGCAGAGAGTCCGGCCCGCCTGTGTACCATGCGTCCCGTCAAGCCCGCTGGACTCCGATCCCCAATGGCACCTGCGCTGCTGTCGCCGACAACGATGCATGAAGGATCGTATGCGCGACCGGCGCGCCGCTGTCCAGCGGTCGGCAGCCAATGGCAACGATCAAGACCACGCCGCTGCACGGGGCTGTTGCTGGGCCTGCTGCTGGCCTGTGCGGCGCCCGCAATTGCCGACGCCGGGGTGCCGGTCCAGGCGCCACTGGGCGTGGCCGCCGAACACCTCGACCCGGCGTTCTGGATTGGCCGGCTGGACGATGCGGATCATGTCCGGCTGGATGCCGCAGCGATCGCCCGCTTGAACCGGTCGCTGCGCCTGCAGGATCCCTCGATCCATCGGCTGGAGGCGTATGCCGAACCGCTACCAGCGGCCACCGTGCGTGCTCGTATCGAAGCGATCTCCGCATCGCTGCCCGAAAATCGCTACGGCCGCGACGGCCAGCCGCTGGCGGCTGATCAGCGCGCGGCGCTGCGGGCCAGCCTCGGGCTGGACGCGCTGATTGAACCGGTCACTCCGCGCTTTGGCCTGGTGGTCCGACGCGCCCCGCTGCGCGGCTACCCCACGCGGCTGCGTCTGTTCAGCCAGCCGGATGACCGCGATATCGACCGCCTGCAGGAATCGGCACTGTTCCCCGGTGACGCGGTGGTCGCTCTGCACAGCTCGACTGATGACCGCTGGATGTTTGTGGTTTCGGAGCGCTACGCGGCCTGGATCGAGACTGCTGCTGTGGCCCTGGGCAAGCGCGAGGACGTGCTTGGATTTGCGCACCGCGAGCCGTCGTTGACGGTACTCGGCCATCGCGTGCAGAGCGTCGCCAGCCCCAACACTGCTGCGCTCTCGCGGCTCGATCTGGACATGGGCGTGCGCCTGCCGTGGCGGGCGGACTGGCCACCGACCCAGCCGGTCAATGGCCAGCTGCCGCTGGCGCACTGGGTGGTCGAGGTGCCGCAACGCGGCGGCGACGGATCGCTGCTCATCAGACCGGCGCTTGTGGCGCGCAGTGAACAGGTTGCCGCAGCGCCGCTGCCGTTTACGGCCGCCCATCTGATTCGCCAGTCGTTCGCCTTTCTGGGTGAACGCTACGGCTGGGGGCATGACCTGGGCACCCGCGACTGCAGCGGGTTTGTGTCGGAGGTCTACCGCAGCCTCGGTATCGTCTTGCCGCGCAACACGGGCGACCAGGCGCGCAGCCCGGCGTTCGACACGCTGCTGCTGGACACCGATCTGAGCACGCCCGGGCGCGAACGCGCGCTGGCGGCGGCACAGGTCGGAGACCTGATCCATGTCCCTGGCCACGTGATGCTGCTGATCGGTCGGATCAACGGCGAACCTTGGATGATCCATGACGCGCATCGCATCCATATCCTTAGTTCTGACGGCCAACCAACCGCGCTGCCGGTCAACGGCGTCGTCGTCACTCCGCTGCATGGGCTGCTCGACAGCCACGGCAGGCCGTTGAGCGAAGTCGTCACCCATATCCAGCGCATTCGCCCGGCCGCCGTGCGATGACGCGCCCGATCAGGATCGTCGGCATTCGGCTGGGCATGCTGCGGGCGCCGCTGCGAACACCGTTCAAAACCGCGCTGCGCACGGTTGAATTGATCGAGGATCTGGTCGTGCTGATCGACAGCGACGACGGTCGGACCGGCCACGGCGCAGCGCCGGCGACGGCGGTCATCACCGGCGACACCCACGGCTCGATGATCGCGGCAATACGCGGCCATATCGCGCCGCGCCTGATCGGTGGCGCGGTCGACGACCTCAACCTGCTGACCCAGCACGTGCAGTCCGCGCTGCAGCACAACAGCAGCGCCAAAGCGGCGGTCGAGATCGCGCTGTATGACCTGTGGGCACAGCAGCACGGTGCCCCGCTATACCGGCTGCTGGGCGGCGGCAATCCGACCCTGCGGACCGACCTCACCATCAGCGTCAACAGCATCGAGACCATGGTCGCCGACGCCGAACGCGCGGTAGCCGCAGGGTTTACGGCGCTGAAGATCAAGGTCGGTCTGGAGATCGAACAGGACATCGCACGGATCAAGGCGGTGTCCGCCGCCGTGGCCGGCCGGGCCAGCCTGCGGTTGGACGCCAATCAGGGCTGGACTGCCAGACAAGCCGTACGTGCCCTGCGCGCGCTTGAGGACGCCGGAGTGGCGCTCGAACTGGTCGAGCAGCCGGTCCCGGCCAACGACCTTGCCGGCCTGCAGTACGTCAGCGAGCGCGTCAACACGCTGGTGATGGCCGACGAGAGCGCGTTCGATGCGCGACAGGTGCTGGAGATAATCAGGCGCCGCGCCGCCGACATCATCAACATCAAGCTGATGAAATGCGGCGGCATCTCGCAGGCCATCCGGATCGCGGACCTGGCCCAGCTGCACGGCGTCGAATGCATGATGGGCTGCATGCTGGAAGGCAGCATTGGCGTTGCGGCGGCCGCCCATGTGGCGGTGGCGAAGGCCTCCGCCATCACCCGTATCGATCTGGACGGGCCTTCGCTGTGCGCCGTCGACCCGGTTCGCTGCGGTGTGCACTTCGACCAGTCCATCATCGCGATCAGCGACGCGGCCGGCCTGGGCGTGACGCAGCTGATCGGACTTGAGATGCTGCCGGGATGACACCGAAATCGATTCGACGATCGTTGACCCCCGGCGCGCTGCGGCGCCTGGCCTGGATTGCTTGCGCGGCGGGCGCCGCTGTTCTCGACGGAATGGCAGGCAGCTCAGCACTGGCGGCGGAACAGCCGGCGCCGCCACCGATCACCTGGCAGCACGGCCAGCAGCTGGTTGTCGTCGTTACAGCCGACTGGGATGCCAGCAGCGGCAGTCTTCGACGCTATCAGCGCGACGGCGAGCGCTGGCGGCTCATCGGCGACGTCGATCCGGTGTCGATTGGTCGCAGCGGCAGCGCCTGGGGTCTGGGCCTGCATCCGGCTCAGGCCGGCCTCCAGAAGCGCGAAGGCGACGGTCGCGCGCCGGCCGGACTGTTCGCGATCGGCAGCGCCTTCGGCTACGCCGACCGCGCGGTTACCGGACTCGACTACGCCGCCATGCAGCGCAGCCACTACTGTGTCGATGTGCCCACATCGCCCCTCTACAACCGGATTGTCGACACCGACATTGCTGGCGTCGACGCCATCGCCGGCAGCACCGAGCCGATGCGCCGCGACCTGCATCTCGATGGCGATCCGGTCTACCGGCTGGGCTTTGTGATCGCTCACAACGCAGACGGCGTGGCAAACGCGGGCAGCTGCATCTTTGCCCACCTGTGGCGCGCCCCCGGCACGCCCACCGCCGGCTGCACGGCCATGACCGATACGGTCATGGAGCCGCTGCTGAGTTGGCTTGATCGCAAGCGCGCGCCGCGCTTTGTGCTGCTGCCCAGGGATGAATATTTGGCACTGGTTGGAGTTTGGGGGTTGCCGGGGTTGGAATGAGGTTTTGGGGTGGACGTGGCGTTGGGCTCTGCTCGCGTCCATGGCCGGCGAGGGTGTTTTCGCGGGGTTTCGTTGGATTTGGCGCGCTGGGGATTCGGCTTCTCTCGCCTGGCGAAGCGCTTTCGCAAGGTTTCGTCGGCCTCAGCGGCCGCTGAGGTGGACGAAACCTCGCCTCAAGGCAATGTCAGGCAAGAGGCGCAGGCGCTAGCCAAAAGGACGCAGCCCCGCCGAAGCACTCCTGTAGGAGCGACCTTGGCCCGCGCTGCCGTTGTTGCATCAGACCACGCGAAAAGCATCGCCCGAGCGGCGCTCCTGCAGAGGCTGCGGCGGGCGAATGAAACCGGGCGCACCTGACACCTCCGTAACCTGTCTTCATCCCCACCGAACTACACTACCGTTCTCTCACCCATGAACGGCACCCCATGTCCCTCACCCCTGCCCTGACCCAACGGATCGAGTCGCTACTCTCCGAACACCGCGTCGTGCTGTTCATGAAAGGCTCCCCGGACGCGCCGCGCTGCGGCTTTTCGGCCAAGGCGATCGGGATTCTTGGCGGGTTGCTGGATCGCTATCACACGGTGGACGTGCTGGCCGACGCGGAGATCCGCGAGGGCATCAAGGCCTATGGCAGCTGGCCAACCATTCCGCAGCTTTACGTGGCCGGCGAGCTGGTTGGCGGCAGCGACATCATCGAGTCGATGCTCAACGGCGGCGAACTGCATGGGCTGTTTGGACTGCCCGCCCCGGACCGCACGCCGCCGATGATTTCCATCACGCCCGCCGCTGCCGACGCCATCGAGCGCGCCATGGACAATGTGGAGCCCGGTGTTGGTCTGCACATGACCGTTGATCCGCGCTTCAACGCGCAGTTTCAGCTGAAGCCGATCGAGGGCGGCGAAGTCGTCGCGGAAGCCGCTGGCATCCGCATCCATCTCGATCTGGCCAGCGCGCCACGCGCGCAGGGCATTGAGATCGATTGGGTCGATGACGTGCGCGGCAGCGGTCTGGCGATCCGCAATCCGAACGCTCCGCCGGCAGTACAGAGCCTGCAGGTGGGAGCGCTGGCCACGCGGGTGGCGGCGGGTGACATCACGGTGATCGACGTTCGCCCGGCTGCGGCGCGCGCCGCGCTGCCGTTTCCACCGGCACATCAGGTGCTTGACGAGGATAGCCATGATCGACTGGCCGGCCTTCCTGTGGATACGCCGCTGGCCTTCATCTGCGCACGCGGCAACTCCAGTCGGCAGGCCGCAGAGCACTTCCGTGGGCTCGGATTCCGCCAGCTGTTCAACGTCGAGGGCGGCATGGAGGCGTGGGTCAGCCAGTCCGGCTGAACCCCGCTGCGGCGCTTCTGCTGGATTGGTGTGCGGATGCAGGATGACATCGACAAGGAATTGAATTAACTTGCGCTCGCAGGGTGTTGATTCGATCATGGATTTGTGTCGACCCGTGATTGCGAAAGCGGCCCCTGGCAAACGACTGGGAGGTCGACCTATGCGAGTCTTGAGTGTCGCGTTGGCGGTGATGCTGCTGTCTGCCTGCGGCGGCGGCAACGAAGACAGGGCGCTTGCCGCGTGCGAGCAGTCGCTGAAAGAAAAGGCGCAAGCCAAGGACTACCGCATCGACAAGAAGCAGCTTCTGGCCAGCGCAAAGAGCGGCGCTGCCGGCGAGGTCAGCATCGCGGGCGAAGTGGTGTTTGATCCGGGTCTGCCGCGCGAGGTCACGCAGCGCTTCGAGTGCACAACGCGGGTTACCGAAGGCAAGTCCGAACCCGATGTGATCAGCTTCTCGCTGGTCTGGTAAGTGAGCTGACCGGCGCGCAACGCGCCGGACCGCAATCAGCAGGTTGAGCGCCCGCCGCTGCCGCACTCATCGCCTCAATCGTCCGTCGCCTCAATCGTCCGTCGCCTCGATCGTCCATCGCCTCAATCGTCCATCGCCTCAATCGTCGAAGCGCAGGTGCTTCACTGACTTGCCGTTGCGACGGATGAGCTTCAGCGCTTCGATCCCGATGGTGATGTGCGCCTCGACGAAAACGTCGGTCACGCGGCGGTCGCTGGCTTCGGTTTTGATCCCTTCTGGCACCATCGGCTGATCCGACACCAGCAGCAGCGCGCCGGACGGAATGCTGTTGGCAAAGCCAGCCGCAAATATCGTTGCGGTTTCCATGTCGATCGCCATGCACCGCGTGCGCCGGAGGTAGTCCTTGAACTCCTCGTCGTGCTCCCAGACCCGCCGGTTGGTGGTGTAGACGGTACCCGACCAGTAATCGTGATCGAGATCGCGGATCATGGTTGACACCGCGCGCTGCAGTGAGAACGCGGGCAGCGCCGGCACTTCGGGCAGCAGGTAGTCGTTGGACGTGCCTTCCCCACGTACCGCGGCGATCGGCAGCACCAGATCGCCCAGCTGGTTCTTGCGCTTGAGTCCCCCGCATTTGCCCAGGAACAGCACGGCCTCCGGCGGCAGCGCCGACAGCAGATCCATCATGGTCGCCGCATTGGCGCTGCCCATGCCGAAGTTGATCATGCTGATACCGTCGATGGTCGCGCTGGGCATCGGCCGGTCACGGCCGACCACCGGGGCGCCGGTCAGGCGCGCGAACACGTCCAGGTAGCCGCCAAAGTTGGTCAGCAGAATATGCTTGCCGAACTCCTCGATGGCCACGCCGGTGTAACGCGGCAGCCAGTTGGTGACAATCTCCTGCTTGCTCTTCACTCGGTCGTCCCTGCGGTCATTGACTGCCTAGTTTACGGTGCTCGCTACCGCCTGGTGTCAGACGGAGCGAGTGAGTTTGAAGGCATCGATGCAGATACCGGAGACCCGGATCTCGATCGGCGCAAGGGTTTCGCGCTGCGACTCCCCCAGGTGCGCCGCTGCACTGCGGGTCAACAGGATCTCGCCGGGTTCGGCGAAATCCTCGCCCAGTTTGGAGGCCCGGTTGACGGCCTCGCCGAAGAAGTCCTGGCCATCGATAACCAGGATGGCGCCGTGGTCGATTCCGCAGCCGATGCGGATGTCGAGCTCGTCGGGCGTTGCGATGTTGGCAACTTCGAACGTCGCATTGAGCGCCTCGGCGGCACCAAGCGCTGCGTCGACCCGGTCGAAGATGGCGAATCCGTTGTCCGCCTCAAACTTGATGATCACGCCACCAAGTGCCCGCACGATCGGCTCGGCGGTCAGCTGCATGCGCCGCACCATCGAAAGATAGTGGACGATCCCACAGCGACTGCTGATCGACGAGAAGCCGGACATGTCGAACACCAGCACCGCCTGCTGGCTGCCGTACGCGCTCCACAGGCTGGCCTCGATCTCGCGACGGCGTTCCGCATCGACCTCCTGCGAATAGCGCAGCAACTGATCCTGAAACGCGGCTCGACCATCGGACTGCATGCTGCTAGCCCGTATGTTTCATGGATTCGCGCGATGATCGCGCAGGATGTTGTTCGCACAGGAGGTTTTCCGAAGGAGCGGCGTAGCGGGCCTTACGACCGACTGAGGAAAATCTCCTGTGCGGACAAGAGACCAGCGAGGGCGCGCGAGATTCATGAAACATGCGGGCTAGGCCATCCTCGCTGCGGGAGGCGGCCGGTGGTCACGGCCGCGAATGGACCGATTGTCGATCCTGCGGCCGCCACTGGCAATGTCGCAGTGCGAGTCGGAAACGCGGGCTTCGGCGGCCTCCCATACTGTGCGCCGGTCGTCGCGGTGACGTCGCAATCAGGACCAATGACCTTTTACCTCGGGTCCGGAATCGCCTAGGCTTCCGCACTTCTCCCGCTGCGAGCGCCGACCATGCTGACGCGACCTGTAACCCTCGCCCTGACCCTGGCGCTGTGTGCACCCGCCGCGCTGGCGCAGAAGGGAGGCGACGGCAAGAAGGCCGAGTGGAAGGTCGAATCCAGCCTGCCGGTGCACAAGACGATCCGCTTCAGCACCACAGAAAGCACCTGGACCAATCTTGACGTCTCGCCGGACGGCAAGACCATCGTGCTCGACCTGCTGGGCGATCTGTACCTGCTGCCGATCACCGGCGGCAAGGCGCGACCGCTGACCAGCGGCGTCGGCTTCGATCTGCAGCCGCGCTTTTCGCCGGATGGCCGCCAGGTCGCCTTCACCTCCGACCGCGGCGGTGGCAACAACCTGTGGCGGATCGGTATCGATGGCAAGAATGCCGTGCAGGTCAGCAACGAGGACTTCCGCCTGCTCAACAACCCGGCGTGGACGCCGGACGGCCACTACCTGGTTGGGCGCAAGCACTTCACCAGCCTGCGTTCAGCCGGCGCCGGCGAACAGTGGATGTATCACGCCAGCGGCGGCGGCACCGGCCTGCAGCTGACCAAGCAGAAGAATGACCAGCAGGACCAGGGTGAGCCGGCGCTGTCACCCGACGGCCGCTATCTGTATTTCTCCGAGGATGTGAGTCCGGGCCCGACATTCCAGTACAACAAGGACCCACACGGGCTGATCTATGCCATCCGTCGACTTGACCGCGAGAGCGGCGAGGTGATCGACGTGGTGCGCTCTGCCGGCGGTGCGGTCCGCCCGCAGCCGTCGCCCGACGGCAAGACGCTGGCGTTCGTCAAGCGCGTGCGCGAGAAGACCGTGCTGCATCTGCTGGATCTCGATTCTGGCGTTACCCGGCCGCTGTGGGATGGCTTGAGTCACGACCAGCAGGAGGCGTGGTCGATCTTCGGCTCCTATCCCAACTTCCAGTGGCTGCCTGATGCCTCCGCGCTGGTGATCTGGGCGCAGGGCGGCCTGTGGCGGGTCGATGCCGTCAGCGGCGCCACCGCTCGCATTCCATTCGAGGCCGAGGTGGCGCAAGCGGTGGCGCAGCCGCTGCGCTTTGAGCAAACGCTGCCGGACGGCCAGTTCACGGCGCAGATGGTGCGCGACGTGGCCACCGCTCCCGACGGCCGCAGCGTGGTGTTCCACGCCGTCGGCCAGCTGTGGACGCGCGCCTTGCCTCAGGGCCGGCCGCAACGGGTGACCACTGAAGCAGGCGGCGACTTCGAGTATCAGCCGAGCTTCAGCGCCGACGGCCGCAAGCTGCTCTACACCCGCTGGAACGACGCCGACCTGGTCAGAGTGGTGGAGCGCGACCTTGCCAGCGGCAGCGAACGCGTGCTCGAGCTGCCGAAGGGCTACTACTACGGCCCGGAGTATTCACCCGACGGCAGCCAGATCGTGTTTGCCCGCACCAGCGGCAGCGGCCTGACCGGCGGCGCCTGGTCGTCGGATGCCGGCGTGTACCTGGTGCCCAGGACAGGTGGCGAGCCGCGGCGCGTCGCCAGCGGCGGCGGCACGCCGCAGTTCAGTGCCGACGGCGCGCGAATTTTCTACTTCACCGGCGGCGGTATCAGCAAGAAGCTGATGAGCATTGGACTGGCAGGCGAGGAGCCGCGCGAAGTCCTCAATCTCAAGTATCCGAACCTGGTCAGCATCAGCCCGGACGGCAACTGGGTCGCGTTCACCGAATTGTTCAACGCCTATGTCGCGCCGCTGCCGCAAACCGGCGCCAGCATCGAGTTGAGCAAGGACACCAAGGCCATTCCGGTGGCACAGGTGAGCCGCGACGCCGGCTCCTACCTGCACTGGTCGGGCGACTCGCGGAGTCTGCATTGGACCGTGGGCGATCAGTACTTCACCCGTGACCTGAAGGACGCCTTCGCGTTTGTCGAGGGCGCGCCCAAGACCCTGCCGGCGCTGGCCGACGCCAAGGGCATTGCGCTCGGCGTGAGTCAGCCGGTGTACGCGCCTGATGATAGCGTCGCCTTCACCGGCGCCCGCATCATCACCCTGCGCGACAGCGAGACTGCCCAGGAGGTGATCGAAGACGGCGTGCTGCTGGTCAAGGGCGACCGCATCGTCGCGGTCGGCCCGACTGCTGAGGTCAGGGTGCCGGACGGCACTCGTGTGGTCGATGCCCGCGGCAAGACCATCATTCCCGGCATCGTTGATGCCCATGCCCACGTCGCCCACTTCGGCGGCGGCGTGATCCCGCAACAGAACTGGGCCTACTACGCCAACCTCGCGTTCGGCGTGACCACTGCGCACGACCCGTCGGCAAGCAACGAATTCGTGTTCTCGCAGGCCGAACTGGTGCGCGCCGGCCGCATGGTCGGGCCGCGGGTGTTCTCCACCGGCACCATCCTCTACGGCGCCGACGGTGACTTCAAGGCAGTGATCAATTCGCTGGACGACGCGCGCTCGCACCTGCGCCGGATGAAGGCCCTTGGCGCCTTCTCGGTCAAGAGCTACAACCAGCCGCGGCGAGATCAGCGGCAGCAGATCAATCAGGCGGCCCGCGAGCTGCAGATGCTGGTGGTCGAGGAAGGCGGCTCGACCTTCTTCCACAATCTGACCATGGTGATCGACGGTGCGACCGGCGTGGAGCACAACCTGCCGATCGCGCCGCTGTACCGCGACGTGATCCAGCTGATGGCTGGAACCGACGTGCGCAACACGCCGACCCTGGTGGTCAGCTACGGCGGCCTGTCCGGCGAGCGTTGGTTTTATGCCCGCGACCGGGTCTGGGAAGACGAAAAGCTCAAGCGCTTCTTCCCGCGCGGGACGCTTGACGGCCAGTCGATCCGCCGCGAGACGGCGCCCGATTGGGACTACTACCACATCGAGGTGGCAAAGGCGGCCAAGGCGCTGCGCGATGCCGGCGTGCGCATCCAGGTCGGCGGCCATGGCCAGATGCAGGGACTGGCGCCGCACTGGGAAATCTGGATGCTGACGCAGGGTGGCTTCAGCAATTTCGAGGCACTGCGCGCCGCGACCTTTGATGGCGCCGACTACCTCGGACTGGGCCGTCAACTTGGGTCACTGGAAGTCGGCAAGCGGGCCGATCTGGTGGTTCTCAACGGCAATCCGCTGGACGACATCCGCGCTACCGCCGACACCCATATGGTGATGGTCAATGGCCGCCTGTTCGATACCTCGACCATGGCCGAAATTGGCGGCCAGAGCGCGCCCGAGCCAACCTTCCACTGGCAGCGCCACCAGGCCGGCCAAACCTTTGGCATGCAGTACGGTCCGACCGCCATCTGCCATTGCCCAAAGTCGGGAGCCGCCCACCGCCACTGACGGGCAACCGTCTATTTCCAGGGGAGCTCACAGCAGAGGCGCCGCGTGGCGTTGAACCCGCTCGGCACCCGCTGCGATCTTGCCCGGAATGTTCGACGCTCCCGCCCCCCGCGACTGCCGGGGGCGGGAGGCGCTTCGATCAGTGCGCGCGCGCACCCACGAACGCAGTCGCCTTTGCGCCCATCTCTTTGAACTTCCCCGACGCGGATTCAAGTTTGGCCGCCCACTCAGCCTGCGGCTGCTGGCCTTCGATGGCCTTGAAATAGGCCTGCATCAGCGCCGTCATGGCGATCGGATCGATCAGCGCAGCCTTGAAGCTAAGCGCAAGAATGCCGGCGATGCCGAAGGTCCAGAAGCCCGCCAATGACGGGAACAGCGCCACCAGCGCAGCGACCGGCGCGAACACCACCAGAAAAACAAGCAGCGTGAGCAGCCAAACGAAAACCGTCAGCCAGAGCGCGTTCTTGACCAGATTCCGGTAGTTCTGCGCGTACAGCACGAGTCCCGCGCGCGCGCCGGCCCACGGGTTATCGATCTGATGTCGTATGTTGTAGGCGAGGATCACCTCATCAACGTAGGTGAGCGACATGGTGATTACCGCGGTGGCGAACTTGGCGACGCCTTCGATGCCAGGAATCGGGAGCAGCGTGCTCACGCTCATCACCACGCGGTTGAATGCCTTGAGGATGCCTTTGAGCAGCTGATCGACACCGAACAGCACCGAGGACTCGACGAAGCGCTCCTTCACCACTGCGGCGGCGTGATCGATCTGTCCGCGACCGCCGGGGATCGACTTGCCCTGCATCAACTCGACCAGGACGGCGATGTGCCCCGCCTTGACCAGATAGAGCAGGTACTCGCGCGCCCAGTACAGCACGCCAGAGACCACGCCGAAGCCGGTCAACGCTCCCCAGAAAACGCCGTTGGCGGCGCCTTCCTGCCCTCCGGTGCTGCCAATCAGCCAGCCGGTACCGCCGCCGCCGCCAATCGCCAGCACATAGGCCAGGGTGATTCCGAGGTAGATCAACAGACGCAAGACCAGAAACGGCAGGGTTCGCAACATGAGGCCGAACACGCGGCCAATCTCAAAATCCCACATGGCGGAGCAGGTCCTTGTCGTTGGCGATCCGTATCGCCGTCACCCCCAGCACGCAACAGCAGGCTGAAACCGGACACGCCGCGCTGAAGAAGCGTGCTTGAGCAGCGCCGCGGGAGCGGCGGCGTCCTCGAATCGGTGCTTCGTCTGGCCCGTCGTCGCGGTGACGAGCGGCGCGCCTCAGCCGGTGTTCTGCACCCCGGCGGCAATGCCGTTGACGGTCGCCATCAGCGCGTGCAGCAGGGCGTCGTCCGGTCGTCCGGCGCGCCGCCAGCGACGCAGCAGATCGACCTGCAGCAGGCTGATCGGGTCGACGTAGGGATTGCGCAGACGGATCGACAAGGCGAGCCGGCGGTCGCCGGCCAGCAGTTCGTCTTCATCGCGGATTGCCAACACCGCGTCGCGGGTGCGCCGGAACTCGTCGGCGATGCCGGGGAAAAACGCGCCATGGGCGCTGCCAGCAAGCCGCGAATAAACCTCGAAAACGCCCAGATCGCACTTGGCCAGCACCATTTCCATATCGTCTATCAGGGTCGCGAAGAACGGCCAGTCGCGGGCCATCTCGGCGATTGATTCGCGACCTTCGCGCTCAACCGCCAGCGCCAGCGCGCTGCCGACGCCGTACCAGGCAGTAAAGCCGGAGCGGTTCTGCGACCAAGCAAACACCCATGGGATGGCGCGCAGCGACTGCGCACCCGCCTGCGCGCCGGCTGCCCGCTTGGACGGTCGCGAGCCGAGCTTGAGGCGCTCAATCACATCGATCGGCGTGGCCTCGCGGAAATACTCGACAAAGCCAGGGCGGTCGTGGACCAGCTCGCGGTAGACCTGGCGTGAGTGCAGCGCCAGCTCGCCGGCCAGCGCGCGCCAACGCTCTTCGCGCGGCTCCGGCGGGCGCGGGCGCAGCGACGCACGGATCACCGCGCCGGTGGCCTGTTCCAGATTTCGCAGCGCCAGGGCGCGGATGCCGTACTTGCGGTGGATCACCTCACCCTGCTCAGTCAGGCGCAGGCGGCCGTCCACCGACCCACGCGGCGCGGCAATCACGGCGCGCTCGGTCTTGCCGCCGCCACGGCTGGCCGAGCCACCGCGACCGTGGAAGAACGTCAGCTGCACGCCCGCTTCGCGAGCCAGCTGCACCAGGGCGACCTGGCAGCGCTGGATGGCCCAGCGCGACGCCAGCAGACCGGCATCCTTGGCGCTGTCGGAATAACCCAGCATGACGATCTGCTGACTGCCGCGGGCGGACAGGTGCGCGCGGTAGGCGGGATCATCGAGCAGCTGGCGCAGCACCTCCGGCGCGGCATCAAGGTCGTCGACGGTTTCGAACAGCGGTGTCACGTCGATCGGCGTACGGCCAGCCGCATCAACGTCACCGGCAATCCGTGCCAGCGCCAGCACCGCGAGGGCATCCGCAGCGCTCCGGCTCATGCTCACGATGTAGGGGCCGAACGCGCGCTCACCGTCGCGCTTGCGCAGTCGGCAGCGCGCCCGGAACACGTCCAGCACACGCTGCGCGGAAACGGCGTCTGGCTGCTCGGGTTGGGCCTCGCCCAGCCACAGTTGGCTGAGCCGCCGCACGCGCTCTGCGGGAGGACGCTGCGGCCAGTCGGGGTCGTCCAGCAACTCCGCCAGCGCCGCATCGTGGGCGCGTGAGTCCTGACGCAGGTCCAAGGTCGCAAGGTGAAATCCGAACGCATCGATGCGGCGCAGCACGCGCTGGACGGAAAACGCTCCGGCGTGGGCACCGCGATGCGCGACGAGGCTTTCGTGGATGCGCTGCAGATCGGCGCGAAACTCCTCGGGACCGCGATAGCCCACCCGTGGCGTAGGGTCAGCAGCATTGCCGGATTGCGCATTCGAGTCGCCGTCAACCGGCTTGAGCGTCGCCGCCAGCCGCGCCGCCATCAGCGCCAGCAGCTGGCGATAGGGCATGGTGGCGTGGCGCGCCTTGAGCCGCTCGGCGGTTCGTGGGAGACGCGCCGAATAGTCGGCAATCAGTGTATGGATGGTTGGATCGACGGCGACCAGCTCGGTCGACTGGCTGAGCAGGCTGGACAAATGGGCAAGATCGCGTCGGTACGCTGCAATCAACAGCGCGCGCTGAGAATCAAGCGCTGCAGTCATGGTGTCGGCACCCACGTTGGGGTTGCCGTCCATGTCGCCGCCAACCCAGGACCCGAACCGTAGCGGCGCTGCCGGAAGTGAACCTGCGTCTGCGCCCAGCGCCACCTGCAGCGACTCGATGAAAGCCGGCAGCACCCGATACAGGACGTCGGTGAGGTAGAAGCTGACGTGCTCAAGCTCGTCCGCGACGGTCGGGCTGCTAGGGGCGCTCTCGGAGGTCTGCCAGCCGGAGGTGAGCGCGGTTCGCATGCGCTCACGATCACTGGCGCGCTCCTGCGGCGTTCGCGTGCGATCCAGATCGTCGACCAGGCAGCGGACAATCTCCCGTTCCTTCTCCAGCAGCGCCCGACGCACCGCTTCGGTGGGGTGGGCGGTGAAGATCGGCTCGATCCGCAGGCGCGGCAGCAGCGCGGCAAACTCCTCGGCTGTCACGCCCTCCTGGCGCAGCGCGTTGACCACCGCACACATGCTGCCGGGCTGCGCCGCCGAGCCACTCTTCTGATACTCGCGGCGGCGCCGGATGCGGTGCACACGCTCAGCCAGATTGACGGCGCCAAACCAGGTCGAGAAGGCGCGCACCAGGGCCTCAGCCTCGGGCAGCGGCCGTCCGGCCAGCTCGCGCGCGAGTTCGTCAGCCGGCGCTTCGGACTCTCGGCGCAGAATGGCGGCACGGCGCAGTCGCTCGACTTCGTCAAGGAACGCCGCACCCTGCTGCTCGGCAATGACCTCGCCGACCAGTGCGCCAATGCGATTGACATCCTCGCGCAGCGGCTGGTCGGCGGGCGGCAGTTCGATTTCGCGCAGACGACTGCGCTCGGCGCCATTGGCGCCTCGGGACGATGGGCTCATGGGCACAGATTACAACGCGCTGCGATCACGTGATGTCCCGTACGCATGCATTCGTTTGCATCGGAACCGACGGCGCAATGGATGGCGCGTGTTTCGTCCCGCTGCCGGCACAGGTAGTCTCAGCGCATGACCCATATCCTGATCGCCGACGACCATCCGCTATATCGCCTGGCGTTGGCGCAGGCCGTTCGCGGACTGGTGCCCGGAGCACGCGTCGATGAGTCGGACAGCCTGACGGCCGCCCGCGCCTGCCTGGTCGCGCACCCGGGCGTCGACCTGGTCCTACTGGACCTGCATATGCCGGACAGCTTCGGCCTGATGGGCCTGGCAGCGCTGCGGGCAGAATTCCCAAGCGTCGCTGTGGCGATGATTTCAGCCCACGACGATGCGGTTACGGTCCGCCGCGCACTGGCGTACGGTGCCGCCGGCTTCATTCCCAAGCGCGCCGAGCTGAGCCAGATTGAAGCCGCGCTGCGGGCCGTGCTGGCCTGCGAGACCTGGTTGCCGCCCGGCACCGCGCGCATGCCAACCGGCAGCTCCGAAGGCGAGCGCGACCGCGACCTTGCTGCCCGGCTTGGCAGCCTGACGGCGCAGCAGTTCCGGGTGCTGGAGCGGATCGGCCAGGGCCGTCTGAACAAGCAGATCGCCAGCGAGCTGAACATCCAGGAGCGCACCGTGAAAGCGCACGTCAGCGTGATCTTCGAAAAGCTCGGCGTCCGCAACCGCACCCAGGCCGGCGTACTGCTGCGGCATCTGGATGTCGCCGATCCGACCCGGCAGGTTGACGACGCCTGACCACACCCGGGTCACAGTCGGCGAACTGTAATGTCCTACCGGAGTCCCGCAGCGGGTAAGCTGCCCGCTCGAATATGCCGAGGAGACACGAGATGAATCAAGCACGAGGCGGGCGCAATCCGCTATTCGCGGTGCTGTCGCAGGCCGCTGGCGGAGGCACCCGGGGACCTGGCGGCGCGCCGACACTCTCTGGCTATGCATTCGGGGCGATCGCCATCGCGATTGTCGCCCTGTGGGGCGTGCTCAGCAGCTACTACACGGTGCAGCCGGAAGAGCGCGCCGTGGTGAAACGCTTTGGCGCAGTGATCAACGTCGCCGATCCCGGACTGCACTTCAAGCTGCCGTTTGGCATCGACAAGGTGCAGTTCGTTGCGACCGAGCGCGTGCTGAAACAGGAGTTCGGATTTCGCACGGCGTCCGGCGGTGAACGCACGCAGTATTCGGCGGAAGACTTTCCCGATGAGTCGCTGATGCTGTCGGGCGACCTCAACATCATCGATGTGGAATGGGTGGTGCAGTACCGGATCAGTGATCCGATGCTGTTCCTCTACGCCATGCGCGAGCCGACCGGCACGCTGCGCGACATCTCCGAATCAGTGATGCGACGCGCAGTCGGCAATCGGCTTGGCAGCGAAGTGCTCACCACCGCGCGGGTAGACATATCCAACATGGTGCGGGGCGAGACCCAGAAGGCGATGGACCTCTACCAGACTGGCATCCAGGTAGTCACTGTCGAACTGCAGGACGTGGTGCCGCCGACCGCCGTGCAGCCGGCCTTCAACGAGGTCAACGAGGCGCGCCAGGAACGTGAGCGGATGATCAACGAGGCGACCAAGCAGGCCAACCAGGAAATCCCGCGGGCACGCGGCAACGCCAACCGGGTGATCTCGCAGGCCGAGGGCTATGCGACCGAGCGGGTCAACCAGGCGCTAGGCGAAACCGCCCGCTTCCGCTCGATTCTGGCCGAGTACCGCGTCGCACCCGACGTCACCCGGACACGCATGTATCTGGAAACGATGAAGGATGTGCTGCCGGGCATCGGCTCGGTGGTGGTGGTGCAGAGGGGCCAAATGCCGCCACTGCCGCTTCTGAACCTGCGCGACGCGCAGCCGGCCACCAAGGAGTAGTGCGATGAAACTGACCCCGATTCTGATCGGCGTGGGCGCACTTGCCGCACTGCTGATTTCCGATGCGACCTATGTCATTGACCAGGCTGAGCAGGGCATCATTGTCCAGTTTGGCGAGCCGGTGGGCGACGTGGTGACCGACCCTGGCCTGCACTGGAAGAAACCCTTCGTGCAGGAGGTTCGCCGCTTCGACAAGCGCCTGCTGGCCTGGGACGGCGACGTCAGCCAGATCCCAACCCTCGGTCGTGAGTTCGTGCTGGTCGACTCCACCGCACGCTGGAAGATCAAGGACCCGCTGCAGTTCCTGCGCGCGGTGCGCGACGAACAGGGCGCCCGCACGCGGCTTGACGACATCATCGACTCGACCGTGCGCGACATTGTCTCCGGTACCGATCTGGAGGAGATCGTCCGTTCCCGCGATTGGAACGTCGACCTCAAGGATCTGGAGGACGAGGGCATCACCCGCGCCGATGTCGACCTCGACAAGCCCAAGAAGGGTCGCGAGCAGCTGGAGCAGGAGATCCTGGCCGCCGCGGCATCGCGGATCAGTGACCTCGGCATTGAGCTGGTTGACGTGCGCATCAAGCGGATCAACTACATCGACAGCGTGCGTCGCCAGGTCGAGTCGCGCATGGTGTCGGAGCGGCAAAGCATCGCCGAACGCTTCCGCTCAGAGGGCCAGGGCCGCAGCCAGGAGATCCTCGGCCAGATGGAGCGCGAGCTGCGCACCATCACCTCCGAGGCAGAGCGGCAGGCGGCAGAAATCCGCGGCAAGGCCGATGGTGAAGCAACCCGCATCTACGGCGAATCCTTCAGCGCCGACCCGGAATTCTTCGCTTATCTGCGCACGCTGGAAACTTACAAGAGCATGGGCAAGAACACCACGCTGATGATCGACTCGCAGTCGGAGTTCTATCGGTATCTGGAGTCTACGCGGAAGCGCTGAGGGTCTTGGGCGCGGCGCGCGTCGAGCTTTTTCGACGCGGGCCGGGCGGTCGGACTGCGGGGCGGCTTGTTTCTCTCGCCAGTCTTGGCGTCAACGCGAGGTTTCGTCGGCTTCGGCGCCCCATGTGCGCCTTCGCTGCGCTCGGTCAGCGGCCGGCGAGGCGGACGAGACCCCGCGCCAACCCTACGTCAGGCGAGAGAAGCAGACAGCACAAGAATTCGGCCCTCGCCGCAACGGCGAAGGGGACGAAACCTGGCAGCCTGTCGGACGTCGCCCGCCGAGGCGATTGCTGGCTGCGTGAGGACAGACAACGACGATTCGCAGCCCCATGGCAGCGCTATGGGCCAGGAATTGGCGGCGTGCGCTTTCTTTGAACACTCGGGCCGAGCAGACGGATTTGCAGCCCGGCCGGCCTACGTCCGACAGGCTGCTAGCCCCGCATGTTTCATGAATTCGCGCGATGATCGCGCAGGATGTTGTTCGCACAGGAGATTTCCCGAAGGAGCGGCGTAGCGGGCCATACGACCGACTGAGGAAAAATCTCCTGTGCGGACAAGAGACAAGCGAGGGCGCGCGAGACTCATGAAACATGCGGGCTAGAGCATGTTTCATGAATTCGCGCGATGATCGCGCAGGATGTTGTTCGCACAGGAGATTTCCCGAAGGAGCGGCGTAGCGGGCCATACGACCGACTGAGGTAGTCTCCTGTGCGGACAAGAGACAATCGAGGGCGCGCGAGATTCATGAAACATGCGGGCTAAGAGCCCTGTAGCAATGCCGCGACCGACCACGCGGCCCGGGCTTCTGTAGGAGCGCCGCTCGGCGCGATGCTTTACATGAATCCGCTCGCCGCCGTCTTCGCATGAATCATTTCGCCGCCGTCACGCAGAGCAGCGCGCCGGGCGGCGCGTCTACAACAGCGGGGGAGAGCAGCACGCCGGGCGGCGCTCCTACAACAGCGGGGAGTGCGCCGGGCGGCGCTCCTACAACCGCGGGGCGCGCCGGAGGGCTGGGGTGTCCGGCTGCGCCGCATCGCCGACGGGCTTGTCGCCACCCTGGCCGGGTGCGATACTGCGCGGCTCGCCGCTTCAGGCATTGCCTGATCGAGCCCCAGCGACAGCGCGATGTCGGGGTTCTGGCGAGACCGTACTGCCCGCATCGCGTGCGCTTTTCAGCGCGGGGCCGAAGTCTCCCTGGCCAAGGGAGTCACCAGAATGTCAACGAGGTGCGCCATGGCACGTGTGTGTCAAGTTTCCGGAAAGGGTGTGCAGAGCGGCAACAACGTCTCGCATGCCAACAACAAGACGCGGCGCCGCTGGCTGCCGAATCTTCACGAACGCCGCTTCTGGGTCCCGAGCGAAAGCCGCTGGGTCAAGCTGCGCGTTTCCACCCATGCCCTGCGCACCATCGACAAGAACGGCATCGAGTCCGTGCTGGCCGAGCTGCGTGCCCGCGGCGAAAAGGTCTGAGGAGTAAATCATGGCTTCCAAGCGCGACAAAATCCGCCTGATTTCTTCGGCCGGCACCGGTCACTTCTACACGACCGATAAGAACAAGAAGACCACGCCGAACAAGATGGAAATCAAAAAGTACGACCCGGTGGTGCGCAAGCACGTGCCGTACAAGGAAGGCAAGATCAAGTAAGCCTTCGCTTCGCCCGCATGTTTCAAGAATTCGCGCGATGATCGCGCGCGAGATTCATGAAACATGCGGGTTAGGGACTTGGGGCCGTCAGCTGACGTTCGCAGCGCTCCGAGGAAGTCGCAAAAGCCCGCCGCCGGCGGGCTTTTGCTTTTGCGGACCAGCAGCCGTTACTCGGTTAGCGCCTGACAGGTCAGCAGGTCGTCGTTGGTGATCTGCCAGATGTCGCGCCCGGCGCACAGCGTCACGCCGCCAACCACACAGACGTCGCCGTCCTCGTCGACCAGCCGCACGTCGTAGTCGTCGCACGGAATGCTGTGCAGCTTGAAGCTGCCGCCGGATTCGATCACTTCACGGCCCAGCTGATCGCTGCCCCAGTCGTTGTCGTCCACCGATGACACGTAGAGCTCGTGGATCGCCCAGTCGGAGTCGTTGCGGATATCGACCACCGAGCCACCTTTTGCAGCCATTATCGTGCCCGCGGTGCCAAGCAGAACCGCCAACAGCACGCCTTGAGTTCGCGTCATCGTCCCCTTCCCCTGAGTGAAAGCACGCCCCGGCGCGCTTTGCGGCGAATTGCCGCGTGCCATTTCACTCCTCTGCGCGGCGCATGGCAATACGCGTCAGCCGGGCGGCGCGCTCAGTTCGCGGGCATCCAGATAGCCGTCACGATTGCGATCCTGGCGATGGAATGCCGCTTCCAGCGCGCGCAGATGGGTAACCCGGCTGAGCGGGCGGCGGCGCGCGCCGGCCGGCTGCTCATCGATATCCAGCACGCTGTTGCTGTTGCGGTCACGGGCATCGAAGCCGGCGCTCATGTAGAACTGGAATTCGCGCAGATCGATGCGGCCGTCGCCGTTGCTGTCGAGCTGCCGCAGGTACTCCGCAGGACTGGACTGGGCCTGCGCGCCGCCCGGTAGCCAGCCGAGCGCAGCAACCAGCAGCGTCGCCAGAAAGAACACGGGGCGCCTGCTGCCCCCCGACAGTGTGACGTTGCGCGCCTGCCTCACGCCCGTCCGGGCGCGATGGCGTAGCCGCGCAGTCGAACCGCAAAGTCCTCGAGCGCGCGAATCCCTGAGGTCTCGGCCTCGCGGCACCAGTCCTGCAGTCGCTGCAGCGTGACGCCGGCATCGTGCGAGCGCTCCTCAAGCACGGCCGCAAGGCGGGCCCGATACTCGATCAGCGTCGCCAACTTCGGCTTGCGCGCGATGAACGCCTGCAGACGAGCGCGCGCGTCGGCATCCAGCCAGCGGCCATCGTCGGCCAGGCCACGGCGAAGGCGACGCGGCAGGCTGCGCAGGCTCTCGCCGGCCTGTGAGGCTTCTTCGCGCAGCGCCGGCAACAGCACGCGATGGTAGTAGTCGGTCATCGCCTGGAAGCGATGCGTCAGCAGCGCCTTCAGCGTCTCGCCATCCGGCATCTGGATGTTAGGACGCACGTCGAGCGCGGGCGCCACTCGCAGCACCTTTGCCAGCCCAAGTTTCTCCAGGCCCCATATGGCCACCCAACCGATGTCGACCTCCCAGCGGCGCAGCGCGAACTTGGCCGAGCTGGGAAATGCGTGGTGGTTGTTGTGCAGTTCCTCACCGCCAATCCACACGCCCCACGGCGACAGGTTGGTGGCGGTGTCGGTGGTCTCGAAATTGCGGTAGCCCCACCAGTGTCCCAGGCCGTTGACCACGCCGGCGGCCCAGATCGGGATCCAGGCCATCTGCAGCGCCCAGGCCGCCAGGCCCTTGGTGCCGAACAGTCCGACGCAGATGAACAGCATCAGGGTCGGGCCCAGCGTGGGGTAGCGCGCGTAGAGGCTGCGTTCGATCCAGTCGTCCGGACACCCCTTGCCGTACTTCTCGATGTCCTCGCGCTGGTCACGGGCGTTGCGGTACAGCTCGACGCCACGCCACATCACGGTCTGGATGCCGTGGAACTGCGGGCTGTGCGGATCTTCAGCGGTTTCGCACTTGGCGTGGTGCTTGCGATGGATGGCCGCCCACTCGCGGGTGACCATTGCCGTGGTCAGCCACGACCACAGGCGAAACAGGTGGGCCACCGCCGGATGGAAATCAACCGCCCGATGCGCCTGGCTGCGATGCAGGTACAGGGTGACGGAGAAAATTGTCAGCTGCGTGGCGAACAGGAAATAGATCGCCACCGCGGTCCAGCTGGCGCCGGTAAACCCGCTGCCGAGCCAGTCGAGAAGGTAGGTAGGCATCGCGTACTCCAAGGGTATGCACGGCATGATGCATGCAGGTTTGACGCGATACCATCCCTTCGCCGGGGTATGGGGCGCACGGGTTCAGGCGCCTGGCACCCGCCGTTCCCATGGATCGCGCCGCTCAGATGCCTGAACTTCCCGAGGTAGAAACCACCCGCCGCGGCATCGCGCCGCACCTCGTCGGGCGCCGCGTGCTGGGCGCGACCCTGCGCCGAGCTGAACTGCGTTGGCCGATTCCTGCCGCGATTCGCGACCTCTTGCCCGGCCAGCGAATCACGGCCGTAGAGCGACGCGCCAAGTACCTGCTGCTGGCGGCCGAGAGCGGCAGCGCGATCCTGCATCTGGGCATGTCGGGCAGCCTGCGCGTGCTGCCCGCAGGCACGCCGCCCATCCTGCACGACCATGTCGATCTGCTCATCGAAGGCGGTTCGATCCTGCGCCTGAACGATCCACGGCGGTTCGGTGCGCTGCTCTGGCAGGCACACGGCGAAACCCATCCGCTGCTGGCGGGGCTGGGGCCGGAGCCGCTGTCCGCCGATTTCGATGGCCGCCACCTGCACGCCCACAGCCGCGGTCGGCGCGGACCGGTCAAGAACTTCCTGATGGATCAGGCGATCGTGGTTGGGGTCGGAAACATCTACGCCGCCGAGAGCCTGTTTGAGGCGGGCATCGATCCGCGCCGCGCCGCCGGTGCGGTGTCGCGCGCCCGCTACGACCGTCTGGCCGGCGCGGTCAAGCGCATCCTTGCCTTTGCCATCACCCGTGGCGGCACCACGCTGCGCGACTTTCTCAACCCGGACGGCGCACCGGGCTATTTCGAGCAGGAGCTGCTGGCGTATGGCCGCGAGGGCCAGCCGTGTCGGGTCTGCGCAACGCCGCTGCGCAGCCTGCGGATCGGCCAGCGTGCGTCGGTCTGGTGTCCGCGCTGCCAGCGCTGAAAGGTGCGCTTTTGAGTTCAGGCTTTCGGTCGCAGCGCGACGAATCGTCCTTCCAGCGTGGTGGCAGGCGAGCCATCCGGGAGGGTGACCTGCGCCGTCATCGTCGCCCGTGCCTTGCCGCGATTGCGATACGCCGCCAGAAACGTCTCCCACTGCTCGCCATCGGCCAGCCGCGCATCGGCGTGCAGCTCGCCGTACAAAGGCGCCAGATAGCGCAGATGGGAGTCCTGCACGTAGACCTCGGCATCATCGAAGCCCGCTTCCGCCAGCCGCACGTTGACCAGGCCCCAGGCACTGAGCGTCAGCAATCCGGCCAGCGAACCACCGAATGCGCAGCCCTTGTCGTTGACATTGGCTTCGAGCGGCCCGCTCAGGCGCAGGCCATCGGTGTCGTAGCGGGTGGCGCGAAATCCCATGGCACGCGCCGGCGGCATGCTGTCGAGCTTGTGCTGCAGGCTGATCAGTGGATCGGTTGCAAGGTCGGTCATTCGGCGCTGACGGCAGCTGCGGGGGCGCCATGGTGCACCAAACGGCACTGCCGGCGCGCCAGCAACCCGGTCCGGGCTACGCTTGCTGCATGACCGCGCAACCTTTTGACGGCTGCTGCAACCGATGATCGACCTGCACGGGTGGACCATTGTCGGACTGCGCGCCAGTGACCAGCAGGCGCCGCTGCGACGCCTTGCGCGCGCCAGCGGCGCCGCCTTCCTGAGCCTGCCAGGCTTGCGGCTGCTGCCGGTGGCCGATGCCGCCGCGGCGCGTGTGGCGCTTCACTCGGCGCTGGCCTGCCCGGTTTGCATCTACACCAGTCCAGCGGCGGTGCGCTTCGCGCGCGGGCTGGCGGACCTGCAGTCAAGCTCCGCGCAGGCGGTGGCGATTGGCAGCGGCAGCGCCGCGGCGCTGCGGCGGGTCGGCGTGCGCACGGTCGTGGCGCCAACGCAGGCGATGCACAGCGAGGGCGTGCTGGCGTTGCCAGTACTGTCGCCGCCGCCGGCACAGGTTGGGCTGGTCACCGCGCCTGGCGGTCGCGGTGAGATCCTTCGAGTGCTCCGTGTGCGCGGCGCGCAGGTGCAGGTCGCCGAGGTCTATCGACGCGAGGCGGCGACGCTGTCTGCACGGGCACGGCAGAAGCTGCAGGCCATCGGCGGACCCTCGGCCGTGCTGGTCAGCAGCGCCGATGCGCTGCAGGCCGTGCATGCCCAGCTGGATCACGACGGACGCACGCGGCTGCTGCGCTCCGTGGCAGTGTGTGCCAGTCAGCGCCTGCTGCAGCTGGCCAGTTCGCTCGGCTTTTCCGACCTCATCGAGTGCGCCTCGACCCAGCCACGGATTCAGCTGGCCGCGCTATCCCGCATGTTTCCTGAGCGGGTGCGGTGATCGCGCCCGGTTTCCGAAGAAGCACCGTATCGGGCAACGAGACCGACCGAGGAGAGCACCTTGTGCGGACAACCGACAAGCGAGGGCGTGTGAGATTCATGACGCTTGCGGGCTAGGCGCTTATGCCAAGGCAAAGACCTTCCGGTAGCATGGGCTCGAGTCTTGAACCGTTGACCCGCCGTGACCGATTCCCCGACTGAGGTTGAGCCCACCGTCGCCGCGCCAGAGCAGCCTGCTGCCGGTCCAGGCGTCAGACCTGCCCGACGACGGCGGTGGCCTTGGATTGTGCTCTTGTTTGTCGCGGGGGCCGGCGGGCTTTGGTTCTGGGATGCGCAGAAGCGGCTGGCCATTGCCGAGCGCAGCAGCAGCGAGTGGCAGCAGATTGCCGATGAGCTGCGTGGCCGGCTGATCGAGGTTGATCGCAAGCTGGAGGGCGTGCAGGACCGGCAGCGCGCCATCGATGCGCGGCTGGGTGAGACTGCCTCCAGCCAGCGCGTGCTTCGCGAGGAGCTGCTGGGGATTGGTGACCGTGCTGCCCTGCTTGAGGACGCGCTGACCCGGCTGGCCCAAACCCGCCAGGAAGGCGCCCAGGCGATGCTGTTGGACGAGGCCGAGTTTCTGCTGCTGGCCGGCGAGGGGCGGCTGCGGCTGTTTCGCGATCAGGACGCAGCGATCCGCGCATTGACCCTGGCCGATGCCGCGCTGGCCGGTCTGCAGGAGCCGATCTACGCGACGCTGCGACAGACCCTTGCGCAGGAGATCGCCGCGCTGCAGGCCATGCCCGCTGACCCGCTGCTGCTGGCGCGGGCGCGCATCAACGCCCTGCTGGCCGAGTTGGCAACGCTGCCGGCACCCGCTGATACGCGCCCACCGGACGCACCCAGCCAGTCACGGTTGGCGGCCCTGCTGGGTCAGCTGATCACCGTTCGCAGGCTGGATGAGTCAGGCGCCCCGCTCGACCCGCAGATCCGCGCCGCACGACTGGCAGCGTTCGGACTGCAGCTGCAGCTGCAGCTGGCCGCGTTGGAGCGCGGCGAGCCGGTCGAGGGCTTTGCAGCGGGCTCGTCCTTCCAAGCCGGATTGATCAGCCTGTTCGACCGCACCGACCCGCGAGTGGCGCCACACATCGAGGCCCTCGGCAGCCTGGATCTAACGCCGGCGGCGATTCCGCCAGCCGCAGGTGCGACGCTGCGAGAGCTTCGCGGCATGCGCGCCACCCGACGGCTTGGCCAACCGCCGCCGGCGCTGCTGCTGATCGAGCCCACTGAACCTGCCGCTGAACCTGCCGCAGACCCTGCTGCAGAACCCGAGGCCGTACCCGGAGCTGCGCCCACCGCTGCGCCAATCGACCAGCCGCCGACACCGACGGTCGAAGCGGCGCCGCCTGTCGAGCGCGAATGAGCCTGTTCCGCCAGGTCCTGCTGCTGCTGGCGTTGGCCACCGCCGGCGCTTGGCTGTGGCAGCTGCTGTCCGCCGACCCCGGCCGCATTCTGATCACCTTTCGCGGCTGGAGCGTTGAATCCACGCTGATCGTCGCCGTCGCGGCCCTGCTGCTGATCTGGCTGCTGCTGCGCGCGCTGATCTGGCTGCTGCGGGCGCCGCTGCTCGGCTGGCGGCGACGCCAGCGGCGCATCGCCAGGGAACGCCTGGCCGGCGGGCTGCTGGCGCTGGAAGAGGGCCGCTGGGCGCGGGCCGACAAGCTGCTCGGTAAATCCGCGCGTGACCCTGCCCTGCGACTGCCGGCCCTGCTGGCCGCGCATCGCGCTGCCTACGCGCGCGGCCACGGCGAACGGGCCAGCGCGCTGCTGGCCGAGGCCGGCATGGCCGGTGGCGAAAGCCAGGCGCGGCTGATCACGGTCGAGCATCTGCTCGAGCGCAAGCAGTACGCCAGCGCCGCCGAGCTGCTGGAACTGGCATCGGCAAACGAACCGCTGAGTCCACGCGGCATCGAGCTGCGATTGCAGGCACTGGTCGGCGCCGGCCGCGCGGCAGAGGCGCTCGACCTGCTGCCTGAGCTGCGCCGGAGCAAGGTGCGCGAGGGTGATCCGCTGCTGGCGGTCGAAGCCGCAACCATCGCCGCTGCACTCGTACAGACCGACGTGCTGGGCGTGCTGGTAAATCGTTGGAACAGCCTGACCCGGAGCCAGCGACTGCAGCCTGAGCTGGTCGACGCCTATGCCAGCCGCGCTGCCGCGTTGGGCGACGCCGACGAGGGCGCGGAGGCGATTGCCCGCGCGCTGAAAAAGAGCTGGTCGGAGCGACTGGCGCGTTGCTACGGTCAGCTGCCCCACGGCGATCTTCCCTACGCGCTGCGACAGGCCGAGCAGTGGTTGGTCGCGCACCCTGACAGCCGCAGCCTGCAGCTTTCGCTCGGCCGGCTGTGCCGCCGCCAGCAGCTGTGGGGCAAGGCCGAGGAGTATCTGCTGCGGGCGCTGGGTGGCGACGTCGATGCCGACGTGTGGGAATCGCTGGGCGAACTGTACGCCGAGCAATCAGACGACGCCCGCGCCCGCCAGGCGTTTGCCAATGCTGTGCGCGCCGCCCGCGGCGACAGCTGCGACAGCATCCGGCGCATCGCCCGTGGCACTGCGCTGGCGACGGTGGCCGAGGCGCGCAGCAGCATGGGTGTGCCGATGTTGCCGGCGCCGTAATTGGCGGCTGGCGGCTGGGGGCTGGGAGAATCGGGACTCGGGACTCGGGACTCGGAACAGCGAGTCTGCGTCTGATTGACGGGGCGCAGCGAATGCCGAGGCTGGGCGCGCAGGCGCCGCTTCCGAAGTCCCGAGTCCTGAGTCCCGGCTCCTGCTCAGCGCTCGAGAATGGCCGTCACGCCCATACCGCCGGCGGTGCAGACCGATATCAGCGCGCGGCCGCCGCCTTTTTCCTTCAACAGTTTGGCGGCAGTGGCAACGATACGGGCACCGGTGGCGGCAAACGGGTGACCGACCGCCAGCGACGATCCGACCACGTTGAGGCGCTCGCGATCAATGCTGCCCAGCGGGGCATCGAGCCCAAGCTTGTCGCGACAGAAGTCGGCCGACTCCCAGGCTTTGAGCGTGCACAGTACCTGCGCCGCGAAGGCCTCGTGGATCTCGTAGAAATCGAAGTCCTGCAGGGTCAGACCGTTGCGCGCCAGCAGCTGCGCGACCGCCCAGGCCGGCGCCATCAACAGCCCTTCGCCGTGCACAAAGTCGACCGCCGCGACCTGCGCATCAACCAGATACGCCAGCGGCGCGTGGCCGTGCGCCTTGGCCCAGTCGTCGGAGGCCAGCAGCGCCGCCGATGCGCCGTCGGTGAGCGGCGTCGAGTTGCCGGCAGTCAGCGTGCCCTGGCCCGAGCTACGGTCAAACGCGGGCTTGAGCGCGGCCAGCTTCTCGGCCGTGGTGTCGGGGCGCAGGATGTTGTCGCGCTCGACGCCGCGAAACGGCACCACCAGGTCGGCGTAAAAGCCGCGCTCATAGGCAGCCGCCGCCTTGCTGTGCGACTCGAACGCCAGCTGATCCTGCGCCGCGCGTTCGATCGCCCATTCCTTCGCCATCAGCTCGCAGTGCTCGCCCATGCTTTTGCCGGTGCGCGGCTCGCCCACGCCGGGAAACTCCGGCGCCAGCTCGCGGAAGGCGAAGCCCTTCAGCGCGCGCAGCCGGCCGCCGGTGCTGCGCGCCATGTTGGCGTCCAGCAGGCGCCGACGCAGCCGCTTGTTGACCGCGATCGGCACATCCGAGGTGGTGTCCGAGCCGCCGCCAATGCCGGCCTCGATCTGCCCCAGCGCAATCTTGTTGGCGACCGTGATGACCGTGTCCAGGCCCGTTCCGCAGGCGCGCTGCAGCGTGATTCCTGGCGTCAGCGGTGACAGCCCGGACGACAGCGCCGCCTCGCGACCCAGGTTCCAGTCGGACGAATGCTTGAGCACTGCGCCCATCGCCACTTCGCCCAGCACCGCGCCGTGCAGCCCAAACTTCTCGACCAGCGCACCAAGCGTGCGGATCGACATGCCGAGGTTGCCAACATCGGAATACGCCGTGTTGTTGCGACAGAACGGAATACGCACGCCACCGAGCACAGCGACCGGGCGGACCTGACGGGGAGTCTTCATTGCACGGCGGGATGGGTGGCGGAAGGGCTTTCGATAATAGCGCAGGCTGGCCGCGCTTCGTCCCCGCCGATCGCGCCAGTTCAGCCCAGCGGGGGCCGGAAAAACGCCGGCATCGCCGGCCACAGCGTGAAGCCCCAGGACTTTTCCCGGATCAGGCTCTCCCAGGTCTCGGCAATCCGCTGCATCAGGGTCGGATCGTGGGGATCAAACGGGCCCCACACGCGCAGCTCGCGGCGACCGCTATCGAAATCCAGCGTCAGAGTGAAGATCACCACCGGCACGCCGGCCTTGCGCGCAATCAGCAGCAGCCCTTCGGGCATGAAGCCGGTGCGGCCAAACAGCTGCACCGGCACCGAAATGCGGGTCTCCGACGGCGGCACATCGGGCGTACCAATCACCCAGCGGCCAGCGGCCAGTGCGGCTACGCTCTGTTGCACGGTGCGCGGCGCGTAGATCAGCGGGCCACCGGAAGCGCGCTGGAGCTGAGCAATCCGCATTCGCCCATACCAGTAGCCCGCGAAGGCACCACCCATCGAACGCCGGCTGAATCGACCCGCCAACACCGACGCCGAGGCACCGCTGCAGCGCAGCGAGTAAACCGCAGGAAAATTGGCGCCGCAGTGGAAGAACGCCCCCACCGCCGGTCCGGACAGCCGTGGCCAGTCTGTCAGGACGTCCATGTCGCTGAGCAACCGTCGCATCGGGCGAACCAAGGCGCGCCAGAAGTCGGCGTGGTCGACCAGACGATTGAAGCGAAAACGCAGCGCCCACTGGTCCGCGTCAGTAATCTGCAGACAGCGATCAGCCTCCGCCAGCGCCGGCTGCCATTCCATCCGGTAAAGCGGAGTCCAAGCAGCGAAGCGCCGACAGAGTCGGACGCCCAAACGCCATGGCAGGAGTGCCACAAGACCGGGCAGGACGTAGTACTCCGCCAGCGCGCGCAACTCGCTGCGCCCGCGGGCAAGCGCGCGTTCCCAAACGAGGGTCATCCGCCCGGCATCGGGCGCTGCCACGCTTAGCGTCCCAGCTCGGAATCGAAGCCGTCGGGCGCCCGCTGACGGTAACTCTCCGGCCGCTGCAGCTTGCGATTCCAGCAGCTGACATACAGCTCGTTGGTCGCCAGGTCCTGCATTGAGTGAGCGAGCAGTTCGGGCGTGTACTCGAACCGGTCGACCGTCCGTATGGCCACTCGCCAGGGCTCGAAGTCCATCGCGCGCAGCTCCTGCTCAAACCCGGCGACGGTGATCGGATTGAGCTCCTTGTACCACTGCCAGTATTCCGCCGGCGTCGCCTGGAGGCCACTTCTGTCGATGTACTCGGGCGTGCCGGAGAGAACCATTTCCTTCAGGGCCGCCTCGTCCATCGTGAGGTGAAAGAACGGTTCGTTCGAGAATTCGCCCAGGTGATGTCCGATGTTCGAGTAGAAGAGGCCAGGGTGTACAAAAAACAGCCCATCCTTGCGAAGCACTCGCTTGATCTCCCTCAGACACTGCCGGTAACCGCCGGCGATGTGTTCGAGGGAACCCCATGAGAGCACCACATCGAAGCTGTCATCCGGGAACGGCAGGTGGCTGCCGTCGTGTCCAAGAAAGCGTAGCGAATCGGGCACGGCATCCTGTGGCACGCCACTTTGCCGAAGAATCTCCGGCAGCCGATCAAATCCGCGGAACGGGTCGATGCCGATCATTTGTCGCGGCGAATAATGCAGGGCGAAGCCGAGGTCCGTGATTCCGTCGCCGCAACCGACATCCAGAACGTCTCCCCGCAGCAGCGGCGAGTCGCCGAGCATATAGCTCCCCATCGTGCGCGCAGCGTGGTCGAAGTGCCGATAGAACCAGTCACCCGCGCCCTTGCGCCAGCTCAGCGTCTCGACGTGGGGCGAACCCGGCAAGCCGACGATCTCGGTCTGAGCTCCGGCGGTGCTCAGCGCCGTGAGCTCTCGCTCGCTGGCCTCCTGCACCGGAATCGTTTGCTCAACGACCGTATGGCTTCGCCCATTGATCTTGCATGAGCCGATAAGGGCGACACGTTGGATCCCGGAAACAGCCTTGGCGAAATCAAGTCGGACCAGATACTCGCCCCGCGGCAACCAGACGGCGTCACTGCGGTCGCGCAGTCGAAAGACGCCGACCGGCGAACCCGCTGCATCGTGCGCGTGCGCCGTGATGTCGGGCTCAATGGCGATCGCCCGCTTGATCTGCAGCGCCACGAACAGGCTTTGAGGGAATCGCGCGTCGCGACAGCACCTTTGGAAAAACAAGAGGACACCCTTGGGTTAACGTGAAAGTCGTTCAGATTTGGCTTCAGGCCTGCTCCCTCCCCGATGTTCGGGGAGGGTCGGGAGGGGCCAGCCCCTCACTTTAAGTCGATTCGCGCCGCCGCGACAGCGCCCGGCAATGAACGCAGTGAACCGGGGCCCCGACGTCTACCCCAACACCTTGAGGCTCGGCGAGCCAAAGTGGAGGCTGGACACGATGGCCCGGAACGGGCACACCAAACGTCCTGGATTCCGACGATTGGCGTTGGCGTTGGCGTTGAGAGGGTTGGGGGCGCTGTCGGAGGCTTGCGCGCCGCTGATCGGCGCGAGCGCGGCTGAAACGGATGCCAGCTTCTTCAAGCTCTGACGGCTATCGGTCCACACGCCATTGACCCAACTTCAATTGATCGCCACCACGTCGACAGAGGCCAAATCCGCAGCCTGCAATTCGATTTCGAATCGTTCTGTACCCCAGCAGCGGAAGTAGCTGGCGGCGAGCGTGGTGAGATAAGGCGTCGCGGAGATTGAGCCCGCTGGTGTCGTACGTGAGGCGATCACCTCAATCGCATTGAGACCGGGCAGCAAGTTGGTCACCGCGATCATCCTGTTCTCGCTGCACTGGACGAAGAGGCGTTGCGGGCTGCTTGGGGATGCCTGTTCGCGATAGCGATTGACGGCGTACTCGGGGTCGACTGTGGGCCGTAAGCCACTGCGCGGGAACAGAATCGCCGTCGGTTCGAACGCAGTCCAGCCGCGCACCAGCGGCTGGCCTTCAAGCGCAAGTCGCTCCGCAACCGCAGCCGGCATTGCCAGCACATGACGTGTTGCCTGGCTCCCGAGGAGCTGGGGGCCTTGGTTGGACCCGCAAGCACTGGCGATGGCGACGTTGGACGCAAGCTGCAGAGCGGTTGCCAGTTCGCCGTGCAGCGCGATTTCTGGGGCGCAGAGGTCGCCAACGGCTTCCTCCTGAAGGCCGATGGCAAGCCAAGGTCGGAGGTACCCGTCCTGCTCGACAGGTTGCGCGACGTCACCAAACGCAGCGCCGGGAATCGCCAGGCTGCCCGTCGAGAGCAGGCTCGTTCGCTGCGCAACCACGGCGAAGTTGCCAACCGTGGACAGTAGCGCCACTGCCCAGAAGAAGCTGCTGCTGGCGCGCAGTCCGAGCGCGCCACGCCAGCCGTGCACGCAGGCCCATGAGAACAGAGGAAGCAAGGCAAACACCATGTACACAGGCGTCGGTCGGCGCAGCACGAAAACCAGCAGTAGTGCGAAAACAAGCTGCGCCCAGACGATCAGCGTCAGTCCTGGCTCCCGAAACGCCGCCGCGACAGTTCCGAGTCCGGCCACAGCCAGCAGGCCGAACCAGATCAGAGACAACCCGTTGTCGAGCCCCGCCAACTGCGGCAGGAGAATGCTGCTCACCAACGTTGGCGCGCCTGTGATCAGGCCGTGTGCGCTGGCGACTGACGCAGACAGCCAGCTGCTCGACTCGCCGCTGGAAAGATACCGTTGGGTGGCGGCGATCTGCGGCCAGCCAGCCTGCGCTTCCCCGTACAGCATCGGCAACCATGGCAATGAGAATCCGAGCAGGGCGGCCACACCGATGGCAATTCGCGAATTTTCCTTCCTGGCCTGCCACAGCGCCGCGGCCAGCCAGGGCGACACGACAATTGCGGTCGGATGAGCGTGCATGGCCAAGGCCAGCATCAGCGAGGCCATTGTCAACCGGCCGGTGGTCGGCAAACGAAAGGCCCTCCAGGACATCAGTATTGATGCGAGCACCCCGGTTTCCACCAACGATGTATGAGCCAAGACCATTGCTTCGACGCTACCCCAGCCCGGCATCGCGACGGCGGCGGCCAACCCCAACCCGCCCGCCGGTCCGTAGCAGCGCCGGCCGAGGAGATAGGCGAGCGGAATCTTCAACGATGCAAGCGCGCCGACCCAAAGCGACACGGTGAAGAGTGACGCGCCGAACAGCAGCGGAACGGCAAGCAGATAGAACCAGGCTGGCCCCAATTTCCAAGTGCCGAAAATGTCGGGTCCCGCGAGCGGGAAGAACTCACCCTGTGAAATTGCCCATGCGTTGGCCAGATCGCGTCCCGAATCGATGACCAGCCCTGCCTGCGGAAACGTCGCGACACTAAAGGCGAATAACAGCGCGATCACCCACCACGCGGCGGAAGACGCCAAGGTATTCGCGTCACTGCGCGTTGCGCTGGTTGCAAGATCGCTTGTCATGTTGGTGAAGCAGGAATCAAGCTGAGAGTTGCTCGCTGCGGGATCCCCCCAGCAGGAAACGCGCTGATTTTCAGGGATTTATGGAGAAGGTGATCGCCGACCTGCCGGCCGGACGCGATGTCCCTGTGATTCTCGACAACCTCAGCACGCCGAGGAAGAACGATGGGTGGCTGGCGGCACATCCAAACGTGCATTTTCCCTTCACGCCAACCAGCCCGAGCTGGCTCAACCAGGGCTAGCCCGCATGTTTCATGAATTCGCACGATGATCGCGCAGGATACTGTTCGCACAAGGGGTTTTCCGAAGGAGCGGCGTAGCGGGCCATATGACCGACTGAGGTAGTCTCCTGTGCGGCCAGGAGACAAGCGCGGGCGCGCGATATTCATGAAAAATGCGGGCTCGATACGCTGCGGCATCATGACGCGCACGCCGCTGACGCACGCCAGCTTCAGCGGCACGATCCAGCTCGGCCAGAGCATT
>JBBRBN010000040.1:0-35026 GCA_038205755.1 Lysobacterales bacterium | reverse complement strand
CCGTTGGCATGCGGGGCTGCCGGCGCCGGACGCGGAGGCGCTGATGCGGGCGCGCTACGTCGCATTCGTGCTGGGAAATGTTGAGTACCTGCGGCTGACCTGGCATCCGGGCACTCGCCCGGCGGATCTGGTGCTCGATCCACCGGGCCGACGCCGCTGGCTGGGTTTGAGCGTGCGCCTGCATGTATGCATCGACAGCGACCACGCCGAGGTCGAGTTTGTCGCCCGCAGCCGGGTTGGCGGTGGGTCAGCGCAGCGGCTGCACGAGCGCAGCCGGTTCGTGCGCGAGGCCGGTCGCTGGTACTACCTGGACGGCACTGCGGTCAACTGACCCGCGGGTCCGGCAGCGCTGTCGTGTGCGTCGTCGCTGTGCTCTTCCACGGCGACGATCCAGGGCTCGTGCCGGCGTCCATAGGCCAGGGTAACCGTGTACTTGAACGCATTTTGCAGCGCCTCATCGGCGTTGATGCGTGATTCAAAATGCGCACGGAACTGGGTTGAGACGTGAATGCTGTCGACGTTCAGCGCGTGCACGTCGCCGCTGAGAGGTCGATGTAGGTCGACCGACGAGTAGCGCCACTGCGGCCGTACCTGGCCACTGGCAACGATGAAGCGCTCGCGGTCGGGATAGATGTCGCGCAGGGCGGCGGGGTCCAGCCCCGCATCGATGACGAACAGGCGGCTCAGTTCGTCGCGTTCGCTCAGCCAATGGCGCTCGGCCGTTTCGGCCTTGTCCTTGACGTCGCGATCATCGGGGCGTGCCGCCAGCTCGGCCGCGGCGCGCTCATGCGCCCGCTGCGCGCCCGCCAGCACGCGGGCGTAATCGGCACCATCAAGCTCCAGCACCAGCCAGACGTCACGCGATTGCGGGCGCGTTCGACGGGGACCGGCGCTGTGGTCCACCACCACCTCATCGTCGAATCCCAGCGCCAGCAACTTGGCCTGGTCAAGCCACGGCGGCGACCTGTTGTACAGGTATGCGCCATAGTGGTTTTCGGCCTTCAGATCGTCGGCGGTTGCCGGCACCCGCCACTGCAGCGAGAGCGCAATGCCGCTGTTCTCGGCGTTGCTGCGCCAGGCCGGCGGCAGGCTGAGCTCACGTTCGCTCAGCCGCAGCCTTGCGTCTTCGGCGCTGCGGTTCCAGGCGGCGCCGCCCAGCGCAATCGCGTTCACCACCAGAATCAGGATGCCGGCAATCAGCAGCAGGCGCGGCGAAGAGACACTCGTGCTCATGCGCTGGCTCCCGTTGACGTCGGCGCGATGACGCCGCGCAGTCGCTTGAACACGAACAGCAGCAGCAGCGCGGTGAGCGCGATCAGCAGGAAGAACAGGTACTTGGGCAACAGCTCCCACCACCAGTCGTAGAACTTGGTGTACAGAAAGATGACGAAGAAGACCACGCCGGTGTTGACCACCTCGTTCCAGCCGCGGCGCGCGCCCAGCCAGATGGCACCGGCGCTGAGCGCAAAGCCGGCGATCTGATACAGCCCTTCGATGCGCTCCAGCGGCCAGCGCAGATAGCTGACTGCGCCCCAGTTCGACAGCACCAGTATCGGCAGCAGCAGCACCAGCATCCCGAACACTCGATAGGTGCCTGCAAATCCGCCATAGCGGCGCTGGTCGACCAGTTGCGGCAGCAAAAACAGCAGGATGGCTGCGGGCAGAAAGTTCTCTGGCCGTTCGCCCACGTGCAGCCAGTACATGCCGCCCCATGTGCCGGCGCGCGCCGCGATGTACGCGGTCAGGCAGAGCAGACCGGCCACCAGCAGCAGCCGCAGGTCGAGGGCGTAAGCCAGCAGCAGCGCCAGCGCCGCCCATGGCAGCAGTGCCTTGTCAGAAGGGGTGATGTTGAAGATCTGACCAAACATGGTGATGTTCAGCACGAAACAGGCAAACGCCACCAGCGCCGCCAGCTTGGCGAAGTAGCCGGACGAATCGCGTCGGCTGACCCAGGCGGTCGCCGCCAGCGATCCCAGCGACGCCGCAAGCAGAATGCCTACCTGGGCAGGCGTTGCCAGCAGACCCCAGAACTGGTGAAACAGGAAGAACACCGCCGCCGCCAGTGCCAGCGCGCCGAGGAACGAGGTGACCCGCATTCCCAGCGAAAGCTGCCGTGAGCGGCTGTCGCGGTCGATGTCGAAGCTGCTCGCGAAGTCGGCCAGCAGTCTGTCGTGGTGGCCGCGCAGCGCCGCCTGCTGCGCGGAATCCAGGGTCAGGACGCCGGCCTGCTCAAGGCGCGCCAGCTCCTGTCGGAACACCCCGATGTCGTCGGCACGGCGCTGGGCTTCGGTCTTGGTGGGCATGGTCATTGGAGGGTTTGCCGTTCGGATCAGCATCGGACCTGGCCAATGTCGAGCGCCGGCTGGCTGTCACGGTAGCGCTGCACACGCAGCGCGCTTCCGGCCAGCGAGGCGCCCAGTGACATTTCCGCCTGGCGGCAGATCGTCCCGCGCGCTTCGGCCAGGGTTGCCTCGCCCAGATCCACCAGCGCCATCGGCGGCGAGCTGCCGGAGGTGCCCTTGACCTGGACACTTGCCTGCCGACGCGTCTGTTCACGCAGCGCAGCGCTGCGGTTCACGTCTTCGTAGTCGGCCGGCGCCGCTAGCCGCTGGTCTGCCTGCGACTGGGTTTGTAGCGCCTCGGCGGCCGCTGATCGCTGCGCGGCGAGATGGTCATCAACCCGGCCGGCGTACCACGGGTAGGCCAGGGCGGTGCCCAGAAAGACGGCAACACCGATCGCGAAGCGCAGGTTGGCCGATGTCGTGAGATTGCTTGTGTCCACTGTTAACCCGCATGTTCCATGAATCTCGCGCGCCCTCGCTTGTCTGTTGTCCGCACAGGAGATTTTGCTCAGTCGGTCGTATGGCCGCTCCGCCGCTCCTTCGGTAGTCTCCTGTGCGAACGACATCATGCGCGATCATCGCGCGAATTCATGAAATATGCGGGTTAGGTGCGCGCACGGTAGCAACCGGCCTGCTGTGCCGCAAACGCAACCAACGACGCTGATCGGTCTGCCCGATGGGCGTCGGCTTGCAGTGACACCGAGTTTGCCGGCAGCATCACCTGGCACCCGCCCTTCGAGACCGACCCTCATGCGAATTTCTGCCATCCTCTGCGCGCTGCTGATTGCTGCGCCGCTTTCAGCCAGCGAGGCAAACCGACATCTGCTCGACGCGGAGCGCAGCTGGCAGATCCAGCGTATCGGCACGCCGACCGTGTCGCCCGATGGCACACGGATAATTGCGCCGGTTACCCGCTTCGATATGAGCGAAGACGTGGGTTACACCGATCTGTGGATCTGGAACGCCGACGGCAGCGGCGAGCGCCGCTTTACTACCGCTGCTTCCAACGAGGGCTCGCCGCAGTTCAGCCCGGACGGCCGGTTTGTGCTGTTCACCGCCAAACGCGATACCGACAGCGCCAATCAGCTGTACCTGATGCCGGCGGACGGCGGCGAGGCCATGCGCCTGACCACGCTGGCCAGCGGCGTACAGAGCCCGCGCTTCATTGCTGACGGCCAGCAGATTGCATTTGTCTCGCGCGTTTTCGCCGACCTGGCCCTGGACAAGCAGGGCGACCGGCTGAAGGAGCGCGAAGCGGCCAAGGTCAAGGCGCGGGTTTGGGACGGCACCGCGACCGGCGTCTGGGACACCCTGCTTGACGAGCGTGAGTTTCATGTCTTTACGGTGGACATCGCTGGCGGCGCGCCACAGCCACTGACGCTGGGAACCGGGCTGCAGCTGCCGCGCGCCTCGGTTCAAGGCACCGACGACCTGTATGACATTGCCCCGGACGGCCGCGAGCTGGCGTTCGTCGCCGATTCCGATCCGGCGGCCAACGTCACCAACATTGATGTCTACACCTTGGCCATTGGCAGCCGCGAGCCGGTGAACCTCACCGCCGACAATCCAGCCGGCGACAGCCAGCCGCTGTACAGCCCGGATGGCAGGACGCTGGCCTTTGTGCAGCAGCGCATTCCTGGCTTTTACGCCGACCGCGGGCGGCTGCTGCTGCGCGATCGCAGCAGCGGCGAAGTGCGCGAGCCTTTTCCGGACTGGGACCGCAGCGCGTCGGGTCTGCTCTGGTCAGCCGACAGCCGGTCGCTGTATGGCGCCATCGATGATGCCGGCAGCACGCGCGTCTACCAGCTGCCGCTGCAAGGTGCGCCGCGGGCGGTGACCGGCGAATCGTCGTTTGGCGGGCTGGCGCTATCCAGCCGCGGCAGCCTGTTCGGGCTGCGCCAAAGCTTCACCGAGCCGCCCACGCTGGTCGCGATTGATCCGCGCAGCGGCAAGGCGACGACGCTGTCACGGATCAACGACGCCCTGCTGGCTGCCACTGACATGGGCACCTTCGAGTCGGTCACTTATGCCGGCGCCAACGGCGCGCCGATCCAGATGTGGGTCAACTACCCGCCTGGATTCGACCGCTCGAAAAAGTATCCGCTGTTCGTTCTGATTCACGGCGGGCCACACAACGGCATCACCAACGCCATGAGCTTTCGCTGGAACGCCCAGGTGTTTGGAAGCTGGGGCTATGTCACGGCCTGGCCCAACTTCCACGGCAGCTCGGGATTCGGCCAGGACTTCACCGATGCAATCAATCCGAACTGGGCCGACCTGCCCTTTGAGGACGTAATCAAGGCCACCGAGTGGCTCGCCGGCCAGCCGTGGATCGATTCGGAGCGCATGGTGGCCGGTGGCGGCAGCTACGGCGGCTACCTGACCAGTCTGATCCTTGGCCGCGAGCACCCGTTTCGCGCCCTGCTCGCCCACGCCGCGGTCTATAACATCTACACCCAGTACGGCGCTGACTTCGCCAGCGACGTGCCGCGCTTTGGCGGCTTCTGGGAGCGCGACAACCGCGCCATGATCGAGAAGATTTCGCCGCACTACCATGCCGCCAATTTCGATACGCCGACCCTGGTCATCCACGGCCAGCGCGACCTGCGGGTCCCGGTCAACCACGGGTTTGAGCTTTACCAGACGCTGGTGACCAAGGGCGTGCCCACCCGCTATGTGTACTTTCCGGACGAGAACCACTGGGTTCTGAAGCCGCAGAACTCGGTGTTCTGGTACGCCGAGGTCAAGCGCTGGTTCGACGAGCACAATCCGCCGGCGGTCCAGGCAGAGGACCTCGTGCCGCCCGACCGTGCTCCGACGCCCTAAGGCCGCATGATCCAGACGCCCGACGAGGAGCCAACGCAGCCCGCCGATGGGGCCAGTCGGCGCAAGCTGGCCGATATGCTCAGCGAGCCGGCCTTCGAGCGGGTTGGCCCGTATCGGGTGGTGTGCCTGCTCGGTCGCGGCGGCATGGGCGAGGTGCTGCTGGCCGAGCGTGACGACGGCACCTTCCAGCAGCAGGTTGCCATCAAGGTGCTGCGCGGGGGCGGCGCTGACCTCTCGTTGCGCAGCCGCATGCGGCTGGAGCGCCAGCTGCTGGCCGGCCTGCAGCATCCGGGCATCGCGCGACTGCTGGACGGTGGCGATCTGCCCAATGGCAATCCCTACCTGGTGCTGGAATATGTTCGCGGCGAGACGCTCATGCGCGCCTGCGAGAACCGCCAGCTCGGCTTGCGCCAGCGGCTGAACCTGTTCTTGGCAATCTGCGACGCGGTGCAGTACGCCCATCAGCAGCTGATCGTGCATCGGGATATCAAGCCCGACAACATTCTGCTCACCGAAGACGGGCATCCCAAGCTGCTCGACTTCGGCATCGCCAAACTGATCGAACAACCCGAGCCGGGTGACTCCACCACCACGCGGGTTGGCTCACGCGCCCTGACGCCCGCCTACTGCTCGCCCGAGCAGCTGCGCGGCGAAGCGATCACCGTCGCCACCGACGTCTACCTGCTCGGGCTGCTGCTCTACGAGCTGGTGTGTGACCGGCAGGCGCAGCCGGTGCCCAGCAGCAGCCGCCCCAGCGACGTCGAATCCATCGTTTGCGACAAGCGACCGCCGCCGCCCAGTCAGGCCGAGGGCGTGGCACCCGCCAGGCAGCGACAGCTGCGCGGCGACATCGACACCATCGTCACCCGCGCGCTGGCCAAGCGGCCGGAGCGTCGCTATCCATCGGTAACCGCACTGGCCGACGACGTGCGGGCGCACCTGGGCCGCCGGCCGATCGCTGCCCGCAAAGACAGCCGGCTGTATCTGCTCAAGCTGTTCGTGCGCCGCAATGCCCTGGCCTCCGCTGCTGCGGTCGTGATCGTGATGCTGCTGGCGGGGCTGCTGTGGCGTGAACTCAGTCTGCGCTCAGAGGCCGAAGTGGCCCGCGACGAGGCGCGGCAGCAGGCGGCTCGCGCCGAACTCGCGCTGGGCGACGCGCAGCAACAGCGCGAGCAGGCCGAGGCAATCTCGCGCTTCGTCGAGGGCATGCTGGTTCGCGCCGGCAACCAGTCGGGCGGCAAAGGCCCGCAGGCGCGCATCGTCGATGCACTGGAGCCAGCGTGGGCGGAAGCGGGCGGACTGGTCGACTCGTCGATCGAGCAGTACGCCACGCTGGCCGCAGTGATCGCCCGCGTCCACACCTCGCTGGGCCAGTACCGGGTGGCCTACGACATCGCCAGCGAAGCGCTGGCGACCGCCTCCCCCCAGCTGGATCCCACGCACGAGCGCATGCTTGATCTGCGGATTGAGCTGGGTCGTACGTCCAGCGCCACCGGCCGTCCGGAGGAGTCACTCGCGCATCGGGAATTTGTCCATCAGCAGATGCGCGCGAGGTATGGCGCAGGATCGGACCCGGAGCTCAAGGCGCTCTACAGCCTTGCCGCAATCGCCCAGCATCTGGGCGACGGGGTGCGCGCCGCGAGTCTGCTGGCCGAGGGCGTCGAAAGCGCCCGCCGGGTCCAGGGCGATGACAGCGAGGCGGCGCTGCGCATGCTGCAGCGACAGGCGGAGAACCTGGACGATCGCGGCGAGGCGCCGGCCGCGCAGACGCAGTTCATGCAGATCGTGAGCCGCCGCATCGCTCGCAACGAGGCCAGCCATGATGACGTGATCAACGGCCTGCTGCGGATCAGCCTGACGCTGAGCAGCCAGGGGCAGTTCGCGGTGGCCGCGCGTGCCCTGCAGTGGCTTGATGCACTGTTGATCGCGCTGGGCGGAGTCGGCAACACCGATCGGGTTTCCGGCTTGACCAACCTCGCCGCCATCCAGCTGGCCTCGGGCGACAGCGACGGCATGCGCGCCACGTTGGACATCGCCATTCCGCTGGTTGAGCAGCAGCTCGGCAAAGATCATCCCGCCCTGCGCCATCTGCGCCAGAGTGAGGCGATCTTGGCGGGCGCCAGCGGCGACCATGCTCGCAGCCAAGCGTTGCTTGCGCCGCTGCTGGCAGCTCTCCAATCCAGCTTGGGAACGACCAGCTGGCAGGCCTTGCAAGCCGAAAGCCGCCTCTGGCTGGCACGCGCCAGGCTGGGCGATGCAGGGCGGGCGGCAGCCGAAATGGACCGCTTGATCGGGCAGCTGGCAACAGTTGTCGAGCCCTCGCCTGCGCTCGCCTGGGTGCTTGCCAACGCGCGCCAGCAGCATGCCGAAGCGCGCTGGCTGGCGGGCGAGGAACCGGGTCTGCAGGCAATGGAGGACGACCTGCAGCGCGCGCTGGCAAAAAACAGCCGCTTCGACTTTTCCACCCGCGAGCTGCTGCAGGTGCTTGCGCGGATCTACCAACGCGCGGCTGACGCCGCCAATCTGGCCCGGATCGACGCTCTGCTGGCGCTGCCGCCCGACGACCGCGAGGCCGACGCCTGGCTGCGCGGGCTGACGTTGCCTCCGACCCCCTGAGACCCTACAACAAGTCCGCCCACCTGCCGCGATCTTGTGCGGACGGACGCGCAAGCGTTTCTCTCACTGTCAGGTCACGCGAGGCCTTCACTTACAGCGTACCTTGCACCGCCAAAGCCTCGGCCGGTGTGGCACCCCGCAAGTGACAGCCGAGCAAGCTCGGCTCTACGAGAGCGTCAAGTAGTACGGGAGCGTCGCGAGGTGCGAGGGCGTCGGGCCGTGCGATGACTCCCCGTAGAGCGGAGCTTGCTCCGCTAAAGCCTCGCCCAGTGCGGCACCACGCAACTGGCAGCCGAGCAAGCTCGGCTCTACGAGCGCGTCGAGTGGTGCGGGAGCGTCGCGAGGTGCATGAGCGGTCGCGAAGTATGGGAGCGTCGCGAGGTGCGGGAGCGTCGCGGGCGAGGTGCGGGAGCGTCGCGAGGCGCAAGAGCGTCGGGCCGTCCGGGGACCCCCCGTAGAGCGGAGCTTGCTCCGCTAAAGCCTCGCCCAGTGCGGCACCCCGCAACTGGCAGCCGAGCAAGCTCGGCTCTACGAGCGCGTCGAGTGGTGCGGGAGCGTCGCGAGGTGCGGGAGCGTCGCGTGGAGCGGGAGCGTCGAGTGGTGCGAGGGCGTCGCGTGGTGCGAGAGCGTCGCGAGGTACGGGAGCGTCGCGGGCGGGGCGCGAGGGCGTCGCGGGCGAGGCGCGGGAGCGTCGCGAGGTGCGAGAGCGTCGGGCCGTGCGATGACTCCCCGTAGAGCGGAGCTTGCTCCGCTAAAGCCTCGCCCAGTGCGGCACCCCGCAACTGGCAGCCGAGCAAGCTCGGCTCTACGAGAGCGTCGCAAGGTGCGAGGGCGTCGCAAGGTGCGAGAGCGTCGCAAGGTGCGAGGGCGTCGCGAGGTGCGGGAGCGTCGAGTGGTGCGGTAGCGGCGCGTGGTGCGAGGGCGTCGCGAGGTGCGAGAGCGTCGCGAGGTGTAGGAGCGTCGCGTGGTGCGAGGCCTCGGTCACTGCGGATCTGTCGCCTGCCCCAGCTCCGCAGCCCGGAAACAGTCGCGTCCTGCATGCTTGGCCTCGTAGAGCGCTTCATCGGCGGCGGTAAACAGGCGCGTCGGTGCCCAACGCGGATTGGGTACGGTGGTGCCGGTGCCGACGCTGACCGTGACTTTGCCGGTCGGCGCGTCGGGATGGTCGATTCTCAGTGCGCGCACCACCTCCACCACCTGCGACGCAATGCGCCGTGCGCCCTCGATGTCGGTTTCCGGCAGCACCATCGCAAACTCCTCGCCGCCGAATCGGGCCACCAGGTCCGCTGGTCGCCGCAGCATACTGCCGAGCGCCGCAGCTACCCGCTGCAGGCAGTCGTCGCCGGCCAAGTGACCGAGCGCATCGTTGTAGCGCTTGAAGTGGTCCAGGTCGCAGATCAGCAAGGTCAGGCTCAAGCCGTTTCGCCCTCCCCGACGCCACTCGCGGGCGAGTACTTGATCAAAGATCCGCCGATTCGCCAGCTGAGTGAGCTGATCAATACCGGCCAGCCGGCCAAGCTCGCGATTGGCCTCCTCCAGCCGATCCAGCAGCTGCGAGCGCTCGATGGCGTGGCGGATGCGATGCCGAAATACGTCCCAATGCACCGGCTTGGTGACAAAGTCTTCGGCGCCAGCGGCGAAGGCCTGGTCAATTGACTCCCGATCATCCAAGCCGGTAATCATCAGCATCGGTACACGTTCGCCGCCCGGCCGCTGGCGCAGCCGCCGGCAGCATTCGAAGCCGTCCATATCCGGCATCAGGCCATCCACAAGCACCACATCCGGCCGCTGCTGGTCGAACAGCGCGATGGCCGCCTGACCGCTGTCTGCCTCGATGATCTCGTAACCCTCGCGCAGCAGCACCTGGCGCATCTGCATGCGCATGAAGCGTTCGTCATCCACCACCAGCACCCGTGGGGTGCGCGGCTCAGCCATCAGTGCGCTCCCGTTGATCGAAGCAGCAGCAACGCTCGGCGCCACGGCGCTGGCAGGAAGCTAGTCATGGGCGAATGGTAGGCGCGGCCGGGGCTGCTGGAGCGTGCGCGGCCTGCAAACGTTCGTGTTCAGCGGCTACCCCTGCAACCCGCTGATCACCGGCCCTGCCCGCCCGCTTGCAGTCGGGTCAACGCGCGTCGCCAGGCAATCGCCGGCCCCCACAGCCCCCAGCGACGCAGTTTCTCCGGCAGCGCAGGCAGGTCCAGACGCTGGACCAGAACGAACAGCACCCAGGCTATCAGCAGCGCGCGCAGCAACACCCACACCAGCGATTCGCCAGACTGCCCGGCCCAGGCCAGCGCCGCCAGCACCAGTGCCAGCGGCAGCCAGAACGCCGGCCGCAGCATGTCGCGCAGCGCCTGCCGCAGCGCGCCGGCCCAGCCGCGGCGCGGCGGCACGGCCACCGGCAGCAGCCAGGTCGGCAGCACTACCGCGCGTTCGGCCGCACCGGATCGACGCCAGCCCAGCGCCGTGCCGCAGGCCACGGCGGCTCCATGCAGACTCAGCCAAACCGCAATCAGCAGGACCAGGCCGGGCGTCGGCCAACCCAGTAGACGCGACGCTTCCGCGCTCACCTTGTCCAGCGCCAGCAGCAGCGCGTCGCCCAGCAGCAGCCACTGCATCAGCAGCCCCTGCGAGCCGGCCCACACGCCCATCAGAAATCCACCGGTCATAACGCCGGCCAGGTTCCAGCCAATCCAGCGCAGCGCGCGCGCATACAGCCATGCCTGCACAACGATGGCCAGCATTGGCCGCAGCCGCTGGCCGGCCGGCGACAGCGACTTGATGGCCGCCGACAGCACGCCGACCCACGCCACGCGGGATCGATCAACCATCGGCTCGGCGGCGCGCGTCAGCAGGGCGGCCTGGGTGGTGGCCATGCCTAGGCCACCGAATGGCAGATTGGCGCCGTGCACGACCGAACCGGCGCCGACTTCAATGGCGCCAGCCAAGGCGCCGAACAGGCCGACCCGCTCGAAATCCCGGCGCGCGACCAGCACGTCACGCAGGCGCGCCAGAGCGGCCGGATGTGCGGCGTCAATGGCCACATCGAAGCGCTGGCCGAGCATGCCCTCGACGGCCGTGCGTCGCTGGCTGCCGACCATCACCAGAATGGCGCCGGGATGAAGCGCGCGCAGCGCTTCCAGCCGCGCGCGATGTCCGCCGCCCGCCAGTTCGATGGCGCCGATCTCATCGACCACCAGCAGATCAATCGGACGCACGTCCTCACGCGCTGTCTGCAGCCAGCGGTCGATCTGCCGGCAAGCCTCGGGCTGCTCCCGGTAAGGCGGGCTGAGCGAGTCGTCGCGCTGCAGATACGGCAGCGGCGCTGCCGTCGATCCGATCGCCTGCCAGCCGTAGGCGCTGGCGCCACCGCTGGCCTGCCGCGCCCCGAGTGCCGGCTGCAGCCATCCGACAACCCGCTGATCGGCGCCGATCTCGGCCAGAAACCTGGCCGCGAGCGTGGTTTTGCCGGCACCTGCGCTGCCGTGAATGGCAATCAACAGCGGCCCGCTGTCGGACAGCGTTGCGTCAGGAGTCTGGGCCATGGGCGAGTGGGCTTTCTGCCGCAGAACGGCGGGTCGCGCATTGTCAGGCATGCAGATGCGCTGCGCCGCACTCGAGGTCAGCCGGCGGGGGCTGAAATGTTGCGGCGTTCCGACCAGCATCCTGGCCTGCGCCGGCAACGACTACCCACGCAAACCTCCAGTGACCTGATCAGACAGCCAGCCGCGGGTTCGGACAGGCCCGGCCTGTCCGTCCGCCGAATCAGGCCCGATCTTCCCCCACAGCCACAGTCGTGCCCGGAAAACCGCTGCACTGCAGCGCGCTCAACAGGCGACCCGCCCATTCCTCCTGTGACGGCGTTTGAGCGACCAGATCCTGTCGGACTTCAAACATCACGTGCTCGCGGTCATTCACAATCCCCAGGTGATCCAGCGTATAGCCCATCGCGGTCGCACCGTCATAGGGACGGTTGTCGCCAATCTCGAGGTCCGGTGCAGCGAGCGCCTCAAGCAGCGCCGCCAACCACGCATGGCGGCGCTTCCACACCACACCGGCATGCCACGGGCGCGGCTGGTCGCCCAGCACCGGCGTGAAGGTGTGTATGGCAATCAGCGCGGGGCGAATCCCGTCGCGCTCGCATCGCTGCAGGTAGTCCGCAATCGCCGCATGATAAGGCTGGTGGTAGCGCTGGATACGCCGCCGCCGCTCTCGTTCATCCACGCCAACGTTGCCCGGTACCGGGTCGCCGTCGCCCTCGGACACAATCAGGTCTGGTGCCTCCGGCGCGCGATTGAGATCAATCACCAGCCGCGACCAGGCGCCCAGAAACGCCGGCCATCGCATCCGCTGCGCGAGGGCCAGGGTGATTCCGGCAGCGCCGGGATCCCAGGCGATGTGACGCTTTCGCTGCGCCTCGTCCAGCCCGAGGTTGCCAAGCTCGGCCGGAATCCGGTTGCTGGCGTGGTCACAGATCAGCAGGACGTCGCGGCGCTGGCCGTCGTGAAAGTGCCAGTCAGCAGTCGGTGCATCGAACGGATCCATGTCGACAGTTTGCCGGTCGCCTGAGCCAAGCGCGAGGCCTCAGCTGACCGCGGCCAGCACGCTGTCTGCGTCGGCGCACGCCGCTTCCAGCGCCACCCGGTTGCGGCCCGCGGCCTTGGCCAGGTAGAGCGCCCGATCCGCGCGCCGCAGCAGGTCGTCGAGGGTGCGGTCGTGGTCCGAGAGTGAAGCCAGCCCCAGCGAGACGGTAATGGTCAGCGGCACCCCGTCGAGCACAAACGGATGCGACTCCACGGCTCGCCGGATACGCTCGCCGGCCGCCACTCCGGCCTCGTTATCCAGACCGTCGAACACCGTGACGAACTCCTCGCCGCCCTGTCGGCCGGAAAGATCGCCAGCGCGGCAGGCCGCCTCGATGTGGCCTGCCACATGCTTCAGCGCCCGGTCGCCGATCTCATGCCCGAAGCGGTCGTTGATCTGCTTGAAGTGATCGATGTCGATTACTGCGACGGACAGCGCTCGCCCTCGTCGCCGCGCCTGCTGAACGCGGCGCTCGCCCGCATCGGCCAGCGTTCGGCGATTGGCCAGTCCGGTCAGGTAATCGGTCGATGCGGCCCTCTCCCACTGACGACGAATACGCTCGGAACAAAGCTGCAGATAGGCGGTGGTGCCCACCACGGGAAGCACTGCCGCCACCATCGGTGCAATCAGATAGACCCAGCCGGCATCGCCGATCGCGGTCCGCAGCGGATTGGCCAGCACAAACACCAGTGCCGACACGCCGATGGCGAGGGCGACGGTGACAAACACGCCGGTCAGCACCCGTCTACTGATCGCGGCATCGCGCGCCTGCGGCGAGACCAGCGTGGCAATACACCCTGCAACAATCGCCGACCAGACGGCGGCGGCGACCAGGATGCGACCGCTTTGGCTCGGCTGGACGGCGGCCATCCAGAAGATGCCGAGCGTGCCCAACAGCATCGGCAGCAGGAGCAGCGGCGTATCGGCCATGCCGTAGAACTGCCGCAGCGCACGCCAATAGCCGGTAATGCCCAGCAGCAGCATGCCGTGCGCCAGAGGCAGCACGATAGGGAGCGGCAAGGAATGCTGCACGGCCAGCAGCACACAGCCTCCCGCCTGCAGCAGCGTGCCGACCCGCCAGCTCATCGCGCTGGGTCGAAGTGATTCCGGCAGGTCACCATGCATCAGCCCGAGAACCGCGCCATTGAGCATGATCATCAGCGCAGAAATGAGAAAGGCGGTCAGTGCATCCATGCGGAGAGGTTTGAGGGCGGTCGGCGCACGCCAGCGGCTGGCACCTGCAGCCTTGGCGGCAGTTTGCCTGGCTTAACCGCCGCATCCTACACAGGGCAAGAATTCTCGCAGCGGATTCCAGACGGACGGCTGCACATCCGGAGCCGACGGTCACCCTGACGTGCTGTCGAGAGCCAAGTGACCCGACGGCTGCGGACCGTGCTCAGCCCGGATAGATCGGTTCGGGCATTTCCCTGTAGGCCTCGCGCAGCGCCGAAGACCAGCGCTCGCGGATGTCCTGGAAATAGGCGTCGCCTTCGGCAATCCGCCAATGCCGGGACAGGTCAAAACTGTCGACCGGGTAGACAGTCAGATCCAGCGGCATGCCGACACTGAGGTTGGAGCGCAGCGTGGAGTCCATCGAGATCAGGCCAAGCTTGATGCCGTCGTTGATCGATGTGCCGCTGCCCAGGACGCGGTCCAGAATGGGTTTGCCGTACTTGTGCTCGCCGATCTGCAGGTACGGGGTGTCGGGAGTTGCCGAGATGAAGTTGCCGGCCGAGTAGATCTGGAACAGGCGCATGGTCCTTCCGGCCAGCTGCCCGCCGAGTATCAGCGACACGTCGAAGCAGATGCCCTGCTCCTTCATCGCCGGACCGTGCACCTTGTAGACGTAGCGGACCGCTTCGCCGACCAGCGAGGCCGCCTCGAACATCGACTTCACGGTAAACAGCGTGCGCGCCTGACCGCGCTCATCCGGCAGACCGTCCCGCACCAGATTGACCACCGCCTGGGACACCGCCAGGTTGCCAGCGCTCATCAGCACCATCGCCCGGTCGCCGGGACGCTGGAACAGATGCTGCTTGGTAAAGCACGAGATATTGTCGACACCGGCGTTGGTGCGGGTGTCCGACAGCAGCACCAGCCCAGCGTCAAGAACAAGTGCCACGCAGTAGGTCAAAGGGATGGACTCCAGCGGGCTCGTCGGCGCCCGTCGAGCCGGCATTGGAGTCGATCCGACTGCGCGTGGCAAGCCGCAGGGCGCTAGTGTTCCTGCGTGGCCGGCGCGGCGACCGTTACCGTCACTGCCATCTGCTCGTCTCCCACGCCTTCGCGCCAGCCACGGATTGGCGCGGCGTCGCGGGCGTCACGTCCGGTGGCCACGCGGACATAGCCGTCGCTTGGACTGGTGCCATTGGCCGGATCAAAGCCGACCCAGCCCAGTCCCGGCACGTCGACCTCGCACCAGGCGTGACTGGCTGGCTCCGCCCGCTCGCCGGAAATCCACAGGTAGCCGCTCACATAGCGTGCGGCCAGGCCGAGTGAGCGCGCCGCCGCGATCATCACGTGCGCGTGATCCTGGCAAACGCCGACACCCATTTGCAGGGCCTGTGCGGCCGGTGTCTGCACGTCGGTGTAGCCATCGGAGAATGTTATCCGCGCTCTGATTTCACTCATCAGGCGGTGCAAGGTGGCCAGCACATCGTCCTCGCGAACGGCGCGCGCCAGCCGCGCGATCGCGCCGTCGGCCGTGGTCAACGCGGTCACGCCGCGATAGAACAATGCCGGAAGCGCCTCGTGCGTGCCGCGCACGATTCCGCTGTCGTCCGTGACCTGGATTTTGCCTCGCACCTCGACCAGCACGTCGCTGACCGGGCCATCGACGGCGTTGACCGCCGTCTGGTTGCCAAAGCCATCCAGCGTGCGCGGACGAATGCCGCGCCCGTCGACCTCTACGCGCCAGTCGAGCACCTGCTGGTGGGCGCACGGCGCTGGCCACAGGCGCAGCACCTGCATCACGCGGCGGGCGGGAACGCTGTAGCGGTAACGCGTGCGGTGGCGGATATCGAGCAGCATGGTCAGAACAGGTAGGCGCTGGCGATCTCGCGGCCGAGGACGTCGTTGCGCTCGACGATGTCGCTCAAAAACTCATGCAGGCCACCGGCCATGATGTTCTCGATCCGGGCATAGCGCAGCTGCGTGTCCAGCGCATTCACCAGCCGCTTGGGCTCCGCAGCGCGCTGCGCATCCTGGCCCTTGATGTGGTCGAGGTGCATCGCCAGATGTTCAAAACAATAGCGCAGCGAGCGCGGGAATTCCGGCCGAAGGATCAGCAACTCAGCCACATGGCTGGGCTCGACCACACCCTTGAAAAGCACCCGATAGGCGCGTCGGGCCGCCACCACCCGCAGGACTGCCAGCCACTGGTAGTGATCGATGACGCCGCCGACGTCCTGCACGCTTGGCAGCTGCACGTGGTACTTCACATCGAGCAGCCTGGCGGTGTTGTCAGCGCGTTCGATGAACTGGCCAAGCCGGGTGAAATGGAAGCCGTCCATGCGCAGCATGGTGCCGGCATAGATGCCCTGGAACAGGCCGGCGCGCTCCTTTACCCAGTCGAGGAAGCGGATCAGATCGTCGCTGCTGCGCGCCGCGTGCCGGCGCATTGACAGATCCAGCCAGGTGCCGTTGATTGCCTCCCACATCTCTGTGGTCAGCGCCGTCCGCGCGGCGCGCGCGTTGCGTCGAGCGGTCTCGATGCAGCTGACGATGGACGACGGGTTCTCGAGATCAAACGCCAGGTAATCAATGACCGCCGCTTCGCTGAACTCGTGCGTGTCGTTGAATGCCTCGTCGACGCCGGCGGCCACCAGCGCCGAACGCCACTCGCTGCCGAGCTCGGCATCCGGTCGCACCGCGCTCATGTGTCCGGCGACCTGCAGCAGACGCGCGACATAGTCGGCGCGTTCGACGTAGCGCGACAGCCAGTAGAGGCTCTGGGCGATCCGGACCAGCATCAGGATTCCAACACCCAGGTGTCCTTGGTGCCACCGCCTTGCGACGAGTTGACCACCAGCGAACCCTCACGCAGCGCGACCCGGCTGAGCCCGCCGGCCACCACCCGGATGCGGTCGCCGCTGAGCACGAACGGCCGCAGGTCGACGTGCCGCGGCGCGATGCCGGCGTCGACGAACACCGGCACCGTGGACAGGGCCAGCGTTGGCTGCGCAATGTATTCATTCGGCCGGGCGCGCAGCAGCTCCGCAAATGCCGCCAGCTCGGCCTTGCTGGCGTGCGGACCCACCAGCATTCCATAGCCGCCTGACCCATGCACCGCCTTGACGACCAGCTGATCCAGATGGGCCAGCACGTGCGACAGCTCCTTCGGCTTGCTGCAGTCGAAGGTGGGAACGTTGGCCAGCAGCGGCTCTTCGTCCAGATAGAATCGGATCATCGCCGGGACATGGATGTAGACCGCCTTGTCATCGGCAATTCCGGCGCCGATCGCATTGGCCAGGTTGAGATTGCCAGCGCGGCACGCCGAGTGCAGGCCCGGCACTCCGAGCGTCGAGTCGGGTCGGAACACCAGCGGGTCGAGATAGTCGTCATCGATCCGGCGATAGATCACATCCACGCGCACCAGACCCTCGGTATTGCGCATGTAGCAGACGTCGTCACGCACCAGCAGGTCCTGGCCTTCGACCAGATCGATGCCCATTTCGTCAGCCAGAAAAGCGTGCTCGTAGTACGCGCTGTTGTTGATGCCGGGTGTCAGCAATACTGCGGTTGGTTCACTGCGGCAGTTGGGCGGCGCCACCGAGCGCAGCGTCTGCAGCAGCTCGTCGGGATAGTGCGCCACCGGTGCAACCCGCGAACGGCGCAGCAGATCGGGAAACAGCCGCAGCATCACCTCCCGGTTCTCCATCATGTAGGAGACGCCCGACGGGGTGCGGCAGTTGTCCTCCAGCACGTAGTACTCGTCCGGCCCGGTGCGGACCATGTCGATGCCGGCGATGTGGGTGTAGACCTGATGCGGCAGGTCCAAGCCAAGCATTTCGTGTCGAAACTGCGGGTTGTGCAGAACAAGCTCTGCTGGCACCAGGCCGGCGCGCAGGATGTTGCGCTCGTGGTAGACATCGTGGATAAACGCATTGAGCGCCTTGACCCGCTGCTCCAGACCCACCCGCAGACGCTGCCACTCGGCCTGCGCCAACACGCGCGGTATCAGGTCGAACGGAATAAGACGCTCCGGATCACCACCTTCGGTATAGACGGCAAAGGTGATGCCGATCCGGCGGAACAGCAGTTCGGCCTCGGCACGCTTCATCGCCAGCTGCTCCGGCGGCAGCTGCCGCAGCCAGGCGTCGATCAGCGCGTAGGGCGCGCGGATCTGGTCGTCAGACCTCATCTCGTCAAAACCGCCGCTCACGCCATCTGTGGCCTGCAAACTTGGACGGCGTCAACCTGACTCGATTCGGTGCAGCGGTCAAGTCGCAGCGCGCACAGCTTGGGTGCAGATGGCGATTCAGACGGGTGCAGTCGGTGCCGTCTGGCCGCAGGTTGATGTCCGAAACCGGCCAGCAACCGCCATTAATCGCACTACGATAGACAGATGGACACGGCCACCGTCAGCACTGCCCCGATCTTCGCGCGAGCCCGACAGGCGCGTGATGCGCGGTTTGACGGCCTGTTCTTTGTGGCGGTTCGCAGCACCGGCATCTACTGCCGCCCGATCTGCCCGGCGCCCACTGCGCGCGAGGCCAATGTGAGCTACTTCGAGCACGCTGCAGCGGCCGCTGCGGCCGGGTTTCGACCCTGCCTGCGCTGTCGCCCCGAGCTGGCACCCGGATTGGCGCCCTGCGACGCCGGCGAGCGCAGCTTTGCGCTGGCGTGGCAGCGGATTCGCGACGGCGTTCTCGACGAGCACTCGCTGGCGGCGCTCGCCGCCGAGCTCGGCCTGAGCGAGCGCCAGCTGCGGCGGCAGTTCGTCCACCGCGTCGGTGTCGCGCCGCTGGCGGTCCACACCACTCAGCGCCTGCTGTTGGCCAAGCAGCTGCTGACTGAAACCCGGCTGCCAGTGACCGAGATCGCTTTCGCCAGCGGTTATCGAAGTCTGCGGCGCTTCAACCAGTCATTTCTGGAAGGCTGCGGCATGCCGCCCACTCGCCTGCGACAGACCCGTACCGGCGCAGCCGCGGTCGGTGATGTGCTGCAACTCACCCTGACCTATCGCCCACCCTACGACTTCGAGGCGCTGCTGGATTTCCTCGCCGCGCGCGCCATACCGGGCATCGAACGCGTTGAGTCTGGCCGCTATTGGCGGGTGGTCGGGCCTAGCGATTCGCCGGGCTGGCTCAGCATCGAACGGGCCCCAGTCGCCAATGCGCTGCGTTTGCGTGTCCAGACCCGGCGACTGGGTCAGCTTCCAGACCTGATCCGCCGGCTGCGTCGGCTGTTTGATCTCGACGCCAATCCTGCGGCGATCGGCGCCGTCCTGGGCGCTGACCCAACGCTCAGCGAGGCCATCGTCGAATCCCCAGGTCGGCGCGTTCCGGGTGCCTTTGACGGCTTCGAGACCGCGGTCCGAGCCGTGCTGGGACAGCAGGTAAGCGTGGCCGCCGCGCGCACGCTGTGCATCCGGCTGGTGCGCGGCTGGGGAGCGGCCGTAACGCTGGACGACGGCACCAATGGGCAGCTGTTTCCGACGCCGCCTGTTCTGGCCGCGGCCGACGTGCAGTTGATCGGTCTGCCCAGGACGCGCGCGACGAGCCTGCGACGACTGGCTCAGGCGGTCTGCGACGGGACCCTCGACCTTGAGCACCTGCAGCCCTTGGAGGAATTCAACCGCCGCATCGGCGCGCTGCCGGGCTTCGGTCCGTGGACGGCGCACTACATCGCCATGCGCTGCCTGCATCACCCGGACGCGTTTCCAGCCGGCGATCTGGTACTGCGCAAGCAGCTGGGCAATGCGCAACCGCTAAGCACCGCACAGGTCGAGCAGCGCTCAGCCGTCTGGCGACCCTGGCGTGCCTATGCCGTCATGCATCTGTGGTCCATGGCCAGCGCAGCCCCGTTGTCTGCCCAGGTTTCAACCGCTGCTGCGCCACACCCGGCAAACCGGGCGGGCGTAAGCGCCACACCTCGATCAATCGCCCGGAGACAATCCCCTTGATCCGTCAATCATCCGCTGCTGCAGCCCTGCTCTGCGACCAGTTCGATACACCGATCGGCCCGCTTCTGGTGGCCGGTGACAGCGGCGGTCTGCGTCACGTGGTGTTTGCACAAGCCCGCTGGCGGCCGGCTCAGGTCGAGGGTTGGCGTCACGACAGCCGCGCGCTCGCCGATGCCCGCAGCCAGGTGTTGGCCTATTTCGCCGGCGAACTGACCGCGTTCGACCTGCCGCTGGCGCCGATTGGCACGCCGTTCCAGCTCAGCGCCTGGCAGGCGCTGAGCCGCATCCCCTACGGCGAAACCCGCAGCTACGCCGACCAGGCCCTGGCCATCGGCGCGCCCCGCGCCGTGCGTGCGGTGGGCGCGGCGAATGGCCGCAATCCGCTGCCCATCGTCGTGCCCTGTCATCGGGTGATCGGCCGCGATGGCAGCCTGACCGGCTTCGGCGGCGGCATCGAAACCAAACGCTGGCTGCTGGCGCTGGAGGCGGGGCGGCGGGGCTGAACGCCAAAGCCAGAGCATCGCCCGACCGTCGATCCGTCGCCTGGCAGCCTGTCGGACCTAGCCCGCAGGTTTCATGAATCTCGCGCGCCCTCGCGCGCGATTCATGAAACAGGCGGGCTAGTCCCGCGACGGCAGCACGCCCAGCACTTCTTCAACCGTGGTCAAGCCGGCCAGGACCTTCTCCGCCGCCGCCAGTCGCAGCGTGCGCATGCCCTGCGCCATGGCGCTGCGGGTGAAGGTCGCCAGATCCAGATCCGGCCGGATCATGGTGCGCAGCGAAGGCGACACCACCAGCAGCTCGTAGAGGCCAACCCGTCCGCGGAAGCCGGTGCGCCGGCAGTCAAGACAGCCAACCGGGCCTTGCTCGGAGTCCGGCTGCGGCAGCTCCATGCCAATCTGCTGCAGGCTGTCCCAGGCCTGCGCCGTGAGACCGCGCGGCGCTTTGCAACTGACGCACAGCGTGCGCGCCAGCCGCTGGGCCAGCACGCCGTTCAAGGTGCTGGCGATCAGATAGTGCGGCACGCCCAGATCCAGCAGCCGGGTCAGCGCCGAGGGCGCGTCGTTGGTGTGCAGGGTCGACAGCACCAGATGACCGGTCAGCGCCGCCTGCACCGCCATCTGGGCGGTCTCCAGGTCGCGGATTTCGCCGATCATGATGATGTCCGGATCCTGCCGCAGCAGGGTCCGCACGCCGCTGGCGAAGTCGAGGCCGATTTGCGAGTGCACCTGCATCTGGTTGAATTCAGGCGCGATCAGCTCGATCGGGTCCTCGACCGTACAGACGTTGACCTCGTTGGTGGCGAGCCGCTTGAGGGTGGAATACAGCGTGGTGGTCTTGCCGGAGCCGGTCGGCCCGGTGACCAGCACGATGCCATTCGGCCTTGCCACCAGCTCGCCCCAGGCGTGCGCCTCGTGCGCGCTGAAGCCAAGCGCCTCCAGCGGCTTCAGTGCGGTCTCAGGGTCGAAGATGCGCAGCACGCATTTTTCGCCGAAGGCAGTCGGCATGGTCGACAAACGCATCTCAACTTCTCGACCTCCCGGCGATCGGGTCTTGATGCGGCCGTCCTGCGGACGCCGCCGCTCAGCCAGGTCGAGCCGTCCGAGCACTTTGATGCGGCTGACCACCGCGATCATCACCGAGGTCGGCATCTCGAACACCGGCTGCAGCACGCCATCGATGCGAAACCGCACTTTGCCGAGATCGCGCCTGGGCTCCATGTGGATGTCCGAGGCGCGCTGGTCGAACGCGTACTGCAGCAGCCAGTCGACAATGTGGACGACATGCCGATCATCCGCCCCGACTTCGCCCGACTGGCCGAGCTCCACCAGTTGCTCAAAGCTGGGAATCGAGCTGGTTTCGCTGCTGGCGTCGCGCATGCCGCGCACCGAGCGCGAAACGCCATAGAACTCCATGGTGTAGCGATGCAGGTCGAGCGGGTTGACCACCACCACCACAATCTCGCGACGCAGCACCGGACGCAGGTCCGCCACCCAGTCGAGCGCCATCGGCTCGCTGGTGGCGAACACGATGCGCTCAACATCGGCGGAGATCGGCAGGATCCGATGCCGGCGCACGTAAGCCTGCGATACCAGCGCGGTCATCGCCTGCACGTCGATCTTGGTCGGGTCGATGCGCACGTATTGCAGACCGGAGAGCCCTGCCAGCCACTCGGTCAGCGGCTCCAGCGTCAACGGCTCATTGAGTCGGCCGGCCCGATCCAGCTTCAGCGCGCCAATCACCACCAGCGGATGCACTTCGCGATCCGCCGCATTTTCACGCGCGGCGCTGCGAGCGCGCGCCGCGACTCCCGCCTCAAGCCAGCCGTCTTCCACCAGCAGCGAGATCAGCAGATCAACGCTCAGACGTCCCACCGGCAGGCGTGGCCGATGCGCCCGTTTAACCGGCTTCAGCAACGCGGGGGCACCGGGCCTGGAGGCGTCGGCGGGAATCTTGGTGTCGGGTGACTTGGCCATGGTGTCATCGTAGACCAGCCGCCGCCGCCAGTTATAGGCAGTCGTTCATGTCTGGCCAACGGCCGCTGCTCCGGTCCTGCTTTGGCCAGCACGGATGATCGTCGGCGGGGCGCTGCCGCTAGCAATTCCGACGCCTGTCGACCGGCTCAGGCAGCGCCCAGGCTCCATCGGAAGTGCCCTGCGCGGCCGCGGCAGGTGCCGTCGGTTCACCGACCCATGGCACAGCGCCTATCCTGCGTCACATGGAACTGACCCTCGCCACCCCTGCCCTGCTGTTTCCCGCCATTTCCCTGCTGCTGCTGGCCTACACCAACCGCTTTCTCGCGGTCGCCTCGGTAATCCGCCAGCTGCACTCGGTGATGCGCGACAGCCAGACGGATCTGACCGGGGAGATCCGCTCGCTGCGGCATCGGGTTGCCCTGATCCGCGCCATGCAGGGCGTGGGTGTAGTGAGTCTGTTTTGCTGTGTGCTGTGCATGTTCCTCCTGTTTGCCGGCTGGACGATGGCAGGCAAGCTGGTATTCGGCGCCGCCCTGCTCCTGCTGCTGTGGTCGTTGGGCCTGTCGGTTCGCGAAATCCAGCTGTCTGGGCACGCGCTGGATCTGCATCTGCGGGATCTTGAACGGCGCTGAAGCGACGCATGCTGACTGCCAGATATTCGTCAGCCAGGAGGTCGAATTGCCTTTGAAGCCACACGGCATACTGTTGCAAGTAGCGATGGTTTCAAGGTGACCGATGGAACTGCTTCAACTGATGGCCGGACTCGGTCTGTTCATGATCGGCATGAAGCAGCTCGAGGATTCTCTAGGCGCGCTGGCCGGGGTGCCCTTCCGTCGCTTTCTGCGTGACCACGCCAACACGCCACTGCGCGGCATCGCGGTAGGCACCGCCGCTACCGCGATCCTGCAGAGCAGCTCTCTGGTGTCGCTGCTGGTGCTGGCATTTGTTGGGGCCGGAATCATGCAGCTCAGCGGTGCCATTGGCGTCATTCTTGGCGCCAATCTCGGCACTACGGTCACCGGCTGGCTGGTTGCCACGCTGGGCTTCAAGTTCAACGTTGGTTCGTTCGCGCTGGCTTTTGTCGGCGTCGGCGGACTGGGCTCGGTTCTGCTGCCAAAGGGTTCCCAGCTTCGCGAAGTGGCGGCCTTTGCGGCGGGACTGGGACTGCTGCTGTTTGGCCTGAATCTGATGAAGGAAGGTGTCGAGCAGTTCGCCAGCCAGTTCGACGTAAGTCCATTCGCTGGCTTACCGCTGTTTCTGATGGCGCTGCTTGGAGTCGCAGTCACCGCAGTGGTGCAGTCAAGCTCCGCCACGATGATGATCGCATTGAGCGCGCTGCACGGCGGCGTGATTGGCCTCGAAGCCGCCGCCGCGTTCGCTGCGGGAACCGGAGTAGGCACCACCGTCACCGCGATGCTTGGTGCGGTCGGCGGCAGCCCTGACAAGAAGCGGGTGGCGGCGGCGCATGTCGGCTTCAACGTGCTGAAGGCAACGGTGGCGCTGTTGATGCTGCATCCGCTGCTCCATCTGCTGGGCCTGATTCCGGCCCTGCAGGATCCGCTGCTGCTTCTGGTTGCGTTTCACACGGCGTTCAATGTGTTGGGCATCCTGATTGCGCTGCCGATTATCGGACGCACTGCCCAATTCCTTGGGACCCGCTTTGTCGCCACCGACCGCCTCGTGAACCGCTTTCTGCAGGGCGCAGGGAGCAGCGTGCCGGATGCCGGCGGCGCGGCGGTGATCAAGGAAGTGCGCCGCGCGTTGGGTATGACCATTGCCCTGAACCGCAATGCGCTCGGCCTTCCCACGCCTCCCAGCAGCCGCTGGATCGACCCGGTCAACGACCCGGCTTCCGGCGCACTCAGAACCTATGCGGATCGCTATGAGCGCCTCAAGCGGCTGGAAGGCGAGCTTGCGGAATACGTCGTGGCGCTGCAGACCCACGAGCTGTCGTTCGCGCAGGGTCGCGCGCTGGTCGGCCAGCTTGAGGCGATGCGCCTGACCGTGATCTCTGCCAAGTCGGTCAAGGACATCCGTCAGAATCTGGTTGATCTTCGTCTGGCGATGCGTCCGTCGACCGACAGCTGGCTGCGTCGCTTCGAGTCGAGCGCCGACGATATGTATCGGCAACTGGACGAGCTCGACCCGGACGCGCAACCCAACGTTCTGATCGAGGCTCTCGCGGCGCAGCGAAACCGGATGCGCGACGAGCGGGATGCCGTCGTGTCTGACCTTTATCGCGCCGCGGGTCAGCACGGGCTCAATGAGCTGGAGATCTCCACCCTGTTCAACGTCAATCGCGAGCTGCATTCGTCCTCCAAAGCACTTCTACGCGCGCTCGCCTCGCATCTGCTTCAACCGGAGACCCTGAGCGCGGTGGAGGCCGCAAGCGTCTGAGTGCCGCAGCCGGACTGCAGCCGGCCAACGTGGGTGAGCCAACCGGTCCGGGACGGCTTCGCTACTTCCTCGTCGATCCGTCATGAGAGTGGACGGTTCGGACTGATCGCCCCCGCACTTGGCAGCGATGGCGACAGCCGCCCGCGTCGCGACGGATGTTGCCTCCCGTCATCGCCGCCGGCATGCTCAACGCTGCAGGCGAACGCAGCCGGCATCGTTGACGGGAGGACGTATGGCTTGGCTCCTGCTTTTTTTGGCCGGACTTTTCGAGGTGGGCTGGGCGATCGGCCTGAAGTACAGCGAGGGCTTCACGCGACTTTGGCCCAGCTTGGGAACGGCCGCCGCCATGGTCATAAGCATGGGCCTGCTGGGCGTGGCAATGAAGTCGCTGCCGCTCGGAACCGCCTACGCCGTTTGGGTTGGCGTGGGCGCGGTGGGTACGGCAGCACTGGGGATACTTCTGTTCGGCGAATCGGCCAGCGCCGGACGGCTGCTCAGCCTGGGTCTGATCGTTGCCGGAATTGTCGGGCTCAAGCTGGCGTCATAGCGGTGTCAATCCTTCCTTTCTGAACCATCGGGTACCTGCATGTCGGCGACGTCGCGCTATCTCCTGGTCGGCTTGGTCGCGCTTGCCGAAACGGGTCATCTGGCTTGGGAGCATTTCAATGGCGGAGTAGTCAGCCACCACTTGCTCAACAACGCCCAGATGCCAGCGGTGTCCAACGGCTGGGGGCTGCTGTTGCTGCCTGCCTTGACCTGGTTCGTGACCGGGCGCATGCAGCGGCGGGTTGCCGCAGTCGCCACCAATGCAGCGCATGCCAGAGCGCTGGCTCGCGGCATGCTGATCGGTCTGGTCGGCGCGCTGCTCTGGGGAGCATCGCTCGCGCTGGCATTCGAAAGGGGCGCTGAGGACGTCAGCTCGCTGTTGTTTTTCGGCATGCTGCTGCTGGCGCTGGTCGCTCCGCTTTACCGTGCGGAATGCCTGCTCGGGTTTGTGCTTGGCATGACCTTCACGTTCGGGGCGGTGCTGCCTACGCTGATCGGCAGCGTCATAGTGGCGCTGTCGGCTGCCGTGCACCTGGCGCTGCTGCCGGCGCTGGCCGGTCTATGGACGCGAATCAGACGCCGCTGAATCCGCCTGATCCGGGCGCGCGCGTTGGCGCCGCTTCGACCTTGAATCACGCCAGCGCCCGCCGGCATCCGACCCGGCTCCCCGGTTCGCAGCGACAGCAGGCATGGCGACGCCGAGAAACCACCCGTGAGGAACACGATTGACGCTATTGCAGCTGGCTGTCCTTGCTGCCGCGACGATTAACGCCTCCGCTTGCCCCCGGCTTCTGGTCCTGCAACTCCTGGCAAGGCACGCAGACCCTGACGCCCGGCAGGGCACGCCGGCGTGCCTCGGGGATGCGCTCATCGCAATGTTCACACTGCAGCAGACTGGAGCCGCTCGGAAGGCTGGCGCGCGCACGCTTGATGGCATCCTTGACCGTCGCGTCAATCTGATCCTGCACTGCACCGTCACCCGCCCAGCCTGTGGCCATGGGAGTCTCCTGTCGACTGGCGTGCGCTCGCCACTGCTCGGCGAAGTGTTGCTCAACCCGGGTCGCAGTGCCAACTGTCGCTCCTCGCACCGCCTTCCGCGCAACGATTGAGCACAACCGCCGCCGACATTCGCAACCGTCGGCGGCGGCAACGATCAGGCGATCAGTGCCCGTCGTCCAGCGGGGTCAGCTACCGTGCAGCGACACTGGCATTCTGGATGATGATCTCGACCCGCCGGTTCTGCTGGCGACCGGCACCGTCGGTGTTGCTGGCCACCGGATAGTCCTGACCGAGACCGCTTGTGGTCAGCCTTGAGCGGTCGATGCCGCGGCTGGTCAGGTACGTCTCAACCGACTGCGCCCGCCGCTGGGACAAGCTCTGGTTGTACTCACTGCCGCCGGTGGAGTCGGTGTGGCCCTCGATGGCAACGGTGGTCTTGTCGTGCTCACCAAGCGCGGCGACCAGTTTGTCGAGATTGCGCTGAGCACCCGGCTTAAGCTCGGAGCGATCCGTCTCGAACAGCACGTCGCCCAGGGTAACGACCAGACCGCGCTCAGTCTGCTTGGCCTGCAAGTCGGTGAGCATGGTGCGCATTGCCTGCAGTTCGGCGCGCGCAATGTCGGCCTCATCGCGAGCAAATTGGGCACGCAGGCGTTCGGCCTCGGCATCCGCACGGGCCTGATCGGCCGAGCGCGTCGCATCGCCGGCGATCATTCGAGAGCGCTCGGCGTCGCGCCGGGCGCGATCAGCTTCAAGGGTGCGCGCGTCCGCCACCAGGCCCTCACGCTGCGCCGCCAGTTCGTCGGCCCGGAGACGAGCACCGGTAGCGCGGCCCTCGGCCTCGGCGATCTGGAGCAATCGCGTCGCGATGTAGACGTTGTGGTCATACAGATCGGACTTCATGCGCCGACCATCCTCGGCGATAACATCAATGGCGCGCTGCGCCTCTGAAAGCTCCACACGGGCATTGCCTGCCACGATGGGATCGGACTGCAGCCGCGACAGCTCGCCTTCAAGGCGGACCAGCTCCGGTGATCGCGTGGGTGTGCTTCCGCAAGCCGCCAGAAAGCAGGCTGAAACGCCGATGGCCAAGGCGCGCCGGGCGAGGCTGCGGGCGGCGGGAGAGGAGGAAAGAAGCGTGTTCATGACTGTGCTCCGCTACGCGCGATTTCATCACGCAGTGATTGGATGGTCTTTTCCAGCTCGACCAGCTGCTGCTCGGCGGTGAACTGGCGCGAGCGTGCCTCGGCAACTCGGGCATCCGCCTTGGCGCGGGCGGCTTCACGCTCAGCATCGTCCCAATCGCGATCCTCGAACGACCCTTCAGCCCGCGCCAACATGTCGCGCGCAGCCTTCAGCTCAGTGGTGGCGTAGCGTGCCGCGTCGGCACGGTCAGCGGCAGCCACGTTGGCCCGTGCAGAGGTCAAGGCGAGTTCGGCTTCTTTCTTGCCTGCCACCGCCGCCAGCGGCAGCATCAGCAGGACAATCCATGCGCTTGCTTTCAAACGTTTCATGAGCGGTTCTCCGTTGGGGTTGATTCGCGCAGGGAGGGTTGCAGGTCGCGTGCCATCGTCCATCAAGGCATCGGCACAGCCGATCCACCGCTCTCGATAGGGCCGCAAACGCCGCCGCGCAGCCAATTCACGCGCTCGCGCCGTGGGTTCGTCGCTCGCGGCTGGGCACCGGCGATCGCCTGAGGATCGGGACATTCGCACGCTTGTCGCGATTGGGCGGCCGCAGGCGTTGCAGGATGCACGAGCAGTCATCGACCAGGATGGAGCCCCCTGATGCTGCGCGCGCGTCGCTCAGCGCCTGCGCCCTATCACCAGCGCGATTCCACCCAGGATGGCCGTCGACGCCAGCAGCAAATGCAGCGTGAGCGGCTCTCCCAGCAGGGCAATGCCACCTGCCGCGGCCAATGGCGGCACGGCGAGCTGGACACTCGCGGCGGTGCTCGCGCGAAGGCTGGGCAACACCGAGTACCAGATGACGTAACCCAGGCCGGACGCGACCGCCCCCGACGCGACGGCCAGCCCGATGCCCGTGCCGTCGACCGAGGCCTGAGAAAGCGCGAGCAGGCTGACGGCAGCGGCGATCGGCACCGCCCGCAGGAAGTTTCCGGCGGTCGCCGCCGTCGCGTCGGTCGCCCCTCGGCCACGCAGTGAGTAGACGCCCCAGGCGATTCCGGCGCCCACCATCAAGAGGCCCGGCGCTGGCGAAGGAGCAGCCACGCCGGGCAGCAGCAACCCAAGCAGACCCGCCAATGCAAGAACAAATCCCAAAATCTGCCCGCGCCCAAGGCGTTCCCCATTCCACAGCCCGCGACCGACCATGGTGACCTGGACCGATGCAAACAGCAGCAGCGCGCCGGTCGCCGTCGTCAGCTGTTCGTAGGCGAACGAGAACGCAGCCGCGTAGGTGGCCAGCGCCAGAGCCGACAACCAGCTGCCATGCTCCAGCAGCCCCCGACCCCGGCTCCGAAAAGCGACGATGAGCGCCAACGTCAGCGCCCCACTCGCAACGCGCAGGCTGGTGAAGCTCGCGGGATCGATGGCCGTGGCAGTAAGCGCCACTTTGCACAGCACCGAGTTCGCCGCGAACGCAAGCAACGCCAGCGTCGTCAGCAAGAGGATCCGCACACTTGGATACAGCCCTTCAGGCGACCGCTGGTTCACTCTGCCTCGCGCGCCGTTCAGTCGTGTACGGTGTCTGGGTGAACTCGGATTGCACTGCTTCCGCTGTTCGCGGCGAACATAGTACAGCTGCGCTGCAACGGACAACTGCAGTCTCCGACTCCGAAGTCATTGCTTGGGAACTGGGCAGAATCCGCCTCTTGAGGAACGCTGATACGGGGCGCGTCGGCGACGGCGCACAGCACTGTAGACAGTGATCAGGCCGGGCGCTGCGACAGGCAGCCCACGCGATCCGAAGGCCGTTCCAGCACGACTCTTCAGGGTCAGCGGCAAGGAGTGGCCGAATTTTCTTCGCGACGTGGCGCGTTGTCGGGACGCTTTGTCGGGACGCTTTGTCGGGACAGGACGCTTTGTTGGGACCGCTTTGTCGGGACATCCACGCCGTTACCCGACCCGCACCGCTAAAACGCGGCGCGCAGCAGCACGGCCTGCGCTTCGTCGCGCGTTGGTCGGCAGCGTCGCGGCGGTTTCAGCGGCACGCGATGAGGCAGATCATCGGCGACTCCAGGGTGTCGACTTGAATTGATGCCGAGGCAGGCGCAGGCTTGTCCGGCCATGATCCGGCAACTACTCCATTTCCTGCTCGTCCTCACGCTGGCCCTGAACGGGATTTCGGCGCCGTGGGCAATGGAGCGGATGAGTCACCATGGACACGGCGACGATACGCACGGCAAAGGCGCGCATGACCATGGCGCCATGCCGTCCAGTCATCACCCGCCCCACGCCATGGATTCGACGCATCCAGCCGTGGCGCACGCGGATCACCATGGCCACGAGGCAACGGCCGACGGCGCAATGTCAGCAGCGCAGGAGCCGGATTCGATCCATTCAAGCAACTGCTGCGATGGCGGCACCTGTCAGTGTGGCTGTGTGCTTCCGCCGGTGCTGGCATTTGTCCGGCTCGAAGTCCCGTCCATCCGGATTGAGCACGCTCGATTTGCACTGCTCGTTGCAACCCTCTCGGAGCGTCGCGACAGCCCTCCGTTCCGACCGCCGGCCGCCGTCTGATCGACTGCCGTTGGATCGTGCGAGTGTCGATAGACGCCTGCACGCCACCTGTTTTGGCCGAATGCGCCGCTGCCTGTGCGCCAGATTCGGCCGCCTGCGAGGACACTCCATGTTTTCTTCGATTCGCCAAGCCGCCATGTTCGCGGCGGCGCTTACCTTGGCTGGCTGCGCCAGCCTGCCGCGTGAGCGCGGTTATGCCGACGCCCAGGACCTGATCGAGGCGCGCCGCGGCCTTGCACCAAGTTCGACCTGGGCCGATCCCGGTGTCGCTCCCGAACTGCCCTCGACGCCGATCTCTGCCGATGAAGCGGTGCGCTTGGCTTTTTTCAACAACCCGCGGATCCGCGAGGAGTACGCTCGGCTCGGCCTGGGTCGCGCTGAACTCGAAGACGCGCGACGAATCAGCAACCCGACCTTTGGCTATTCGCGGCTGACACCGCGTGGCGCCGATGGCCAGCAGATCACCCGAAGCCTGAGCATGGGTCTGACCGATCTGCTGTTGCTGCCGGCGCGCAAGCGCTTCGCCGAAGGCGACCTGGATCGCTTGCAGAAGTCTGTGGGCGGCGCGCTGCTTGAGCTGGCGTCAGACGTCGAGACCGCTTGGTATGAGTCTGTCAGCGCGCAGCAGATTGCGACCATGCGCGATCTGGTCGCGCAGGCGGCCGAGAGCTCAGCTGAGCTGGCGCAGCGGTTTCTGGATGCCGGCAACATCACCCGTTTGCAGCACGCGCAGGAAGCGGCTGCCGCAGCGATGGCGCGCATTGATGCGGTGCGTGCCGGCGCGGAAGCGACCCGCGCGCGCAGCCGGCTGGCCGGGCTGATCGGGCTGCCGAGTTCGGCGGACTGGAGCACTCAGACCGGGTTACCCGCGCCGCTGACCGGTTCAGCGAACGCCGCCGAGTTGCTGCCGTTGGCGGTGGAAAACCGGCTGGATCTGGCGGCAGCACGGCAAGCGGTTGCCCTGCGTGAAGCCGCGCTCGGGATCACGCGGCGGTGGCGGTGGCTGGGTAGCGTCGAGCTGGGCTTCGAACGCGAAAGCGAACTCGATGGCGGCGTAATGCGCGGGCCATCGCTGGCGTTGGAGCTGCCGCTGTTCAATCAGAGTCAAGGCGCCATCGCGCGTGCGAATTCCGAACTGCTGCAGGCGCGGGCAGAACTCGATGCACGGTTGCTCAGTGTCCGAAACGAGGCGCAGCTGGGCGTCGAAGCGCTGGGCGCAATGGCTGACATTGCCGAACGCTATCGCCGCGAGCTGATACCGCAACGGGAAACCATCGTCGCCGAAAGCCAGAAGGAAGTGAACTTCATGCTGATCGGCGTGTTCGAGCTGCTGCGCGCCAAGCAGGACGAGTACGACGCCTATCAGGAGTATCTGGAAGCCGTGCGCGACTACTGGACAACGCGCGCCGAGCTGCGCAGGGCCGTGGGTGGTCGCTTGCCGGACGATACGACGTCGCGTGAGCCCGCTATTGGTGTGGACGCCATCCTGCCCGATCCGGGCACGCAGATGGATATGGACATGGAGGGCATGGACCACTCGTCGCACGGCGCGATGAAGCATCCTCCGGCAACAGACCCATCCAAGCCGATGAATATGCCTGCGGACGAAACCGCGCCGGCGTCTTCAGCCGATCCCCATGCCGGCCATGCAATGCCGGCCGCGCCGCCCGATCCACATGCCGGGCACCGCATGAAACCGTCCAAGAAACAGGCCGACAACGACGCGCCAGCCGCACACGAACATCACGGAGATACGCCATGAACTTCACCCGACGTCACTGGTTTCGATTTGCCAGTCTCGGTGCGTTGCTGCCGCTGAGCGGCATCGCCCAGCGCCTCGGCGCTCAAACGCACCAGGGTCACGAGACGCCCGCGTCTGCCATTGAACCGGCCACCGCCGCTGAGCCCGCTCCGCCCGCCGCATCCGCGCCCGCCTCTACCGATGGTCGCTACAGGCCGGTTCGCACCCTCAACGGCTGGGCCTTGCCGCATCGGATGGTTGACGGCGTGAAGGAATTCCACCTTGTCGCCGAAGAAATAGAACACGAGTTCGCCCCCGGCAGCCGCGCCAAATGCTGGGGCTACAACGGCACCACGCCGGGTCCGACCATCGAAGCGGTAGAAGGCGACCGCGTGCGCATCTACGTCACCAATCGCCTGCCCGAACACACCAGCGTGCACTGGCACGGGATTTTGCTACCGAGCGGCATGGACGGCGTGGGTGGACTGTCGCAGCCACATATCCAGCCCGGTGAGACCTACGTCTACGAGTTCACCCTGCGCCAGAACGGCACCCACATGTACCACCCGCACGCCGACGAGATGGTGCAGATGGCGGTCGGCATGATGGGCATGTTCATCATTCATCCGAAAGACGGTGAGGGCCAGCCGGTTGATCGCGACTACGCGATTCTGCTGCACAACTGGGCGCTGCACCCAGGCACCTACCGGCCCGACCCGTCGGTGATGGTCGACTTCGATCTGTGGACGATGAACAGCAAAGTGTTTCCGGCCATCGAGCCGCTGGTCGCGCGCACCGGCGAACGCGTGCGCATCCGCATTGGCAATCTGTCGATGTGGAATCACCCGATCCACATGCACGGGCCCAAGTTCACGGTAACCGGCAGTGACGGCGGACGCTGGCCGAAATCATTGTGGCGTCCGGAGGTCACCGAGATCGTCGGCGTGGGACAGACGCGCGACTTGGAGTTCGTCGCCGTACCGGGCGACTGGGCTTTCCACTGCCACATGTCGCATCACACGATGAACGCCATGGGCCATGAGGTGCCCAACACCATGGGCGTCGACACCAGCGGCGTCGAGGAGAAGATTCGCGCCCTGCTGCCGGGCTACATGACGATGGGTCAACGTGGCATGGCCGAGCACCAGGAGCACACCGACTCCGGCCACATGCAGGGCCCGGAAAACACCCTCCCGATGATGATGGGCAAGGGACCGTTCGGAAACCTCGAAATGGGCGGCATGTTCACCGTAATCAAGGTGCGTGACGACCTCGCGCGCAACGACTTCCGCGATCCCGGCTGGTATCCGAACCCCGAAGGCAGCGTGTCGTCGTGTGTCAGTCGCGATCCCGACTTCGGCACGCCACATCGGCGTGGACCGCCGCCGGGTCCGCCGGCGCAGATGAAAGCCAAGCCGATGGATCATTCGAAAATGAAACACGGTTGAGGGCATGTCCCAATCGTGCCTTCAGGACGCTGACAATGTTGGCGCGGCTGGCTTTGTGTAGCGGAGCCAGCCTGGCCAAAGGGCCAGCAGATGCGGATGATCGACTCGACCGAAACCATGGTCGTGCAGAAAACCGGGGAGGGCTGGAAGATCGTGCATATTCACTGGTCCTCACGCCGCGCCGACGCCGCGCACAGAGCAGGCGCAACGACGACGCGTTTGGCAGGAATCCTGCATGACCGTCCATCTGCGTCGCCCGGCGCAGTGATCGGGATGGAGAGCGCCCATGACCTATTCACGATTTGCCTTGATGATCCTGACCTCGACACTCGTGATGTTCGGTCTGATGTATCTCAACACCTATCAAACCTCGCACGCCTGGTTCAGTGAAACCCGCGCCTATATGGCCGTCGTCATGGGTGCCGCCATGGCGATCGTGATGCTCGGCTTCATGTGGAAGCACTATCCGCGCCGGCCGGTCAATCTAGCGATTGTTGGCGGTGCGGTAATCGTGTTTGTCGGTGGCCTTTGGCTGGTGCGCAGCCAGGCCACGATCGGGGACGTGGCGTGGATGAAGGCGATGATTCCGCACCACTCCATCGCCATCCTGACCAGCGAGCGCGCCACTTTGAGCGACCCGCGAGTTCGCGAGTTGGCGGACGAAATCATCGCCGCGCAGCGACGCGAAATCGATGAAATGGAAGCCTTGATCACCGATCTGGAATCGGCACCGAGTCCGCGCTGAGCCCCGTCTGATGCTTCGGCGATGCAGACGATCAAGGCACTTGACTCTGGACCGCAGTCCAGACTTCAGACTGAGATCCCAAGAGGAGATCGGCCATGACGACATTGAGTATCGGACAACTCGCGAAGCAGTCCGGCGTGGCCATCGACACGGTGCGCTATTACGAACGCAACGCGTTGCTGGCACCGGCCGGACGTCTGCCATCGGGCTATCGACGCTACGGCGCGGCAGAGGTGAAGCGACTGCGCTTCATTCGGCGCGCCAAGGCGTTGGGCTTCTCGCTCGACGATGTGCGCACGCTGCTCTCGCTCAGTGAAGAGCGCGATATCGCCAAGGTCAAGCGTGCGGCGCAAGACAAACGTGTGGTCATCGATCAGCGCATTGCTGAACTCGAACGCATTCGTGCCGGGCTCGACAGCCTGATTGCTGCCTGCCCAGGACACGGTCGCGCCGAGGCCTGCCCGATCCTCAACGCCCTTTCCGAAGAGGAATCGCCATGAACGTGGAAAACAAGCCCGCACAGGATTCCTCCGCTAAAAGCGATGCTTCACCGAGTGCCGAGGGTAAGCCTTCCAACGCATCGACGAGCCGCCACTCGGCGGACGCCGCACCCACTGACCAGAATCACGCGCACGACGGCGAGACATCGTCGCTGCCGGGCACGAATTCGCTGAAAGACCCGGTCTGCGGCATGACCGTCACGGCGGAATCGAAGCACCACGCCGAACACGACGGCCACGATTATTATTTCTGCTCGGGCGGCTGCCGCACAAAGTTCGTTGCTGACCCTGCGCGCTATCTGGCACCAGAGCCAGCAGCGCCACCCGCCGATGCGCCGCCCGGAACGCAGTTCACCTGCCCGATGCATCCCGAGATCGTCGAGGACCAGCCTGGAGCCTGCCCGATTTGCGGCATGGCGCTGGAGCCGATGATGCCCAGCCTCGATGACGGCGAGAATCCGGAGTTGACCGACTTTCGTCGTCGCTTCTGGTGGACGCTGCCGCTGTCGGTCGCCGTGCTGGTGTTGGCGATGGCCGGGCATCGAATTCCGGCGCTTTCCGCTGACGTGCGCACCTGGCTGGAGTTGGCCCTGTCGGCACCGGTGGTGCTGTGGGCCGGCTGGCCGTTCTTCCAGCGCTGGGCGCAGTCGATTGCCAATCGCAGTCCCAACATGTGGACCTTGATCGGCACCGGCGTCGGAGCAGCATTCGGCTACAGCCTGGTGGCGACGCTGGCGCCCGACCTGTTCCCCACGTCGTTTCAGGAGCACGGCCGGGTCGGCGTCTACTACGAAGCCGCCGCGATCATCGTCTCGCTGACCTTGCTCGGCCAGCTGCTCGAACTCAAAGCGCGTTCGAGCACCTCAGCGGCGATCAAATCACTGCTCGGCCTCGCACCGAAAACAGCACGTCGGCTGCGCGATGACGGCACCGAAGAAGACATTCCCTTGACCCATGTGCACCTCGGCGACCGTCTGC
>JBBRBN010000039.1:0-36104 GCA_038205755.1 Lysobacterales bacterium | reverse complement strand
AGCACGGCGGTGCGCCGCACGCCGCCGACCACGCTCGAACCCGCGAGGACGATGCGGCCATCGGTCTGCAGTGCCAAATCTGCCACCGTTTCTGCGGTCGCTGCCGCGACGAAGGGCTGCATCGTGCAGCCGCCGTTGCCGAAGGCTGGGTCAAGACTGCCGTTGTCAAGCAGGCGGCAGACATACGGCCTGGCCGAATCATCGCTCCCGAAGTTCGGACCGACGCGCCCGGCCACCACCAGCTTGCCATCGCCCTGCTGCTGGACGCTCACCAGCACCAAAGCCGCGATACCCGGCGGTGCCACCAGCTGAACGTTACCGCTACCGTTGAAGCTGGTGTCGGGCGTTCCGCCGGTGCCGATGCGGAACACAAAGCTGCCGTCGTTGGCAGTGGCGACGAGCGAGCCGACCGAGACGTAACGGCCCTGCGAGTCAATCAGCCCGTCTCTCGGCCCCTGATTGCCGCTCAAGGTTGAAACGAACACACCGCCGGTCCCGAAGGTAGGATCGGGAAAACCTGCGGCAATTGTGGCACCGCTGCCGGCAATGAACGCGGTAAGCAGCATCGCGCGAAGAGCGGGTTTTGAGAGTTTTATACAAGTCATGGACAGCAATCTCAGGATGGGGACCTTTCGACATACGGCGAAAGCGCCAACCAGGGATCACGCGCGCAGCGATTGGCCTTCGAAAGCCCGTTCGATAGGGCTCGACGACGCCAGCGACGCATCGCCAAGTGCGGCAACCGCTATCTTTGCTGGGCGTGGATCGAAGCAGCGCGCGAACGTGGACACCGAGGCGCGAGGAAAAACCCTACCGCGAACGTGAACACCCAGGCGCGAGGAAAAACCCTGCACGCCGGACCGCGTCCGTGCCACCCGATTTCGAGACCTTTCGCCCTTGAACCGTCCTCTCGACACCTTTCGCCCTCCATCCGTCCTCTAGCCCGCCTATTTCATGAATCTCACACGCCCTCGCTTGTCTCTTGTCCGCACAGGGGATTTTCCTCAGTCGGTCGTATGGCCCGCTACGACGCTCCTTCGGTAGTCCCTTGGGCGAACAATATCCTGCGCGATCATCGCGCGAATTCATGAAACACGCGGGCTAGCAGCCTGTCTCGCTGGCCTCAGATGGCCCGGAAGCGTGGCTTCACATCGTCCGGAATGCTGGCTTCTCATGAACCGGAACATCCACTACGCGCGCGCTGGCTGCGGGCGGGGTGTCGCTAGCCACAAGACGCTGGCAAGCAGCAGCAGGATCAGATCCTCGATTGGGCGCAGAAGCGTCAGCGGGCGCGGCCAATACACGCCGAAGCAGCCGCAGTTCGGAATGGCCAGATCTCGTGCCAGCGCGATGATGATCCAAACGAGATAAAGCGCGTGCATGCCGACAAGTGCCAGCGCAGCGCGTCGCGTCTGAACGCCGCTGAGCAGCCAGGCGCCGATCGCAATCTCGGTGAGCGTCAGCGCCCACGCCGCCGGCAGCAGCAGGCCCTGCGGCAATACGGCGTAGGTATCGACGACCAGAGCAAAGCCGGCCATATCCAGAAGCTTACCACCGCCCGCGGTCAGCATCAGTGCCGCGAACAGCAGGCGAAGCGGAACTCTCAGTCTATCCATCGGCGTTGCTGAATCACCGTCCAATCGTAGTTGATGAACTTGACTTTGTAGTCGTCGGGTATCTGTTCATCGGCCGCGCGGTAGCGATTGACGTACGCGATAAAGGATGGGGCAACGGCGAGAAAATCTTCTGGAAAGAACTTTATGATCCCGGTGAGGTGAACCCTGCGCCGATCGTGATCGATGCGCACGTTGCGCGGCTCGGCAAGGAATTTCAGCGTCTCACGCTGCAACTGCTGTTCGATGTGGTCGGCCATGAAGGGCTGGCGCGGCAGACGCGGGCAGCTCTCCGACATGCAGTTCAGCGCCCAATGAACCCGCGGCTCGCCAAGCTTGCGGATGATGTCGTTCTCGAAGTCCTCCAGATTCATGGTTTGCCCACCAACCACCACCTGCGCCACGCGGAAGAATTTGCGCCGCTTCAGTAGCGAAAGCTTGTTGGGCACTTCTTGCGCCAACACCTGGCGCATCGCCAGCGCGTTGTAGGCGTTGAGGTAATAGGCAAGCACCGACTCGCGGGTCGGGAACAGGTCTGAACGATTGCCGGGATCAACCGCTGCCACCCAATCGACATAGGTTTGCAGCTCAGCGGGGTCGGTGGCCAAGCGCCGAAAATCCACATAGCCGGCGTCATTGACGTATTCCTCAAGCACCAATGCCCAGTGCTGCGTGGCCTGCTCAACGGTGAGCTGGGCTGCCTGAGCCTGCGCGATGGCGGCCCCGTGCAGGGCCACCACCATACCAATACCTATCAACCAGTTCATTCGACCACCTCAACGGGAATGGATCTGCCGGCCAAGGCAGCACGTGAGCGACCGCGCGCCGTCTTGCGATCAAGTGCCACTCTCAGCGAGGCCGGACGGTCAGCAGAGAGCTGACCGCTGACCGGACTCCACCACTGATTCCCATCGGCATTGTTCATCGCAATCGGCGCCAACAAATAGGCGTCACGCTTTGCGTTGTGGACGCACATCGAAAGCGGCCCTTCGGCGGTCATCACCATGAACGAGCAGGCCTCAATCCGATCACACTGCAAGTGCTTGGCGTCCATGAAATCATGGATGAAGAAGCCGATGTTGGTCACCCGCCCGCGCGCTGCCAGAAGGTCGTGGCGCATACGCCACGCAAGCCCTCCGAAGTAGCCAATCGAGCGTAGCAACAGCGCCGGCCGGCGCAGACCGACGGCGGCAAAACGCCATGCCGTGCGCCATTTGTGAGCGCGATCTACCGCCACATCCAACGTCTCGTTGAGCAGCCGGCGGGCGTAGTCAGGATCATCGAGCAAGTTGTGTACGTGACCATCGACGACCAGCGCAAACGCCGAACGATTGCAGTCGTGATGTCCCACCGTGCCGGCGGCGAATGCCAGTTTTCGACCCGCTCCAAGGTCGATCTGCGCCTGCACGCTGTCAGTGCTGATCGCATAGCCGCGGGCATGCAGCACGCCGCGGCCGCTATCGGCCTGAAGTTGAAACGAGGCCAGCTTGATCACGTCTGCGTGCCGAATGAAAAACTGAACCAAGGCCGGAATCTCGGTGAAATTGCCGTCAAACACCGTCGTGTTGAAAAACACCCGCAGCGGCAAGCCGCGCGCTGCGTCGATGTAGCGCTCGCGCAGCGAGTTCAGTGCTGCCTCGCTGGCGTAGCCCTTGCGCTGCTGGGTCATATCGACGTGAAACGCGACATCGGTAAGGCCCGCGTTGGCGAGTCGCGAGAGCAGGTCGCGGTTGGCAAGAATGCCATTGGTAAAGAGCGAAGAGCGCATGCCTCTGGTCTGGATGTAGGCGACGATTTGCGCCAGCTCGTCGGCATCGCGCAACGTTGGATCACCGCCGGTGACCTGCACATCGGTGCCGGGTCCGTAATGAGCGTGAATGAGATCAATTCGGCGGAAGATCTCTGCCAACGGCAAATCCTTCAACGCCTGCGAACTCTCCGACAGGTAGCACAGCGTGCAGTCGAGATTGCAGCGCTGAGTGATCTCCAGCGCGACACAGCCGATGGCCCAGCGGCGGCCAAGGTACTGCGACTCGTGCCACTGCCCGGCGCGCTGGGCACGTGCTTGCGCACGCTGCAACGGCGTGCGCCCGTCGTCGGGCAGGGCAAACGGCGGCCATTGATGCACCTGCTGCGGGGTCATGGTGCTCGACTGCATGGGCGCACGCCGTTCAACTGCCTGCATGTGAGGTCCCCAATCTGGTGAAAGTACATCGGAAGAGTGCGCCGACGACGTAATTATTCGCGCACGCCGCAACTTTCCGCGCGCCACCATGCTGAGCAGGGATCAGCCATCCGCTTGTCGATCTCATCCCGAGTCGCGGACGCGCTCGCTTGTCTCCTGGCCGCACCGCGAGGTCTCTTCAGTCGGCCCTATCGCCCGATACGCCGCTCTTTCAGCGAGGTCCCTGTGCCGTCCGTATCCTGAGCGAGCATGGTGCGCCGTTCTGAACCGGCCGGGCCAGGGCGCCGGGTCGACGGATGCGGGATTCGGTGTAGTCTGCCGCGACCGGCGCAGCAATGGCTTCCGGGGTAGGCCTTGGGTCAACTGCTGCCGCAGGAATCGGCGCGCCACGATGCCCGCGAAATCAGCCCTTGACCTGACTGGAAGCGCTGCATGAATCCGCAACAGTGGCCTGTGGCGCGAGCCTTGTTTGAAGTCGCGGTCGACCTGCCGCGCACGGCCTGGGCCGACTGGCTGGAGAGCCAATGCCCGGATGCGTCGGTGCGCGCCGAGGTTCTTGGCATGCTCGAGGCGGACGCGCTTTCTGGTGAGGCAAGCGGCTTGCTAAGCCAGGTTCCGGATTTGATCAGTGATTACAACAGCACCGTCGCGCAAGCGCGGGTCGGTGAGCGTTTTGGCGTCTGGCAGACCGAGCGCGTGCTCGGCGAGGGCGGCATGGGTACGGTGTATCTGGCCTCGCGCGTCGAAGGCGGCTTCATCCAACATGCCGCATTGAAACTGGTGCGCGATGGCTTTGCGCAGACGGAAATTCTGGCGAGGCTGAGCGGCGAACGCCAGATACTCGCCAGCCTCAATCATCCGCACATTGCGCGGCTGCTCGATGGCGGCGCAACGGCCCGCGGTGAGCCGTTTCTGGCGATGGAATACGTCGACGGCCTGAACCTGCGCGAGCATTGTGATGCGCGGGGGCTCGGCCTGGTTGCGCGCCTGCGTTTGTTTCTGACGATCTGTGCGGCGGTCAGCTACGCCCACGCGCGCCTCGTGGTGCACCGCGATCTAAAGCCTGCGAACGTGCTGGTCTCTGCATCAGGTCAGGTCAAGCTGCTTGATTTCGGGATCGCCAAACTGATCGAACCGGGCGCATCGGGTCTTACGACAGTGGCCCAGCAGCGGCTGTACACCCCCCAGTACGCAGCGCCGGAACAGATACTTGGGGAGGTCACCACAACCGCCGTCGATGTGCACGCGCTTGGCGTGATCCTATTCGAACTGTTGACGGGGCATCACCCCTTTCAGACGCTTGGCCTCACACCTGCGAGTATCGAGCAGCGTGTCTTAGGCGGTGCGCTTGGGCGTCCAAGCAAGGTCGTTTGCGAACGCGGGGAGACGACCGACAATGGTATCGAGCGCCGCGATGTGCAGGCCCAACTGCGTGGCAGCACGCCGGCGCAATTGCAGCGGCTACTGCGCGGCGATCTGGACGCCATTGTGCTGAAGGCAATGCGTCGCTTACCGGCCGACCGCTACGCCTCGGTGCAGCTGCTCAGCGATGACATTGAGGCTTTTCTGCAGCGCCGCCCGGTCAGCGCTCGGCGTGGCAATCTGCGCTACACGCTGGTCCGATTCAGCCAGCGAAACGCCTGGGCGATTGGATTTGCAGGGTTAGCGATGGGCGCTCTGTTGGTTGGTCTTGGGACGGCCATCTGGCAAGCGCACGAAGCGCGGCGCGAGGCGGCAACCTCTGCCGCCGCGCTCGGCTTTATGCAGGAGCTGTTCGCCAGCGCCAACCCTGAGGCCATGCTGGGCAAGGAGCCAAGCGCGCGGGAGCTGTTGGAAGTGGGCAGCAGGCGCATCCGCAGCTCCTTGGTAGAACAGCCAGAAGCGCGCGCAGTGCTGCTCGGGGCCATGGGTGAAGCTCACCTTGGACTTGGCCTGTATGCAGAGGCCCTGCCGCTGCTGGACGAGGCGCTGCAACTGTCATCACGTGCAGCCGCGGATGCGACGACCGAGCGCCTGCTGCTGGCGCGAGCGGCGACCCTGTTTAGCCTGAGTCGTTTTCAACAAATTATCGACGAGCTCGGTGCGCTGCGTGGCGCTACCGACGCGGGACAAAAACCGTTGCACGCTGCGGGACTTGACTATGAAATCGGCCGTGCAGCGCAGGCGCTGGACCAAATGGTCTTGTCCGAGAGCCATTTGCTGGCCGCGCTGGCGACTTACGAAGATCGACTCGGCTTAGCGGATCGGCGCAGCCAGAACGTGGCGATTGCGCTGGTTTCCCAGTACGAGCTGGAAGACCGTCACGAGGAGGCGCGACAGGTCGCGCAGCGCGCGGTCGATGCGCTGGGTGCGGATGCTGATGGTCTCCTGCGCGCCAACGCGCTGTCGGCGTTGGCGATGGTCGAAACCAACGTCGGCGACCTCACGAAAGCCGAGGCGCTGCGTACCGACGTGCTGGCAATTTTTCGCGAGATATATGGCGATGAGCATCCGGTGACCGTGGGAGCCGTCAACAATCTGGCCAGCGTGGTGTTCGCCCAGCGCCGCTATCGCGAGGCACTACCGATGTTCGATCAGGTGCTCAGCGCTTATCGTGAGCTGTATACCGCCGACCACACAAAGATCGGATTGGCGGCCAACAACGCGTCCTATGCGCACCTGCTTACCGGCGACGCGCAAGGTGCGCTGTTGCTGGGGCAGGAGGCGCTGGCAATCCGCCGCGCTGCGTTCGGGAGCAGCCACTCGGCGACGATCCTGTCGATGCAAGCGACCGCAACCGCCCTTCTGAAACTAGATCGTCTTGAGGAAGCGGCTGCGTTATATACCGAAGCGCTTGCTGCACAGGTGGCCCTGTCTGGCCCGGAAAATACGCAGTCGGTCCGCATTTACAACAACCTTACCCGGATCGCACTGGCTGAGGGCCGGGTCCCGGCAGACTGCCGCTATAGCGAACGAGCGGTCACCTCGCTCGCATCCAGCCGATCAGAAAATTCGCTGCCGAGTCTGTACGCCAACGCGCTGCATCAGGCCTGTCAGTTGCGAAGGGGCGAGCACGATGATGTGAGCGCGCTGCGCCTGAAGGTGGAGGCCTATCACGCAAGGGCGACGATTGACGATACGTATCTGCCGGTCTTGGATCAGCTTCTGCGTGCAGCCGCCGCTAAAACCGCGCGACCCGATTAAACCCTGGCGGTCGCGCGCAACGTCGCTCAGTTCGCCGCCATTTCTTTTTCCAGAAAGGCTTTGGCCACGCGCGTGCCGCGTTTGATGGTCGGTTCCGAAACGCCGAGCATCTCGGCCACCTCGGTGACTTCGAGTCCAGTAAAAAAGCGTAGCTCAATGATCTGCACCAGTCGCGGATCGGCCGCTGCCAGCTTCTCCAGCGCCGAATCCATCTGCACGAGACGTTCGATCTGTGCGTCCAGGGCAATCGGCTGTTCGATCATGCGATCAAGCGGTATCGGCTCACCGCCCGAGTTACGTCGCTGCGCTTGGCGCGTGCGTGCGTAATCGATCACCACATGGCGCATGGCTTTGGCCGCGCAGGCGTAAAAGTGGCGTCGATTGGCGTAGGCCGCCGCATCCGCGTTTTGCAATCGCAGCCACGCCTCGTGGACTAGAACGCGGGTGTCGATGGTGCCACGCCGCTGATGGCGAGCCAGCTCAGCCCGTGCGATACGCACTAGTTCCCCGTAGTGCACCTCGTAGCCGGGGGTAGCGGCATCGTAGGGCTGCTGCGCAGGATCGCTGGAAGAGGGCTCATGGCTCATTTCGAGAGCATAGCCCAGCGACCGGGCTACCGTCTGGGGCCAGACGTTGATGCCCACGCAAGCCGCAGTTTGGGCCTTTCGCCGGCGTGCCCGGCGGTCTAGAACCGTCGGGCACGCGATGCAACTACCGCTAAGCCTCGAACAGCGAGCGACGTAAAAGACTAACGCCCCCGCGCCTCGAGTGCCGCCAGCCGCGCTTCGAATTCAGCATTGCGCTGGTCCAGCTCATCCTGCAGCGGCACGCATCCGCATCTGAAACGGGCGGGTTGACGAGAACGCGCTGCCGCTGCTGCCGTCCGACCACACGAATGAGCCAAAGTGGATCGCCTGGGCGCGCTGCCCGGCGGCGAAACTCCCGATACCGGTGGCACGGTTTGAGTTACCGCCGGGGACCGTCGCGAAGGTGGCATCGGCAGCGTTTGAGGAACCGCCGCCGATCGTCGCGCCGCCGCCGATGGCTGAATTGGACGTGCCACCGCCAATGGTTACACCCTCGTCAGCAGGCCTGGCGCCGACTCCACTCGATAGCGGCCGGCTGCCTCCTCCTGGTGCACGGGGGTCAGGCTTTGCAATCGATAGCGCTGCGGTACCTCAGCCGGGCTATCAGCAACAGACGCGGCTGAAACCAGCAACAGGGCAGTCAGACAAAGGGCGAGGCGATGAGTCACGGCGGGGCGCCATCCAGATGGTTGATATTGCTTACGTACTTGCGCAGCGGCAGGGATCGTCACTCCCGAATATTTTTTACGCGGCAGAAGAAATGAGCCGGCAAGTCCGGACGTCGAGTCCTTTCGGATCGATACCCGCGCCTGCTGACGCAAATGAAACGAACTTATTCCTGCGACCCATTCGCGCTGACCCATCCAGGAGTCGAGCGGCGCCAGGGCCGCTGATTTCTGGAGTTACTGGCACTGCGGCTCACGGCCGGGAAGGCACTGGCATCGGTGAGACCCAAGAGGCCAACTCGCAGAACATCCGCACGCGCAGCGCTTGCCGAACTCGCCAGGTTCTTCCCTTACCCGGGATTCAGCGGCGGTGGGCGGCTAACCAGTGGTGATATCAATGGCGATGGCTTGGCCGACGTCGTCATCGCCGCGGGGCCGGGCGGCCCGCCGCGGGTCAGCCGCTTCCATGCACCCGATGCGAAACCGGCCGGTGAGCAGCTGGTATTCGACCAGGCGTAAAGCGGCGGCGTGGTTGTCGCAGTTGCATCGGAGAACGTGGTGGTGTTCCGCGACGGCTTCGATTAGGACGGCTTCGATTAGCGGGAGGCGGCGGCAGTGCACGAGCAGGGTCAGGTCCAGCTTGGTAGCGTCAATCAGAGCCGTCCACGTTCCTTCGCCAACCGCACCGCCCGCCCCACGGTGGTGAAGTGCAAACCGAAGTGGTCGGCGATCTGCTGATAGCTGTACGCGCCCGTCGCATGGGCTGCCGCCATCGCGATGTCGCGGTCGCGGTGCTTGCGGGCGATGGCGGCCAAGGTCTCCGCCGGAGGTCGGCGCTGGGCGCGTGGCATGTTGACGTCAGCATTGCGCTCGCTCCGCGCCTGCATCCGCTTCACGAACGCACCGTTGCCCAGAAACACCTGCCGGTTCAGATGCTGCCAGATCGACTCCGCACCCGCGCCTTCGGCGACGAAGCGGGCATAGCGTCGCCTCGCCTCGGCGCGCCGCTTGCCAAACGCCGCCAACAGACCCCCTGTTGCCAGCCAGGGCGGTGACGCTTCCTCGCCAACGGTCGCCCGGTAGCTGCTCCACGGCCAGTCGCCTGGATGCTTAACCGTGCCGGCGCGCAGCGGATTCAGCACCACGTAACAAGCCAGCGCCAGCAGGTAGCTGTCGGCGTCGACCAGGATCGCCTTGTAGCGGCCCTGAAACAGATGCCCGACACGCCGGTGCCGCCGGTTGCAGTCCTGCGTATAGACCCCGTTCAACTGCCGCATCCCCCGGCCGAGATTGCCGTCGGGCGTCTCAATCAACAGGTGGTAGTGATTGCGCATCAGGCAATAGGCGTGGACCACCCAATTGAAGTCGCCAGCCACCCGGCCGAGAAGCTCGAGGAAGCGCTCATGATCAGCGTCATCCTCGAAAATCGCCTCGCGACGGTACCCGCGCGCCGTGACGTGGTGCAGCGCGCCTTCGAACTCGATGCGAATGGGTCGGGCCATCAGGCAAGTTTGCAGCACGCGGTGACGGATGCATCTATTCTGGACTTGGCCCCAAGACCGCTTGACCCCGAGACCGCTCTGACCCCGAGACCGCTGCACGAAGGCGCGTTTGTCGGGCGACGGAAGCACGACGTTCCGCTCTCATGTCGGCCTCCATCGAATACAGTGCTGCTTCGATTGCGCACTCAGTGACCTGACCAAAGTGAGCCACTCCACCAAGCCCCGCGTCGCACTCGTAACCTGTGACGCATTCCCGAACCTCTACGAGGACGATCTTCTGCTGGTGGCGGCGCTTGACGGGATTGGGATTGGCTCGCGACCGGCGATTTGGACTGACGCCAGCATCGACTGGCTGGCCTTTGATGCGCTGGTCATCCGCTCGCCTTGGGATTACTTCGAGCGCGCGGCGGAGTTTCGGGCGTGGCTCGATGCCCGGAAGGCAAGCGGCGTGCGCATGATCAACTCGAGCGCGATCCTCGACTGGAATTTCGACAAGCGCTACCTGCTGGATCTCGCGGCGGCTGGTGTCCTGCTGGTGCCCACGATTTTCGTGCCGCAGGGCGGGCAGCCGGACATCGTCGCGCTCGCGCGTGCGAAAGGCTGGGACGACGTCGTGGTCAAGCCTTCGATCTCCGGTGGCGCGTATTGCACGCACCGATTCAGACTCGCCGACGCCGATGAATTCGGCGATGCCATCGCCCACATCCTGTCCGATCGTGGGCTACTGATCCAACCCTTTCTGCCGGAAATCCAAAGCGCGGGAGAACTCTCGCTGCTGTTCTTTGATGGTGAGTTCAGCCACGCAGTCTGCAAGCGCCCGAAGGGTGGCGACTACCGCGTGCAGTTCCAGTTTGGCGGCAGCAGCGAAACAGTCGATGTGTGCGACGAGTGGGTCGCGGGAGCGCGCGCCTGCCTTGCTGCGGCACCCGAGCGTCCAGCGTATGCGCGCGTCGACGGCGTGCTCCGCGACGGGCACTTCCTGCTGATGGAGCTTGAGGTCTTCGAGCCGCTGATGTTTTTGGCGCGGCATCCGGATGCGGCCAGCCGCTTTGCACGCGCGATCCAGGGGCGACTGGGCGACACTGGGATTGAGCTCAGCACTGCATCTGGTTGACCGATGGATCCGCATCGGGGACCGCGGTACGCCGCAGCTGGACATGGGTGGGTGCGGCATGACCCCCAGTACCTGCGGCGATGATGCATGGGCCGCACAGCCTGAGCTGACCGCAGCCACGCAATCCCGCGGGGGGCGGACTGCCGGGCGGCGGCCGACTGCTAGCAGCCTGTCGGACTTGGCCCGCATGTTTCATGAATTCGCGCGATGATCGCGCAGGATGTTGTTCGCACAGGAGACTACCGAAGGAGCGGCGTCGCGGGCCATACGGCCGACTGAGGTAGTCTCCTGTGCGGACCAGAGACAAGCGAGGGCGCGCGAGATTCATGAAACATGCGGATTAGGTGGTCGAGGCGATTGCTGGCTGCGTGAGGACAGACAGCGACGATTCTCAGGCCCATAACAGCGCTATGGGCCAAGAGTTGGCGGCGTGCGCTTTTTTTGAACACTCGGGCCGCGCAGACGGATTTGCAGCCCGGCCGGCCTACGTCCGACAGGCTGCTAGACTCGCCGCCTTACGCGCTCACCCTCTGCCTTTCGTAAAGTCCATGACCGAGCCCACCGTCCCGCGCCCTACCGCGATCGACCGCTTCCTGCGAATCATCGAGCGCGGCGGCAATGCTCTGCCGCACCCCGCGACGCTGTTCGCGATCCTGGCGCTCGCCGTGATCGTTATGTCAGGCATTGCGGCGCAGTTCGACCTCAGCGTGCTGCATCCTTCCACCGGAGCCGAGGTCAGGCCGGTCAACCTGCTGAGCATCGAGGGCCTGCATCGCATCCTTACCGGCGCGGTGACCAACTTCACCGGCTTCGCGCCGCTTGGCGTGGTGCTGGTGGCGCTGATCGGAATCGGCGTGGCCGAGCACAGCGGCTTGATCGGCGCGTCCCTGCGCATGCTGGTGCTGGCGGCGCCGCGCTTCCTGCTGACGCCGGTGCTGGTGTTCGCCGGCGTCATGTCGAACATGGCCAGCGAGATCGGCTACGTGCTGCTGGTGCCGCTGGGCGCGCTGATATTCATCTCCGCTGGGCGCCACCCGATTCTGGGCATGGCTGCGGTGTTTGCCGGCGTGTCAGGCGGCTATTCGGCCAACCTCCTGATCGGCACCATCGACCCACTGCTCTCGGGCCTCTCCCAGGAAGCTGCCCGCATCGTCGACCCGGCGTACACGGTCAGCCCGCTGGCCAACTGGTACTTCATGATCGCCTCGACCCCGGTGATCACCCTGCTGGGCTGGTTCGTGACCGAACGGATCGTGGGGCCGCGATTCCCGGATGGCGAGGTGACGCCCCTCGCGCTGGCGGAAGACGCCAAACCGGACGCCCAACGCCTGAGTCCAGCCGAACGCCGCGGCATGCTCTACGCACTCTGCGCGGTGGTCGCTTTCACGCTGATCGTATTCTGGGGTGGCTACCCCGCCCAGGGCGTCAGCTTCGAGCTGTTTGGCTCAATGTGGCAACTGCCGACCCTGCCGGGCTCGGGCTTCCTGCTGGACGAGCGCCAGGACATCCTGCGCTCGCCGCTGCTCACCGGCGTGGTCGTGATCATTTTCTTCTACGGCGTGATCGCCGGGATTGCCTTCGGCGTCGGCGCCGGCACCATCAAGTCGGATGAGGACGTGATCCGCGGCATGAGTGCCAGCATGAGCACGCTGGGTGGGTATCTGGTTCTGGTGTTCTTCGCGGCGCAGTTTGTGGCCTTCTTCAACTGGACCCAGCTGGGCCTGATTTTCGCAGTCGAGGGCGCCAACGTGCTGCGCTCGATTGGCCTGCCGTCGGTGCCGCTGTTCGTCGGCTTCATCCTGCTCACCGCTGCCGCCAACCTGTTCATGGGCTCGGCGTCGGCCAAGTGGGCGCTGATGGCACCGGTGTTCGTGCCGATGTTCATGCTGCTGGGCTACTCGCCGGAGGTGACTCAGGCGGCCTATCGCGTCGGCGACAGCGTGACCAACATCATCTCGCCGATGATGAGCTACTTCGCCCTGATCATCGCCTTCTTCCAGAAGTACGAGCCCAAGGCCGGCATTGGCACGCTGGTGGCCACCATGCTGCCCTACTCGGTGGTGTTCCTGATCGGCTGGAGCGTGATGTTCGCCATCTGGCTGGCGTTCGGCCTGCCGATCGGGCCCGACTCGCCGCTGAATTACGTCCCGGCGACCGTGCCTGCCGGCTGAGTCATGGGCCGCTGGCGACCGCCCACCGGCCCGTCCACCGCGCTCATCACGCGCGCCGGCTTCGAGCGTCTGCGCGTCGAGCTCGATGAGCTGTGGCGACAGCGCCGACCTGAAGTGGTCAAAGCGCTGGCGGCCGCCGCTGCGGAAGGCGACCGCTCGGAAAACGCCGAATACACCTACCGCAAGAAGCAGCTTGGTGAAATCGACCGACGAGTGCGCTATCTCACTCGTCGGCTGGAAGCGCTGCGGGTGGTGGAGCAACCGCCCACCGATCGCGGCGCGATTTTCTTCGGCGCCTGGGTTGAGCTGGAAGATCTCGACAGCGGCGACAGTCAACGCTATCGGATCGTTGGGCCGGACGAAACGGATGCCCGCGCAGGCTGGATCAGCATCGACTCGCCGCTGGCGCGGGCGGCACTGAAGAAGCGGGTCGACGACGACATCGCCGCTGAGCTGCCTGGGGGAATTCGGCACTTTCAGGTTACCGCGCTGGACTACGACTAACGTGTCCGCGCCTCGTAAAAGCCGGCGGCGCAGCGATGGACAGGATGTGCGCAAACCCGGTTCAATCCAGCAGCAGCCAAAGGAATCAGCCCATGCCCAGCCATCTCGCCCCTGTGTTTCTTCTCGTCAGCCTGCTCGCATCAAGCGTTGCAGCGGCGGCGCCGGTAAGCCCGGTGCCGGTGTCGAGGGAAGAAGCAGGCAACCGCATCAGCGAGAACATCCCTGCGCCTTCGGCCGAGCTGCTTGAGCGCCTGCGTCGCTACCAGAACACCCGCGGCGCCAGCTTTGTCGGATGGTCGGACGACGCGGCGCTGCTGATTTCCACCCGCTTCGGCGAGACCAGCCAGGTCCATCGCGTGGCCCAACCGATGGGTGCGCGCGAGCAGCTGACCTTTTATCGCGAGCCGGCCGTTTCGGTGAGCGCGCAACCGGGCAGCCGCAGCGGCTTCGTGTTTGGCAAGGACGAAGGCGGTTCGGAGTTCTGGCAGCTGTACCGCTTCGACCTGGCCAGCCGCGAGGCGCGCCTGCTGACCGACGGCGCGCGCTCGCGCAACGCGTCTCCGCTGTGGTCACGCGACGGCAGCAAGCTGGCCTTCACCAGCACCGCGCGCAACGGCAGCGACAGTGACGTGTGGGTGAAGGACGGCGACCGGCCCGCACGTGCGGTGCTCACCGAAGGCGGGACCTGGTCCGCCACTGACTTCTCGCCGGACGGCAAGACCCTGCTGGTGCGGCGCATGGTCTCGATCAATGAGAGCTATCCGGGCGAGGTGGACCTGGCCAGCGGAACGCTCCAGATGTTTCCGGTCGACGGCGGAAAGGCCTCGTTTGGCGCCTTCCGCTACGCGCCGGATGGCAAGAGCGTGTACTACATCTCGGATGAGGAGACCGAGTTCCGCACGCTGCGTCAGCATCGGCCCGGCACGCCGGACGTCACCGCGCTGAGTGCAGCGATTGCATGGAATGTCACCGACTTCGATATTGCGTCTGACGGACGCCATCTGCTGTTCGCGACCAACGAAGACGGCATCGGAAAGCTGCACCTGCGCGCCCTGCCCAGTCACGCCGAGGTCGCGCTTCCGGCGCTGCCGGTTGGGCTGGTGGGTCGCTTTGGATTCTCGCCCGATGGCAGCCGCATCGCGGTGACGCTCAACACGGCCACCTCACCCAGCGATGTTCACGTCATTGATGTCCGCACTGGCGCATTGACCCGCTGGACGCAGAGCGAAGTGGGTGGGCTCGACACCGCGCGCTTCGTCGAGCCCCGGCTGATCCGCTATCGGAGCTTCGACGATCTGAGCATTCCCGCGTTCTACTATCGCCCCGCCGCAGTTGCGCAAGGCGCCCGGCTGCCGGTGATCATCCAGATCCACGGCGGACCCGAATCGCAGGCGCTGCCGGGCTTCAATCCGAGCATCCAGTATCTGGTCAACGAACTGGGCGTCGCCGTGCTGGTGCCCAACGTGCGCGGCTCCAGTGGCTATGGCAAGTCGTACCTGCAGCTCGACAACGGCTTCAAGCGCAAGGACTCGGTCAAGGACATCGGCGCCCTGCTCGACTGGATCGCCAGTCAGCCGGAGCTGGATGCCAGCCGCGTCGGCGTGTCCGGCGGCAGCTACGGCGGCTACATGGTGCTGGCAAGTCTGGTCGACTATCCCGAGCGCCTGCGGGCCGGCATCGACGTGGTCGGCATATCCAATTTCGTGACTTTTCTCGAGGCCACCGAGTCCTATCGCCGCGACTTGCGGCGGGTCGAGTACGGCGACGAGCGCGATCCGGCCATGCGCGCCTTCATGCAGGAAATCGCGCCGCTCAACAACGCGGCCAAGATCAGCGCTCCACTCTTCGTCGCCCAGGGTGCCAATGACCCCCGTGTGCCGCTGGCTGAGGCCGAGCAGATCGTCAAGGCGGTCCGCGGCAACGGCCGCGACGTCTGGTATCTGGTGTTCAAGGATGAAGGGCATGGCTTTGCCAAGAAGAGCAACGCCGACTGGTTCAACGCTGCCAGCATTCTGTTCTGGGAGCGCCATCTGCTCGACTGAGAGACTGGCGCCCGAGCCTCACGCGGGTGCTCGGCTGGCTTCAGCCCCGGTGCCGGCGGGCGCCGCCGGCCGGCTCAGTGAGCGGTCTTTTCTGGCGGCCAGATCAGGCTGACCGCCATCGAGCCGAAGATCGCGACCAGCACCACGACCAGCGCCCAGCCAACCGGCACCGTCCAGACCTCGGCCACCAGCATCTTCAGGCCGATGAACGTCAGCACGAAGGCGAGCCCGTAGTGCAGAAGGTGAAAGCGATCGGCCATCGCCGCGAGCAGGAAGTAGAGCGCACGCAATCCCAGCACCGCGAACACGTTCGAGGTCAGCACAATGAACGGGTCGGTGGTGATCGCGAAAATCGCCGGTATCGAATCGACCGCGAATATCAGGTCAGTGACGGCGATCATCACTATCACCAGGAAAAGCGGAGTGAAGTGGCGGACTCCGTCGATCTTCACGCTGAAGCTGCCGCCGTGGAAGCTGCGCGTCAGCCGCAGGTGTCCGCTCATCCAGCGCAGGATCGGGTTTCCGTCCAGATCGGGCTGGTGGTCCGCCCACCAGATCATCCGGGCGCCGGTGATCAGCAAAAACAGGCCGAACACATACAGTATCCAGTGGAACTGCGCGATCAGCGCGGCGCCAATGAAGATCATGAAGGCACGCAGCACGATGGCGCCGATTACACCGTACACCAGCACCCGCTGCTGGCGTTCTGGCGGCACCGCGAAATAGTTGAACAGCATCAGGAACACGAACAGGTTGTCGACCCCCAGCGCCTTCTCCAGCACATAGCCAGTGAGGAATTCGGCGGCCAGCTCGCTGGCTTCCTCGGCCGGCAGCCGCTGCCCCATGTACCACCAAAGCCAGCCGTTGAAGATCAGCGCCAGCAGTATCCAGAACGCACTCCAGGTCAGCGCTTCACGGGTTCCTACCCGGTGGGCGCCCCGGCTGCGCATCATCAGCAGATCCACGCACAGCGCCAGCAGCACGAAGACCGCGAACGCAGTCCATAGCAGCGGCGTACCAATCGTTTCCATTCAGGGCTTCCGGAGCAGCGGCCAAGGGCGCACGACCAGCCGCTCCAGCCGTTCGGAGCGATGGTGTGGGCGAAGGTCTTGCCCGGCGCGCGATGCCGATTGGCCATTCGAGCTGCACACCGCGGCCGGGGTTGCCCCCGTGCTGACGACGCCGGTGTGTCGAGCTACCCCCCTCCTGAAGCGCATGGCCAACCGGGCGCGTGGGCGTGCCGTCTGGTCATGGATCCGCCGCCAGTATAGCGGCAGGGCAGCCTGCACGCGCTTGCCGCCGGTGGGGATCCCTGCAACTCGGGCACGCCACAGCGGCACTGGCGGTAGCGGTTTGGCGCGTCGCCTATGATTGTCCAACCCACTCTGACGACCGCCATCGCTGCCCGCCATGGAATTTCTGATCCTTCTGATCCTGATCCTGATCAATGGCGTTTTCGCCATGTCGGAGATGGCCATCGTGTCGTCCCGCCGGGCCCGGCTGCAGCAGCGCGCCGACGCCGGCAGCAGGGGGGCGAGAGCGGCGCTGCGGCTGGCCAACGACCCCGGCCGGTTTCTCTCCACGATCCAAGTGGGCATCACGTCGATCGGCATCCTGAGCGGCGCCTTCGGTGAGAACGCAATTGCCGAACGGCTGATCAAGGTGTTCAGCGAGTATCCGCTGATTGCCCCGTACGCCAAACTGCTGGCGACCACCTGCATGGTCATCGTGATCACCTACTGCTCGGTGGTGCTTGGCGAAATCGTGCCCAAACGCCTGGCGCTTATCCATCCCGAACGGGTGGCAAGTGCCATTGCACCGCCGATGCAGTGGCTCTCGACATTGGCACACCCGCTGGTCGCACTGTTCAGCGTATCCAGCAATGGCCTGCTGAAACTGCTCGGCGGCCACGGCCACGCCGAGCAACCGGTGAGCGCCGAGGAGATCAAGGCCATGCTGCAGGAAGGCACCGCAGCCGGTGTCTTCGAGCGCGCTGAGCAGACCATGGTCGGCAACGTGTTCCGGCTCGACGAGCTGCGGGTTTCCGCGATCATGACCCCGCGAATGCAGATCGCCTACCTCGACCTGGACGACAGCGACGACGCCAACCGCGCCGTGCTGGTCAGCGGTCGCTTTCGGACGCTGCCGGTATGCCGGGGTGGACTGGACAACATTCTCGGCCTGCTCGACACCAAAGCGTTCCTGGCCCGCTCTCTGAGTGGCGAACCGCCGGACATCGCCAAAGTGACCCACACCGCCGTGTTCATTCCGGAGACCGTATCGCCAATCCAGATGCTCGAAACGCTGCGCAGGCAGCGGGCGCACACGGCGCTGGTGCTCGATGAATACGGCAGTGTCGAGGGGATCGTCACCCTCAGTGACCTGCTGCAGGCAATCATCAGCGACCCCACCGAGGTCGGCGTCGATGAATCCGACGATGCCGTGCAGCGGCAGGACGGCTCCTGGCTGTTGGACGGCAGACTTTCGCTGGAGCGCGTCTCGACCCTGCTCCAGCTTGGTCATTCGCTGGGCAGCGCTGAGTGCGGCTACCACACCCTGGGCGGCCTGAGCATGGACCGCCTCGGCCGGGTTCCCCGCACCGGCGACCGCTTCAATTGGCGCGGCTTGGCCTTCGAGGTGGTTGATATGGACGGCAACCGGGTTGACCGGCTGCTGGTCCAGGCGATCACCGCCCAGCCCGCAGACGGCCCCGACGCGTAAGGGAACCTCTTACGGACGGCGCGCCAGCTCGGCCTCGTCGCGCGCCTTCGGGAGCAGGTCCTGCTTGCTGACGCCAAGCGACAACAGCACCGGGCAGGCAAAGAAGATCGACGACAAGGTGCCGATCACGATGCCGATGATCAGCGCCAGCGAGAAGCCTTCCAGACTGCTGCCACCAAACAGGAACAGCGTGACCACGGTGAGCAGGGTGGTCAGCGAGGTCATGATGGTGCGCGACAGGGTCTGGTTGACGGCCAGATTGAGTATCTCCACCGGCGCCGCCTTGCGACTGGAGCGGAACAGCTCACGCACGCGGTCAAAGACCACGATCTTGTCATTCACCGAATAGCCGTCGACCGCCAGGATCGCCGCCAGCACGGTCAGGTCGAAGTCCATTCCGGTCAGCGAAAAGAAGCCAAGCACGATGATCACGTCGTGCAGCTCGCCGGCAACCACCGCCAGTGAGAACTTCCACTCGAAGCGCAGCGCGATGTAGATCATGATGCCGGCCAGCACCACCAGCACCGCGACGATGCCGTTGTAGGCCAGCTCGGCGCCGACCTGCGGACCCACGAACTCGCTGCGCTTGATCTCGACCCCGCTGCCGCTGGCGCTGAGCGCATCGAGCACTTTCAGGCCGACCGCCGCGTTGCGGTCATCGATGCTCGATTCGGTGACATCCTCGCCCTCGACCCGTGCCGCTTCAGCCGCCACTTCCGGCGACAACCGGATCGACAGATTGGTCGAACTGAAGCGCTGGACCACCGCCCCACGGATGCCGGCGGCTTCCAGCTTGGCGCTGACTTCGGACTGTTCGACCGGCTGGGAATAGTCCACTTCGACCAGCGTTCCGCCGGTGAAGTCCAGCGCCAGATTGAGTCCGCGGGTCGCCAGCGACACCACCGAGATGAGTATCAGCAACAGCGACACGCCGACCGTGAAGCGGCGGATCGCCATGAACTGGACATTGCTTGAGGGATTGAAGAATTCCATGACGGGCGCTCCTTTAGACCGACACCCGGGTGACCTTGCGGCGCCCGCCATATACCAATGTAGCCAGGGCCCTGCTCAACATCACCGAGGTGAATATGGACGTAAGCACGCCAATTCCGAGCACTACAGCGAAACCGCGCACCGGGCCGGAGCCAAACGAAAACAGCGCCATGGCGGCAATCAGCTTGGTCACGTTGGAATCGAAAATTACCGTCCAGGCCCGTTCATAGCCCGCCTTGATGCTGGCGATTGGCGAGTTGCCAGCGCGCAGCTCCTCGCGAATGCGCTCCATGATCAGCACGTTGCCGTCGATCGCCATTCCCAAGGTCAGCACGATGCCGGCAATGCCGGGCATGGTCAGGGTGGCATTGAGAAAGGACAGCACCGCTGCAAGCATCAGCAGGTTGGTGAACAGCGCGATCACCGAGATCAGGCCAAATATCTTGTAGTAGAAGATCATCAGCACACAGACAGCGGCAAAGCCGATCATGATGGCGTTCTTGCCGGCGTCGATGTTCTCCTGGCCCAGCGAGGGGCCGATGACCCGCTCCTCGACGATGTCGACCGGCGCCGCCAGCGAGCCGGCGCGCAGCAGCAGCGCGGTCTCCGAAGCCTCGTCCGAACTGCCCAGGCCGGTGGTCTGGAAGCGCTTGCCGAAGACGCCGCGGATGTTGGCGACCGAGATCACCTCCTCGGTGATCTTGGTGGTGCGAACCTCTTCACCGTTGACGACTCGGGTCTCCGGCGTGCGTTCGATGAACACGACCGCCATGCCACGGCCAACATTGTCGGTGGTGAAGTCGAGCATGCGCTGCCCGCCGACATTGTTGAGCGTGACCGACACCATCGGCGTGCCGTCTTCCGGATCAAACCCGGCCGTGGCACCGATCAGTTGGTCACCCGATGCAATCACCCGTCGCGACAGAAGAATCGGAACCGGCTTGCCATCAAGACCGCGGTCGCGGCGGTAGTACAGCCGCGCATCCGGTGGCACCCGCCCGCTGCGAACCGCTTCCGCTGCGTCGGTGACACCTTCGCCGACCACCGCGCGGTATTCGAGGGTGGCGGTAGCGCCAAGGATTTTCTTGGCCAACGCCGTGTCCTGCACGCCGGGAAGCTGCACCACGATGCGCGACGTACCCTGGCGCTGGATGACCGGCTCGGCAACGCCGAGTTCGTTGACGCGCTTGCGCAGGGTGCCGATGTTCTGCTCCAGCGCGTTGTCGGTGATCTCCTTCATCTGCGCGTCGCGGAGGCGACCGAGGATCGTGTCAGGCCGGGCGCCGTCCTCCAGCACCAGCTCGGGCACGTCGAGGGCAATAAGCTGGATTGCACGGTCGCGGTCGGCGGCTTCGCTCAGCTGGGCTTCGATCCCGGCGGTGCCGCGGTTGACCGCGATGTAACGGATCGCGTTGTCACGCAGCAGGACCCGGATGTCTTCGGCGAATCCGTTCTCTCGCTTCTCCAGTGCGGCGCGCTGATCGACTTCCATCAGAAAGTGCACGCCGCCCTGCAGGTCCAGACCAAGCACCAGCGGTGTGGCGTGGATCTTTACCATCCAGTCCGGCACGTTCGAGGCCAGATTGAGTGCCACCACGTAGCTGCCGCGAAGTTCGTTGCGCAGCGCGTCGGCCGCCAGCAGCTGGGCGTCCGGCGTCAGCAATCGCACCAGCAGGCTGCCGCTCTCGACCGCACTGGCCTTGACCGCGATCCCGGCCTTCTCGAGCGTGCTTGCGACGCGTGCCTGCAGCGCCGCGTCGACTGTACTGTTGCGCATTGCGCTGACCTGGACGGCCGGGTCCTGCGGAAACAGGTTGGGCACTGCGTAGAGCACGCCGGCGACGACCAGCAGCGCGATGAGCGCGTATTTCCAACGGGCGAACTGAAGCATGCGAAATACCGGATTGGCGACCGCGAGGTCGGGTGGGAAAGGACACGGAGAGCGTCGGCGCAGAAACCCTGCGCGGCAGGCGTACCAACAGGATCAGGCTGCCTTCAGGGAGCCCTTCGGCAGCACCGCCGTGATGGCATGGCGCTGCAGCTTGATGACGACGTTATTGCTGACTTCCACGCTGATGAAGGCGTCGCCGATATCGGCGACCCGCCCCAGCACGCCGCCGGCGGTGACCACTTCATCACCCTTGGAAAGGGCCGCCAGCATCGCGCGATGCTCCTTGGCGCGCTTGCTTTGCGGACGCAACACAAAAAAGTAGAACACGAGAAAAAACAGGCCGAGCATCACGGGCAGCTGCCAGACCGGCGGCTGTCCGCCTTGGGCCTGGGCGAATGCGGGAGAGATGAACAAGTCGAGCAGATTCATGGCGTGATGGTCTTTGGTGGGCGGTGCCGGGCAGATCGGTGGAGCCGCGTTGTTGCGCAGCGATCATGACGGCGTAAAAAGCGGGTGATTATGCCATGTGGGGACGGCTCAGCCGCTTTCCAGTGCGCCGGTGCGACAATTCCGCAGCGGCTGCGGCTCGTTTGCGGCAGGCCGATGGCGAACCGGTGGTTCACGTTCGCTGGGCATGGAACGCGGCGACGAACTCCTGCAGGCGCCCCGCAGCGATCGCGGCGCGAAGACCCTGCATCAGCTCCTGGTAGTAGTGCAGGTTGTGAATCGTCGCCAGCATTGGGCCAAGCATTTCGTTACAGCGGTCCAGATGGCGCAGATAGGCGCGGCTGAAGCCGCTGGCGCAGGTGTGACAGCTGCACTCCGGGTCGATCGGCAGGGTGTCCTGGGCAAACTTGGCGTTGCGGATGCGCAAGGTTCCAAAGCGCGTGAAGTAGTGTGCGTTGCGGGCATTGCGGGTGGGCATGACGCAGTCGAACATGTCGATCCCGCGGCGCACCGCCTCGACGATGTCCTCCGGCCTGCCGACACCCATGAGATAGCGCGGGGCGTCTTCGGGCAGCAGCGGGAGCGTGTCGTCGAGCGTTCGCTCGCGCTCCTCCTGCGGTTCGCCGACCGCCAGCCCGCCAACCGCATAGCCATCAAACCCGATGTCGATCAGAGCGGCCGCCGAGCGCTCGCGCAGGGCCGGAAAGACGCCGCCCTGGACAATGCCAAACAGCGCCGCGTCGTTGCCCGCGTGGGCGGCGCGCGAACGCTCGGCCCAGCGCAGCGACAGCTCCATCGATTGCCGGGCCACTGTTTCGGTTGCGGGATAGGGCGTGCATTCGTCAAAAATCATCACCACGTCGCTGTCCAGCACGCGCTGGATGCGCATGCTGTCCTCCGGCGACAGGAACACCGGCGCGCCATCGACCGGTGAAGCAAACTTCACGCCGGCCTCGGTGATCTTGCGCCGGTGCGCCAGCGAGAACACCTGGAAGCCGCCGGAGTCGGTAAGGATCGGCCCGTCCCAGCCGATAAACCGGTGCAGCCCGCCAAACCGCTCAACCACCTCCAGACCGGGCCGCAGATAGAGGTGAAAGGTGTTGCCAAGGATCATCTCCGCGCCCAGCTCGCGCAGGTCGCGCGGCAGCATGGCCTTGACCGAACCGTAGGTGCCCACCGGCATGAAGGCCGGCGTCTCGACGCTGCCGCGCGGAAAGTGCAGGCGCCCAAGGCGCGCGGCGCCGTCCTGGGCAAGTCGCTCGAATCGCATCCGACTCATGCCGAGGCCTCCGGGAACAGCAGCATGGCGTCACCGTAGGAGAAAAAACGGTAGCGCTGAGCAACCGCATGACGGTAGGCGGCCAGCACCCGCTCGCGCCCGGCGAATGCGCTGATCATCATCAGCAGGGTGCTCTGGGGAAGATGGAAGTTGGTGATCAGGGCATCGACGCTGCGGATGCGATAGCCGGGAAAGATGAATATCTGCGTCTCGCCTGCGAACGGCAGCACTGCGTCACCGCGGCGTGCTGCCTCAAGCGCCCGAACCACCGTCGTTCCAACCGCGATCACTCGGCCACCAGCGGCGCGGGTCTGCTGGATCTGAGCGCACAGCTCGGCGCCGACGTTAAGCCACTCGCTGTGCATGCGGTGGTCGCTCAGCTGATCGGCCCGGACCGGCTGGAAGGTGCCGGCGCCCACGTGCAGGGTGATGTGGCCAAGCGTGATGCCGCCGGCGCGGAGCCGCTCCAGCAGCGCATGGTCGAAGTGCAGCCCAGCGGTGGGCGCAGCCACCGCCCCCAGCTCGCGCGCGAACACCGTCTGGTAGCGCTCCAGATCGGCGTCATCGGCGGCGCGGGTGATGTAGGGCGGCAGCGGCAGACGGCCGACGCGCAGCAGCAGCTTTTCCACCGGTTCTGGTCCGGCAAAGCGCAGCCGGTAAAACTCGCCCTCGCGCCCCAGCACCTCGACCTCACCACCGGCATCCAGCTCGATTCGCGCGCCAGGCTTGGGCGATTTGCTCACGCCCAGCTGGGCCCGCGCCTCGTGTGCGCCGAGCACCCGCTCGATCAGGATTTCAACCCGCCCGCCGGTCTGCTTGCGCCCGAACAGCCGCGCCGGCATGACGCGGGTGTCGTTGAACACCAGCAAGTCGCCCGCCCGCAGCATGCTCGCCAGCTCGCCGATGCCAGCGTCGATGAACGGATCCGGTGCCGGCCCAACCACCAGAAGACGGCTGGCCGAGCGTTCGGCGAGCGGCGTCTGGGCGATCAGCTCTGGCGGCAGGTGGTAGTCGAAATCGGTGCGCTTCACGGTCGCAATGACGTGGGAAGGGGCGCCCAGTGTAGCCGCAGCGGGCGGCGGCTGATTCGGCTCTGAACGACCACCGTGGTATCCTGCGCGGCTTGCAAAGCCTTTTCCATCAAGCGATTGCGCCGCAAGCATCGCGCCGGGAGCTCGCCCCATGACTACTTCAACAAGCCGCCTCATCACCCTTTTGCAGGAGCTGCGCAGCTACGGCGGTGCGGTTCGCACGCAGGGCCTGCCGGACAGCCAGATCGACAGCATGGCGGCCGCCCATCCGCAGCTTGTTGAGGCAATCCAGGCGGCGGTATTGCTGCACCGCACCCTGCGCGCGGAGTTCGAGGACGTGCTGCGCGCTGACGAGGTCGAACAGGTGCGCCAGGCGCAGTCGGGCTTTCTCAACTTCTATGCCGATGACGCGGTCAATCCGTACGTCGCGCTGACCGCTCGCGGCCCGTGGCTGATTACCCTCAACGGGGCGGTGATCCACGATTCCGGCGGCTACGGCATGCTCGGCTTCGGACACACGCCTGCGCCGGTGCTGGAAGCCATGGCGCAGCCGCAGGCGATGGCCAACATCATGACGCCCAGCCTCACCCACCTGCGTTTTGCGCGGGCCCTGCGGCGCGAGATCGGACACACCCGCGGCGGCTGTCCGTACGCCAAGTTCCTGTGCCTGAACTCAGGCTCGGAGTCGGTGACGCTGGCCGGCCGGATCGCCGACGTCAACACCAAGGTCAATACCGATCCCGGCGGCCGCCACGCCGGCAAGCGGGTCAAGCGGATTGCCGTCAAGGGCGCCTTCCACGGCCGCACCGAACTGCCGGCGCTGTACTCGGACTCCAGCCGCAAGACCTATGCCCAGCATCTGGCCAGCCACAAGCACCACGAGCAGCAGCTGATCGTGATCGAGCCGTACTCGGTCGAGCAGCTGCGCCAGGCGTTTGCCGACGCCGACGCCAACGGCTGGTACATCGAGGCGGTCTTTCTGGAACCGGTCATGGGTGAAGGCGATCCCGGCCGCGCTCTGCCTTCGGCGTTCTACGCCGCCGCGCGCGAGCTGACCGCAGCGCACGGCACGCTGCTGTTGGTGGATTCGATCCAGGCCGGACTGCGCGCGCATGGCGTGCTGTCGGTGGTCGACTACCCCGGATTCGAGGGCCTCGACGCGCCCGACATGGAGACCTACTCCAAGGCCCTCAACGCGGCCCAGTACCCGATGTCGGTGCTGGCCGTCACCGAGCGCGCCGCGGCCATGTACCGGCGCGGCATCTATGGCAACACCATGACCGCCAATCCGCGCGCCATGGACGTGGCCAGCGCTGTGCTGGGCATGCTGACGCCGGCGCTGCGCGCCAACATCGTCAGCCGAGGCCAGGAGTTCCTGGCGCGGCTCAACAAGCTCAAGGATGAAATGCCCGGACTGATCACCCGCGTGCAGGGCACGGGCCTGCTGTTCAGCGTGGAGCTGTCCACCGACTTCCTGTGCTTTGGCGTCGGCTCGACCGAAGAGTACATGCGCGAACATGGCTACGGCGTCATCCATGGCGGGGTCAATTCGCTGCGCTTCACTCCGCACTTCAACGTCGGCGCCGACGAGCTGGAGCTGATCGTGAGCGGCCTGCGCGACGCGCTGCTGAATGGCCCGCGCAAGCAGCAGTCGGAGGCGGCGTAGGTCGGAGCGCGCAACAGAGGACGAACCCGCAGGTCGGCGCAACCACTGGCGGCAATGCGCTCGCGCCGCCAGCGGTGGTAGAAGCGCCGCTCGGCGCGATCTCTTCGATCAGCTCACCTCACCCGCCCCAGGCTGACCCGATCCCGCGCCTCCAGATCCTGCACCGTTTCCACATCGACAAACCCGGCCGCTTCAAGCGTCGCACGCACCGCGTCGCCCTGGCTCACGCCGTGCTCAAGCAGCAGCCAGCCGCCGGTCCGCAGATACCCAGGCGCGGTGGCAACGATCTGGCGGATGGCGTCCAGACCGTCGGCGCCGCTGGCCAGAGCACTGCGCGGCTCGAAGCGCAGATCACCCTGCTCCAGATGCGGATCGGCATCGGCGAGATACGGCGGATTGCTGACGATCATATCGAGACGATCCGCTGCGTCGAGCGCGCTGCACCAGTCGCCGCAGCGGAACTGGACCCGCTGCAGCCCAAGCCGTGCGGCGTTGGCCTCAGCGACACGCAGCGCATCGCGACTGGCGTCGGTGGCAACGATCCGCGCGCGCGGACGCTCCTGCGCCAGCGCGAGCGCAACTGCGCCGCTGCCGGTGCCAAGGTCGGCAAGCCTGCCATCGGCACCGTCGGGCAGACGCGCCAGAGCCAACTCGACCAGCAGCTCGGTCTCCGGCCGCGGAATCAGGGTGTGGGAATCAACCGCGAGGTCCAGCGTCCAGAAGCCGCGCCAGCCGGTGAGTTGGGCGACCGGTACGCCGCGCGCGCGCGCGCTGATCAGCTGGTCGATTGCGGTGAGCGCGTCCGCCGTCGGCTCAAACTCGGCGTGCGCAATCAGCCAAGCCTGCGAACGACCGAGTGCGTGGGCGATCAGCCAGTCGGCCTCGCGCGCGCCGTCCTCGCCAAGCAGCACAGCGCGCGCCGACTTGCGCAAGGCAGCGACGCTGTTCACGCCATGGCTCACGGCAATGGCGGCGACGCAGCCTGGTCGTCGCCGACTGGCGAGGTCGCGCTAACGGCCACGGGCGCAGTGGCTTTCGGCTTGCGCGGCGGCCAGACGCCGCCGGCGCTGAAGGTCTGCCAGCCCCAGCGCAGCCAGCCAATCAGGGCATTGGCCAGCCACAGGGCCCACAAAAGGATAGCCAACTTGTAGGTCCACAGCGGCAGACTGAAGGTCCAGACCGCCGGCAATGCCCCGCTGCTGGCGTCGTTGAACCAGCGCAGCATGCCGCTGGAAGAGCCGTTACCGCTGATCTGCATGTCGGGCGAGCCAAGCAGGCCATACGGTATGGCCGAGAGCAGGGCGAGCATCGCGATCAGGGTGGCCAGCACCAGCAACAGCTGGACAAACGGAAACACGCCGTGGCCAACGATCCAGCCGGCCTTGCGCTGTCGCCAGTCCAGCAGGAGCAGCCAGGCCACCACGGCACCGGCCGCCAGCCACGAGACCGTCGAGAAGCCCAGACCGAGAAGCAGCCAGTGGTGGAAGCGCAGCGGCGTGCCTCTGGCCAGGCGAGCGAGGCCGGCGGCGATCAGCAGCATCACCAGCAGTTGCCCCCAGTACAACACCGCTGGACCGACGCCAGTGCCGCCCGCGGCCAACAGCCAGCGATCATCGTCATTGCCGAGTTGAGTGCGCAGGTTGGCAGCAGGGGCGCCTAGGTCCACCGCATCGCCGCGCAGGCTGAAGCCCGCCTCGATCGGCCGCCGCCAGGTCATTTGCAGCGACTGCGCGCCGGGCAACACCGGTAGGCGCACCTGGCCGCCTTCGAGACGCAGCGCCCGCTTTTGACCGTTGATGCTGACTGCGATCAGCTCGGCATCGTCGGGGAGGGTGATGGCATGCTGTCCGCCGCGCGTGCTCCGCAAATCGGCGCTCAGTGAGGTGCTGCGCGCGCGGCTGCCCTGGGTCATCACCAGCCTCACCTGATCAAACGCAAGGCTGCTGCCGGCGACCGCCGCCGGGCGGCTGAGCGCAATGCTGAGCTTCTCATCAGGACGCGGGTCATAGCGCCACAGTCCATCGCCAGCTTCGATGCTCGACTGCGGCAGGCCGTCAAATTCGGCATGCCAGTAAGCGCCCACGCGCACTTCCCAGCGCTCGCTCGCGCTGCGCAGCGAGCCCATCGAAAGCTGCAGCTGATCACTGATCGGCAGCCGCGAGCTCCAGCTCTTGCTGCGCTCGTTGGCGGCAAAGCTGAGCTTGATCGCGCCGTCGGAGACCTCAAGGCGGTCGTCGAGCACGCGCTCGCCTTCGATCAGCGGCAGGCTCAAGGCAAACCCGGCCTGCATCGGCGCGATGCGCTCGACCACGGTCAGCACGGTCCAATCCAGATCGAGAGCAAGCCGGCGGGTGACTTTCACGAAAGGCGGGAACTCCTGCGCCGCCGCGGAGGTGTCGATGGTGTCGACCGCATCCGGCGCGCGCAGGCGGATCAGCTGCAGGCTGTCGCTGAGCAGACGCAGGCCATCCAGACTGCCAGTCTCCCAGCCGGCTGCCGCCAGTCGCAGGCTGCTTGGCGGGAGCGGAAAGCGCAGGTCGATCTGGTCGACCGCGGCGATCTGCCATTCCAGCGCCACCCGCTGGAGGCCGCGCGGCAGGCGGAGCCAGCGCTCGCCGTTTCGGCGCAGCACGCCGACCTCGGCGCCACCCACTTCAGCCCGCAACAGCGCCGCCGACTTTCCCGGCTCAGGCAACGGCACGGCGACGTCTGATTCGGCGTGCAGGGTCAGGGCCACGCGCATGCGTTCGCCGGCCACCTCCACCTCGACCGCATCCAGCGCTGCACAGGCTGGCGCGCAGTCGGGCGCTTCCAGCAGCCGCTGACGCAGCTCATCGAGCAGTTCCTCCGGCGGGAATTGGGCGGCGTGCGCCGAATCCACCATGCCCGCCAGACCCAGCGCAAGCAGAGCCGCCGGCAGCGCTGCGGCGCCGCGCGACGTGCCTCTCGGCCGAGCCTTCAGATCGCGGGCAAGCCGCAGCAACACCAGCACCAGCAGGGCGACCGCAGCCACCCGCAGAGCGCGGGTCATCCACGGCGGCGAGAGCCACAGTCGCATCGACTGATCCGCAACGACCGGCCCCGACCAGCCCAGCTCAAGGCGCTGCCAGCGCCAGTCCGGCGTGCCCGGTCCGGCCTGCAGCACGGCATCGTCGGGATACGCGTTGAGCTGTTGACGCGTGCTCGGTGGAGGCGCGGGCGGCGCGGGCGGCGGCGCGGGCACTGACATCGGCACAGGCGCGTCAGGCATTGGCATCGCCGACTCGCTGGCTGCGCGGTTGATGCGCGAACCGGTGACTTCGATGCGGTCGAGAGTTTGCTCCTCCTGCCCGTCGTCGACGCCCGACATCGCAGATCCCGCGATCGTCCCGTAGCGGTTGAGGTACTCCCGACTGCTCTCCACTTCGTCGCGCTCCAGCTGCGGGTAGAGCGCCAATTTCAGCTGCTCGGCGACAAACGGCAGGGCCAGCAGGAAGGCCAGACCGAGAAAACATCCTCGCGCGAAGCGCAGGCCGCTGGCCAGGCGGCCGGCATTCAGCACGCGCAGGAGAAGGGCCAACGCGATCACCGCCAGCACGCTCCACAGCGGCGAATTGTTCTCGTGATAGCCGAGCGCGAGATACGCCAGGACCAGCGCTGCGAAACCGATTCCGTACAGACGAGAGGCCAACAGGCCCGCCACCGCGAGAAGAAACAGGTCGAGCAGATTCCACTTGCCAAGCCAGGTCGCTGGCGCGCGATCCACCCCGCTCGCGGCGAACAGCCTCCAGCCCGGCGGCAGGTTGAGCACCGCACTCATCGATTCCAGATCAACGGCCCAGCCGCTGGCCGGCATGCGGCCGCGGCCCGCGTGTTCGCCAGTGGTGACCAGCGCAAGCGCCGGGTTGCGCACCTCGACGCCAATCTGACCGGCCGCGTCGCGCGTCACCAGCAGGTCCTGCCCGGCCTCGGCGGCGCGCTGCAGGGTCCACGGCGCGCTGGCGTTGAGTCGGCCGACCCGCGCCAGCTGCCCATTCAGTTGATCACGGGCCACCACGCTGCCGCCATCAAACGCCAGCCACAGCTCGCGGGTCAGGCTCAATCGATGCGGCTGCGCGCCATCCTTGCCGCGGCTGCGCTCGGCAATCGACAGCTTCTGCGTGCGATCCAGCACGTGGGTCGACAGCGCCTCACCCCACGGCGCGGCGACCTGCGCCGGATCAACGGGCGTGCCACCTTCCACTTCCACCACCCGCAGCTCGGGCGCCGCACGCCAACTCCAGACTTCCTCGCTTGGCCACGGCGCCTGGGCAGCGGGCGGGCCCGCCGTATCGATGAAGCCTTCCGCACGCGCTTCGATGGTCAATGGCCAGGCGCCCGGCCGTAGCTGCACGCGCAGGCTGCCGTCGGCCAACACTGCCGCCGGCAAATTCGAATGAATGGCGATTGGCACAAAGCCTTCGGGCAGGGCGGTCGGCAGGCTGATCTCGCGTGCGCGGCCAGACACCTGCAGCGCAAGCTGGGTGGTCAGGCGAATCGGCAGGCCGTCGTCGAGCCGCCGAAACACCCGCAGATCCAGCGTATCGGCACCCACCTCCGCGGTGACGCGGCCCAGCCACAGCTGATCGCCGTCCCGCTCAGGCAGCGCTATTGGCGAACCGTCAAGGCGCAGGTTGACCAGCGCGATTTCGGTTGGCACCGGCAGCTGGGTCGGCCGCTTGCTCCAGCGCAGCCGGCCCTCGACGCGATACACGCCCGGCAGCAGACGCAGGCTGGGCCAGTTGCCATCGAACCGCACCACCGCGCTACGGCCATCGACGCTGACGTCCTGCGGGCGCAGCCGGGCGTCGCCCGGCAGCCTCAGGGTCGACTCCGCCAGCACGGTCCAGCTCATCGAAAAGCGGGCCTCATCCGCTGTAACCTCCAGCGCGAGCGCGCCCGGCCAGGCGCAGAGGTGCGCGTCCTGTTCACCACGAATCTGTCCCAGCAGCAGCGGGCAGCCCAGCTGCGGGTAGCCCTTCAACACCCACGGCACCCAAGGAGCGAGATCGGGCGGCACGGCGGGCGCGGTCTGTGCCTGAGCCGCCGAGATGGATGCAAACAGCAGCAGCGCCAGTAACCCCGCAGTCACCAGCAGGCGACGAACAACCGTGGCTAGCCAAGCGCGCATACGCACCTCGATCCAAAGCAAGACTGCGCCCATCCTAGCGGTTTTTCACGCCACGTTGACGCGACGTTACGCGAGCAGCAGATGCCCCGCCTGGATCAGGGAAGCCAACACGAAGCCGGTCAAGAACGACAGGTACGACCAGCGCAGATAGGGGTACTTGTGCGCCGCCAGGTAATGGCCCAGCGAGTAGACGTCGCGGACCACGGTTTCATACGCCCGTCCGGGCATCATGGCCTGGGCCATCTCTTCGAGATAGCGCTGCTGATCAAGCGCCGTGAAGTGAGCAAAAAACAGGATGTTGAAGCCATCGGGGACCGGCCCTTCGAGTCTCTTCGCGCGCCGGAACTTCGGCAGCACGGCAAGAATGGCGAGCAACAGCGCGATCAGTGAGAACACGCCGAGCACCAGCAGCCCAAGGCGCAGGTCAGGATCGTTGATTCGGCCAAGCACGAGGGTCAGCACGATGGAGGACACCGTGATGATGATGTTGGCCTTGGTGTCAGCCATTGTCGAAAGCTGCACGTGATGCTGCTGAAGCAGTCGCAGCAGGTGGTCCGAACTGCCGCGTTCGGGCACCTTGGCAAACGGCCGCGGACGCGGTTCAATCTGGCCCTCCTCGACCGGCAGGCTCATCGAATTGACGCTGTGTGAATGCTCATCAGGTGATCATAAGAATGTGAAGACCTCTCGTATAGCCCTGCCCCGCCGGTCCCGCATGCACATTCTCCTGCTTGTGCTGCTGACGGGCCTGATGGGTGGCTGCAAGCCGGCCTATTTCGCGGCGGTGAATGCCGGCCAGACCGACGCCGAAAGCGTGATCTACCTGCCGGAGCACCGGCTGGCGCTGGACGTGTATCGGCCGCCGGGCAGCCAGGGACCGGCTCCGGTGGTTGTGTTCCTGTACGGCGGCCGCTGGCAAAGCGGCAGCCGCGATGAGTACGCCTTTGTTGGCCAACGCTTGGCGGAGGCTGGCGTGCTCACCCTGGTAGTCGACTATCGGCTGTACCCGCGAGCGCGCTTCCCGGACTTCGTGCACGACGTCGCGGCGGCCGTTGGCTGGGCGCGCGATCACGCGAGCCAGTACGGCGGGGACCCGCAGCGCCTGTTTCTGGTCGGCCACTCCGCCGGCGCCCATATCGCCGCGCTGATCGGCACCGATGCCCGCTATCTAGCCCGCATTGGCTGGACGCCGCGCGATCTCGCTGGCGTCATCGGCATTGCCGGCCCGTACGATTTCCTGCCACTGACCGACGACGATCTGAAGGACATTTTCGGCCCCGAACCGCAGTGGCTGGAGTCACAGCCGGTGCACTTTGTCGACGGCGACGAGCCGCCATTTCTGCTGCTGCACGGCACCTCCGATCTGCTGGTCTGGTTGCGCAACAGCGAGCGGCTGGAGGCCAAGCTCAAGGCCGCAGAAGTGCCGGTGGAACTGCGCCGCTATCGGGGTATTGGGCACATCCGCATCCTCAGCGGATTCCGCTACGCGTGGCTGGCCGACACGGCGGAGGATGTGATCCGCTTCATGAAACAAGATGCGACCGGCGCACTGCCCGCCGCGGCGGCGGCGGCCGATGCGCCACGCTGAGCCGAGCGCAGCCTAACCCGCCTATTTCATGAATCTCACACGCCCTCGCTGGTCTCTTGTCCGCGCAAGGGTTTTTCCTCAGTCGGTCGGATGGCCCGATACGGCGCTCCTTCGGTAGTCCCTTGTGCGAACACTGTCCGATCATCGCGCGAATTCATGAAACATGCGGGCTAAGCGCTGGACACCTGCCCTGACAGCAGCAACTCGATCGCCAGCCCGGCGTCGCCAACCACGACCGCGTGACCGCTGATCGCCTCCGCATAAACGAACGACTCGCCCATCCGGACCACCAGATAGGCCAGCGTATCGAGCGCCAGCGGCGGTCGTAGCGCACCGCGCTCCACTTCACGTTCGAGCATGGCGCGGACTGCGGCAATGGTGCGGGCCTGCACCGGGCTGGCCTTGGACGTGAGCAGTCGCAGCGCGTATTCCGGATCCTGCGCGATGAAGCGACGCAGCGGCGCGAACGCGAGAATCTCGCGGATCGCCCGCTCGCAGGCGCGGGCCACCCGCCGCGCGCCGCGCACGCGCAGGCCCTGCTCTGCCCGCACCAGAGTCGGCGCGCACAGTGACCAGAAAATCTCGCCCAGCAGAAGCTCGCGGCTGCCGACCCAGCGGAACAGGGTGGCCCGACTGACCCCCAGCTCCCGGGCCAGCACGCCGATATCGACCCGCTCCCCCGCCAGCCACTTGATCCGGGCCGCGCGAAAGGCGTCGACCGGCGTTGCCCGCACCGCTCGCGGACGCTGCAGTGCTCGGCTCAGGCGGGTTTCGATGCCCTGGGTGATGGCGCTCATTGATCAAGTGTAGTAGAAGGCCGGACTTGACTCCAAGTGAGTCATATTGCGTAAATGACGCATTCCTGCCGGAGCCATCGCATGCGTCACACGCCTCTGATCGACCGCCGCCACCTGGACTTTGCGCTGTACGAGCTGCTCGACGTGCCGGCGCTGTGCGCCCATCCGCGCTTTGCCGAGCATGGCCGCGAAACCTTTGAGGCGGTGACCGAGCTGGCCCACAAAGTCGCCCTGGAAACCTTCTATCCGCACAACCGGCTGAGCGACCTCAACGAGCCGCATATGGTCGATGGCAAAGTCGAACTGTTGCCCGAGATCGCCGCCGGCGTGCAGGCTTTCATCGATGCCGGCTTCATGGCGATTCTTGCCGACAGCGAGGACGGCGGCATGCAGCTGCCGTTCGTGATGGCGGCGGTCTGCGACGGCCTGTTTGCCTCCGCCAACCTCGGCACTTCGGCTTATCCGATGCTGGCCCGCGCCGCCGCCAACCTGCTCGCCGCGCACGGCAGTGCGGAGCAGAAACGACGCTGGATGCGGCCGATTGTCGAGGGCCGCTACTTCGGCACCATGTGCCTGTCGGAACCGCAGGCCGGATCGTCGCTGGCCGACATCAAGACCACGGCGACGCTGCAGGCCGACGGCAGCTACCGGCTGCGCGGCGCCAAGATGTGGATCAGCGCCGGCGACCACGAGCTGGGCGAGAACATCGTCCACCTGGTGCTGGCGCGCATCGAAGGCGCGCCGGCCGGCGTGCGCGGCATCAGCCTGTTCATCGTGCCGCGCTGGCGGATCAACGTCGACGGCAGCCAGGCCGAGCGCAACGACGTCGCGCTGGCTGGGCTCAACCACAAGATGGGTCAGCGCGGCAGCGTCAACACCTTCCTCAAGTTCGGCGAGCGTGACGACTGCTGGGCCGACCTGGTCGGCGAGCCGCATCGCGGGCTGGGCTACATGTTCCACATGATGAACGAGGAACGTATCGGGGTCGGCATCGGCGCCATCCAGCAGGGCTACGCCGGCTATCTGTACTCGCTGCAGTACGCCCGCGAGCGCCGCCAGGGTCGCCATCCGGACCAGAAGGACCCGCAGGCGTCGCCAATCGCCATCATCGAGCACGCCGATGTCCGCCGCATGCTGCTGGCGCAGCGCAGCTATGTCGAAGGCTCCCACCTGCTTGGCCTGTATGCGGCGACCTTGGTGGATCAGGCCCACGCGACCGACCCGCAGATTCAACATGACAGCCACCAGCTGCTCGAACTGCTGACGCCGATCGTCAAGTCCTGGTCGTCCGACTGGTGCCTGAAGGCCAACGAGCTGGCGGTGCAGGTGCTTGGTGGCTATGGCTACACCCGCGAATACCCGGTCGAGCAGTGCTATCGCGACAACCGCATCAACCCGATCCACGAGGGCACCAACGGCATTCAGGCGCTGGATCTGCTGGGTCGCAAGGCGATGATGGAAAACGGCGCCGCGCTGCGCCTGCTGCTGACGCGGATCGAAACCTGTTGCGTTGACGCCAACGCTGACCCCGAACTGGCGCCGCTGTCCGCCGCCCTGCGCGAGGCGGTGCGTCAGGTACTACACGCGACCCGCGCCGCCGGCGCGCAGATGGCGGCGGGCGAGGTGCGCCCGACCTTGGCCAACGCGCAGCACTACATGTGCGCGCTGGGTCACGTCTGTATCGGCTGGATGTGGCTGTGGCAAGCGCTGGCGGCGCAGCGCGCGCTGCCCTCCGCTGCGCCTCACGACGTCGACTTCTACCGCGGCAAGCTGCACACCTGCCGCTGGTTCTTTGCCGTCGAACTGCCGCAGGTGGCGCACTGGGCGCAGCTCGTCAGCAGCGCCGAGGCCAGTGCCTTCGACATGCAGGACGTCTGGTTCTGAGCCGAGTGCGAAGACCGCCGCCATGACCGACTATGCCGCCGCCGGACTGCCGGTTGAACGCCGCGGGCATCTGCTGCGGATCGGCTTCGACCGCGCCGCCAAGCGCAACGCCTTCACAATCGCCGGCTAGCGCGCGCTGGCGCTGGCGTAGGGTGAGCTGGATCGCGACCCGCACCTGCGCTGCGGCGTGCTGTATGGCCTCGGCGACCACTTCACTGCCGGCCTCGATCTCGCCGAGTGGGCGCCAGTGCGGGCCGAAGGCCGCATGCCCGAGCTGCCGGCCGCTGGCATCGAACCGTTTGGCCTCGACGAATCGCGGCGACTGTCGAAGCCGCTGGTAGTTACCGCTCAGGGCGCGTCCTTCAGCGTCGCCATCGAGCTGATGCTGGCGGCTGACGTGCGGGTCGCCGCCGGCGACTGTCGCTTCGGCCAGCTTGAAGTGCGGCGTGGCTTCTTTGCCTGCGGCGGCGCCAGCGTGCGGCTGTGGCAGGAAATCGGCTGCGGCAACGCGCTGGATGTGCTGCTCAGCGGCCGCGAGTTCAGCGCCGCTGAGGCCCTGCGCTGGGGCCTGGTGCAGCGCGTGGTGGCGCCGGGGCAGCAGCTCGACACCGCCATCGACATTGCCGAAGGCATTGCCCGCGCCGCGCCGCTGGGTGTGCAGGCGTCCCTGCGCCGGTCACGCGAGGCGCGCGTGCGCGGCGGCGAGGCCGGCATCGCCGCGCTATTCCCTGCCCTGCATCAGGTGCTCGCCTCGGGGGACGCCGCCGAGGCGGTGCGCGCCTTCGGCGGGCGCCGCGAGCCGCGCTTTGACGGACGCTGACCGCGCCCGCCTGTCACCCGTTCAGCCGGCAGCGCGGGCTACACTTGCGCCATGGACGCGGGCGACGACATCACCCAGCTGCTTGGGCGCGCGGATGGCGGCGACCGCGCGGCCTGGCAAAGCCTGATCGGGCTGGTCTATCCCGACCTCAAACGACTGGCGCGCGGCGCGTTGGGCGGACGGGACGGTCGCACGCTGAACACCACGGCGCAGGTCCACTAGTGCTTCCAGCGCCTGTCCCAGGCCGCCGGGCCGCCGCGGGATCGCGCTCA
>JBBRBN010000038.1:0-37130 GCA_038205755.1 Lysobacterales bacterium | reverse complement strand
ATCTCATCGCACGGCGAGTCGGCTTACTGGTAAGAACATGCGGATGTGGAGACGCGCGGCCGGAGTGAGAGCTCCGGCCGCGCGTTCTATTTTTGTCTCCTGGTGGAAGCATCCGGGTGATCTTCGCCAGCAGTAACGCCTCCGCGCCCTCGTGCCTTCGCGCCCCGGCGGCCCCGCGCCCCCGCGCGCCCTGGCGCGCCCGTAGAGCCGAGCTTGCTCGGCTGCACCCTTGGGGATTTCCGCACCGACCGAGGCTTTAGCGGAGCAAGCTCCGCTCTACAAAAGCCTGGCGCGCCCCGATGTTTCCGCGTCTCGCGACGCCCTCGCGCCAGCGCGCCCTCGCGCCACCGCGCCCTGGCGCCCTGGCGCGCTCGTAGAGCCGAGCTTGCTCGGCTGCACCCTTGGGGATTTCCGCACCGACCGAGGCTTTAGCGGAGCAAGCTCCGCTCTACAAAAGCCTTGCGCGTCCCGATGTTTCCGCGTCTCGCGACGCCCTCGCTCCCCAGCGCCCCCGCGCGCTCGCGCCCACTGGTGCCCTGGCGCCACCGCGCCCTGGCGCGCTCGTAGAGCCGAGCTTGCTCGGCTGCACCCTTGGGGATTTCCGCACCGAACGAGGCTTTAGCGGAGCAAGCTCCGCTCTACAAAAGCCTTGCGCGTCCCGATGTTTCCGCGTCTCGCGACGCCCTCGCGCGCTCGCAGCGCCACGCTTGCTCGGCTGTCCCTTGGCAGGACGCATAATCCACCCGAACCGATTCCGGAGTCGCGATATTCTGTGGCGTCCACTCAGGGTCGGTTGGGAGGTTCGTGTGGTTACCCCGAGTTTGATCGTGCGAGGCCGCGCCAACGGCGTGTCGAATCATGCAGGGCCGCGTGTCCGTCCAACTGCTTGGCCTCGGTGCGGCGCCGCGGCATTGATTTGATCGACCTGGTGTCGCGCGTCAACCAAACCGATACTCGCTTTCGCGCAGGCGCCGCGTTCGCCAGCGATAGCTCAGGCTGCTGCCGACCCACAGCGCAATGTTCTGTCCGCGCGCATTCAGATACCAGCTGCGGCAGCCGCCGGCCCAGGCGGTACCGCCGAAGCGCTGATCGATACCGTTGATGAAAGCGGTCTGCGCCTGCGCCGTCGGATCGACCGACCGCGCGCCGCGGCGCGCCGTCTCATCCAGCAGCAGAAGCACGTATCGCACCTGGCTCTCGATCATGGTCAGCACCGAGTTGTGGCCCAGCGCCGTGTTGGGGCCGAGCAGAAAGAACAGGTTGGGATAGCCGGCCACGCCCATGCCCAGATGCGCCTGCGGCCGCTCGCGCCACGCATCCGCCAGCCGCTGGCCGTCGCGACCAACGATGTCAACGCCATCAAGTATCGCCATCGGTTGAAAGCCGGTGGCGTAAATCAGCACGTCCAGCGCGACCTCGCGACCGTCCGCCAGCCGCACGCCGTCGGCCTCGATACGCTCAATGGCGGTATCGCACAGCTGCACGTTGGGGCGCTGCAGGGCAGGGTAGTAGTCGCTGCTGACCAGCACCCGCTTGCAGCCGATCGGAAACGCCGGCGCCAGGCGCGCGCGAAGACCGGGGTCAGCGACCTGGCGTCGCAGATGACGGCGAGCCAGCCAACGCCCCCAGCCGGCCAGTCTTGGATGCAGCAGGCCGCTCGCTACCAGCTCCAGCCACAGAAAAATGCTGCCGCGCAGCGCCAGCCGAAGCGGCGGCAACGCAGCAAAGGCCCGCTGCCAGAATCGACTGATGGCCAAATCCGGGCGCGGCATCACCCACGCCGGCGTGCGCTGGAACACATGCAGCGCCGCGGCCTGCTCAGCCAGCGCCGGCACCAGCTGCACCGCGCTCGCACCGGTGCCAATCACGCCCACGCGCAGGCCTCTTAGATCGCCCTCGGCCGGCCAGCGCGCGCTGTGCCAGCTGCGCCCTGTGAAACGGTCGAGGCCGGGGATGTCCGGCCATGCCGGCACATGCAGCCCGCCCATCGCGGCAATCAGCACCCGTGCCCGGAAGCGTTCACCAGCGGTCGACTCGATCTGCCACACGCTGGCTGCGTCGTCCCACTGCGCCAGCGCCAGCGTCCAGCCGGTCTGCAGCTTGCCTGCGGCCCGCACGGGCGCCGCAAGCGTTTGCAGATAGGCCTGGATTTCCGGCTGCTGCGGAAACAACCGACTCCAGTGCGGATTCGGCGCGTCCGACAGCGAGTAGAGATGCGAGGGCACATCGCAGGCCGCGCCCGGATAGATGTTGTCGCGCCAGGTGCCGCCCACCTCCAAAGCCTTCTCGAAGACCCGGAAATCGTCGCGACCCTTCCGCAACAGCGCCCGTGCCATCGCCAGCCCGCCAAAGCCGGCGCCGATGATTGCGATGTCGATGCTGGCGGGAGATTCGCTCATGCGGGCGCAGAAGTTTGCATCATTGACGTGCTGCGCACTGCAGCCGGTGCTGCTGGTCGCGACCTTCCGTGGCTTAGCCCGCATGTTTCATGAATCTCGCGCGCCCTCGCTTGTCGCTTGTCCGCACAGGAGAGTTTCCTCAGTCGCTCGTATGGCCCGCTACGCCGCTCCTTCGGTAGTCTCCTGTGCGAACGACGTCCTGCGCGATCATCGCGCGAATTCAGGAAACCTGCGGCTTACCTGCGTGCTCAGGCGCGCCCGAGCCTTTCGGCCAGCCCCTGCTGTTTGGCGTCCCATGAACGCAAATACCAGATGGCGAAGGCGCACTGCGCGCGTGCCGCCGTGCCGACCGGTCACGCAGGCGCGGCGGAAAGCTTTTTCCGGTGTCGTTGCGCGGGATCCGCTTGGTCCCCCTCAGTTCGGGTTTTCAAGCGTTTGTTCCCTCCATCAGCCAGCTCGGGAGCACCCATCAACGACAGCGGCGCCAGAAGGCGCCGCTGTCGAAACTGAAGTTCAATGCAGCGCGGGCGTAAACGATCTGCCGCGCTTGCGTTGAACAGGCGCCTTCCTCAGCGCTAAGAGCTTTTGCCGGCGCGCTCCCATGCTGCACGGGTTGCAGGGCGCGCCTGATCCCACTCGAGCCGGGACTCACCGCGCTCACGCTCGTAGCGTTCCTGCAGGTCGGATTCGGCCTCATCAAACGTGCGCGTGCCGTCCTCAGCACGTGCCATGTACCCGGTGCGATAGGCGGGCGCATAGTCGTCGTAGTTGCGACCGCTCTCGTAGTAGGGCTCATCGCTGTGGCGACCGCGCCAGTAGGTGTCCTCTTCGGTCGGATTCAACGATTCGCCGACCGCCTTGCCGGCGAGGCCGCCGGCAACCACACCCACCACGGCGCCAACGACGGTGCCAATGGGCCCGGCGACCGCAGTGCCGACGAGTGCACCGGCGACACCGCCGGACGAACCGCCCAGCCCGGTGCCGACGGGGTGTGAGCCGGGTGCGCCGGTGATGGGATCGCGATTGGCCCGATCCGCCTCTTCCTTCTTCGCGACTTCCTCGCTTTCTGACCTGACGTTGGAGTTGTTCATTGGATGATCCTTGTACGTTGAGCCTGCGGTGAGCCTGGCCTCGTGCGTGAGGACCAGCCACGTGCAGTGACTGCGGGTGGGCAAATCCGTGCAGACATCTGCCAAGAAGGCCGGCCGCAAGGCGTGCGACTGGCGCTTCTGGGGCTGGTGACCTGCAGCGACCGACACGTCCGGAGCGCCGCCAGTGCGGGCGTTCGGGATCGTGATTCCATGCTGCCCTCGGCGCAGTCGGTCTTCCGTTCGGGATCGCACACTCGGGCGCGAAGCTTCAGCAGCCGTTCCGGGTGTGCCTGGCCGAGAGACGCCCGCTTGGATGAAACCAGGGGCGTGTGGTTCGACTTCCTGCGTTACGCCAGCGTCTTCACCACGGTCCGCGCTGAGCGCCCAGCGGCCTCCAGCAAAGACTCGCCCGCATGCGCCCCTGAGCCGCAGTAGAACACCCGTCGGCCGGGCTGCGCGTGCCACGTCCGCAGCGCGTCGGGAATCTTCCCGGTACCGCCACTGACCACGGCGCGCTGCATCGACAATTGCGCCAGCAGCGTATCGGCGGCGCGCTTCGACTGGCCGAAACGCTCTGCAGGAGGCGACGCCGTGGCCGATCACCCCGGCGTTGCGTTGAAACCCTGATCGAGCGTACTCATCGACCGTCGCGCCCCAGCCACCAGGCCATCGGCACGCTTGCCAGCAGCCAGCCGCGCAGGCAGCTGATCAGGCTGCCGAGCGTGAGCTCGAGCGGGAAGCGATACCAGATCCACTGCGGCACGCTGATCACCAGCCAGGCGAACAGGCCGAGCGCGACGCCGATGGCCACGCGCTTGCCGAACCCGAATGGGCCCAGACCCAAGAACCAGGCGACCAGCAGGGCCGAGAGCGTGTTGGCGTCCCATTCCTTGCTTTCCGTCAATACACCGGCGTGCTGACGCTGCTCGCCGTGTGCATGCAGACACAGTCGCGTCCGCTGCGCTTGGCTCGGTACAGGGCCGCGTCGGCATATGCGTAGGCCTGCTGGGCGGGTGTCTCGGTGTCGGCGTCGACCAGGCAAATGCCGACGCTGATCGTGACCGAGACCCGCTGGCCATCCCGTTCCACGGAGGCGGCGCGGACCTGCGCACGCAGCGCATTGGCGATGTCGAACGCCTGGCGGCTGTCGATGTCCGGGAGCAGCACCATGAATTCCTCGCCGCCCACCCGACTCAGTTCAGCGCCATCTGGCAGCGCCTGCTGCAGCACTCGCGCGGCGGCGACCAGCAGGGCGTCGCCGCCGGGGTGACCGTAGCGGTCGTTGATCGCCTTGAAGTGGTCAATATCGATAATGACGACTGCAGACTGGCGGCTGCTACCGCCTGCCTGCAGCTGCTCATGCAGTCGCTGCATGCCGTAGGCACGGTTGTGCACGCCGGTCAGCGCATCGGTGGTGCTGGTCTGGTAGAGGCGCTGGCTTTGCTCGGTCAGCTGCTGATTGGCCTGTTTGAGCTGCGCCGCCTGCTCCAGCATCACCTGGTTCTGCCGATGCAGCAGGTGGTAAAGGCGCCGCGCCGTGACGTGTCGCCATGCCAGCAGCAGCAGGGCGGTGCCGATGGCGGCAACCACCAGATAGACGGTGCGCAGCTGCTGGCGTCCGGCCACCAGCGTCAGCTCGGTAACCGCGTTCTCCTGCGCCAGACGGTCGCTGCGGCGGCGCTCTTCGCTGAGCTCGAAGCGGCTGAGCAGCTCGCCCAGCTTGCCGCTGGCCTTGGCGCCGATCAGCTCGTCACGCAGGCGAAAGCGCTCGCGGCCGGACCGTGCGGCACTCAATTCGTCACCCATTGCGGCATATAGCAACTCCAGTGCGGTATGCACTTTCACCAGTCGATGGCGATTGTCCTGAGCTTCGTACAGGGCACGCGCCTGCTCGATACGCTGCAGCGCCAGCGGCAGATCGCCCTGCAGTTGCGCCAGTTCGCCGTGGCGCAAAAGGATGTGTGCCCGCATCGGCTCACTCTGCACCCGGGCCGCGAACGCCAGCGCGTCGACCAATGCGCCGTCAGCGGCCTGAAGGTGGCCAAGATTCGTCTGCGCCCGGCCGACCTGCAGTAGCGCCGAGCTTGCCTGTATCGGCACGTCCAGCCGTTTTGCGATGCTCGCCGCACGTTCCGCCATGGCCAGCGCCTGAACTGCGTGCGCGGCGCCAAAATCACTGAGAAACCCGGCGAACCCAGACAGCACGACCACGACGCTCGCTTCATTGCCCTCGCGCTCGGCTTCGTCGAGCGCTTCCGCGTAGCGCCTTCGCGCGTCGTCCGGGAGCTCCAGCTGCTCATACAGGATCGCCAGGTTCTGCAGCGAGCGCCAGGCGTTGGGCGGCGGATCGAGCCGGCGGCGGAAGGCCAGCGCCATCTTCTCGTCGGTGAGGGCGGCCAGGTAATCGCCGTCCATCCGGTTCATACGCGACAGCCTCGACTGCGCGTCGGCCGCCTCTGACCAAGCGCCCAGCGACTCGAACGTGCTGCTGGCTTCGCGCAGCCTGCGCCGTGCGAGATCGGCTTCACCGCGGTTACCCAAAGCGACTCCCAGCCGCGCCGCCGCTTCGGCGCGCTGGTAGTCGAGGCCGGCGCGCGACGCCAAGGCGTAGCGGGTGTTTTCGATGGCCAGCGCCTCGTCGCGAGCCAAACGGCGGATCGCGTGCTCACCCCAGGCGCCCAAAGCGGCGGCCTCTGCTGCCACGTCCCGACAGGCCTGGTGGGCGGCGATCAGGGCCTCCCAGCGCTGCCGCTGGATTGCCGCGCCGGCATCGCTGTCGCGGTTGGCGAGCTCAGCCATCTGGACGAGGCGAGCTGCCGGTGGGCAGCTGTCCGCGCCGTCCTGCGCCGCGACCTGATGCGGGCCCGGCGCGAGACCGCCAGCCAGCAGCAGGCCAGTCAGCAGCAGGCCAGTCAGGCGCAGGCGGGTGGCGCTTCGATGCATGGTGCAGGCTCCTCAGCGCGGGCAATCCAGGCGCCGAAACGATAGCAGCCTCGGGCGGTCAGTCTGAAATTGGCAGCGCAAGGGTGTTGAGTGGTCCGGCGCGGCGGCGGGTGCCGCTGGCACTGGCTGCCATTGTTAACCCGCATGTGTTAACCCGCATGTTTCATGAATTCGCGCGATGATCGCGCAGGATATTGTTCGCACAAGGGACTACCGGAGGAGCGGCGCATCGGGCCATACGACCGACTGAGGAAAATCCCTTGCGCGGACAAGAGGCAAGCGAAGGCGTGTGAGATTCCTGAAACATGCGGGTTAAGGCCGCAGCCCACCGCTGGACCCGCGCTTTCCGCCGTCCACCGGCTAAGCTACTGTGCTCGACTTTGCCCGCGCCTGCGGGGCAGTCCCAATCCGGTTGCTACGTCGCCATGCACGAGACCTACGAACCCAGCGCAATAGAATCCGCCGCACAGTCATTCTGGACGCGCGAGCGTGCGTTTGAGGTCAGCGAGCGCAGCGATAAGCCCAAGTATTTCTGCCTGTCGATGCTGCCGTATCCATCCGGCGCTTTGCACATGGGTCATGTGCGCAACTACACCATCGGCGATGTCATCAGCCGCCACCGTCGGATGCTCGGCTTCAACGTGCTGCAGCCGATGGGCTGGGATGCGTTTGGACTGCCGGCGGAAAACGCCGCGATCAAGAACAACACCGCGCCGGCCAAGTGGACCTACGCCAACATCGAGCACATGCGCAGCCAGCTGCAGTTGCTCGGGTTTGCCATCGACTGGACGCGCGAGTTCGCCACCTGCCGGCCGGACTATTATCAGCACGAGCAGCGGATGTTCGTGCGGCTGTTCAGCAAGGGCCTGGTCTATCGCAAGAACAGCGTGGTGAATTGGGATCCGATCGATCAGACCGTGCTGGCCAACGAGCAGGTCATCGACGGCCGCGGCTGGCGCTCTGGTGCACTGGTCGAGAAACGCGAGATCCCGCAGTGGTTCCTGAAGATCACTGCCTATGCGCAGGAGCTGCTCGACGAACTGGACACTCTCGACGGCTGGCCGGACTCGGTCAAGACCATGCAGCGCAACTGGATCGGCCGCTCGGAAGGGTTGGAGATCGACTTTGCGGTGGCGGGCTCAGACGAGACCCTGCGCGTGTTCACCACCCGCCCCGACACCCTGCTGGGCGTGACGTATATGGCCGTCGCGACCGAGCACCCGCTGGCGCAGCGTGCCGCGGCTAGCAATCCGGCGCTGGCCGCGTTCATCGCCGCCTGCAAGCGCGGCGGCACCACCGAGGCCGAGCTGGAAACGCAGGAAAAGCGCGGCATGGCGACCGGCATCTTTGCCATCCATCCGATCAGCGGCGAGCGCGTCCCGGTGTGGACCGCCAATTTCGTGCTGATGGGCTACGGCACCGGCGCGGTGATGGCGGTGCCGGGGCACGATGAGCGCGACTTCGAGTTTGCCCATAAGTACGGCCTGCCGATCAAGCAGGTGATCGAACTGCAGGGCCACGCGTATGACGCGGGTCAATGGCAGGACTGGTACGCCGACAAGAGCCATCCGCAGATGCGGGCGGTCAATTCGGGTGTGATCGATGGGCTGGACTGCCGGTCTGCCTTCGACAAGATCGCCGAGGTGCTGGGCTCGCGCGGCGAGCGCCGCATCAACTACCGCCTGCGCGACTGGGGCGTCAGCCGGCAGCGCTACTGGGGCTGCCCGATCCCGATGATCCGCTGCGCCAGCTGTGGCGAGGTGCCGGTGCCGGAAGACCAGCTGCCGGTGGTCCTACCCGAGAACGTGGCGTTCACCGGCATCGTGTCGCCGATCAAGGCCGATCCCGACTGGCGCAAGACCACCTGTCCGACCTGCGGCGGCGCGGCCGAGCGTGAGACCGACACCTTCGACACCTTCATGGAGTCGAGCTGGTACTACGCCCGCTACACCTCGCCCGGCGCACCCGACATGGTCGATGAGCGCGCCAACTACTGGCTGCCGGTCGACCAGTACATCGGCGGCATCGAGCACGCCATCCTGCATCTGCTGTACTTCCGCTTCTTCCACAAGCTGATGCGCGATGTGGGCCTGGTCAGCGCGAACGAGCCGGCGACCAACCTGCTGTGTCAGGGCATGGTGATCGCCGAGACCTATTACCGCGACGCGGAAGGCGGCGGCAAGGATTGGATCAACCCGGCCGATGTCACCGTCGAGCGCGACGACAAGGGTCGCATCATCGGTGCGACGCTGAACCGCGACGGCCAGCCGGTGCACATCGGTGGCAACGAGAAGATGGCCAAGTCGAAGAACAACGGCGTCGATCCGCAGCTGATGGTGGACCGCTATGGCGCCGACACCGTGCGTCTGTTCTCGATGTTTGCCGCCCCGCCCGAGCAAAGCCTGGACTGGAGCGAGGCCGGGGTTGAGGGCATGTCGCGCTTCCTGCGGCGGCTCTGGAACCAGGTTCGCAAGCATGTTGCGGGGGGCGCGGTGCCGGCGCTGGACCCGGCGGCGCTGAGTGCCGAACAGAAGGCGCTGCGGCGCAAGCTGCATGAGACAATCGACAAGGTTGGCGACGACTACGCGCGGCGCTATACCTTCAACACCGCGATTGCGGCGGTGATGGAGCTGGTCAACGCGCTGATGAAGGCGTCTGATGACCAGAATCCGCAGGCGCGGGCGCTGGCCCACGAGGCCTGGCAGGCCATTGCGCTGATGCTCAACCCGATCGTGCCGCATCTGTGCCATGGTCTGTGGCAGGCGCTGGGCCACCGTGAGACGCTGATCGAGAATCTGCCGTTCCCGAAGGCGGACCCCGCGGCGCTGCAGCGCGATGCGCTGACGCTGGCAGTGCAGGTCAATGGCAAGTTGCGCGGGCAGATCGAGGTCGCGGTTGAGGCCACTCGCGACGCCATCGAAACGCTGGCCCTGGCGCAGCCGATGGTGCAGAGGTTCATCGAAGGAGTGAGCGTGCGCAAGGTAATCGTGGTGCCCGGCAAGATCGTCAACATCGTGGCCAACTGAGATGCTCCGCCTGCTCATTGCTCTGCTTGGGCTGGTGCTGATCGGTGGCCTGTCCGGCTGTGGCTTCCAGCTGCGCCAGGCGCTCCTGCTGCCGAGCGAGCTGTCGCGGATCCGGATCGAAGCGGTCGATCCCGATGCCGGGCTTAACCGGGATCTGGAGGTCGCCCTGCGCCGATCCGGTGCAATGACGGTGGCCGCCGACAGCCCCGCCGCAGGCGCGGCGCGCCTGCGTCTGCCCAGCGCCAGTCTGGTGCAGCGGCCGCTGAGCGTCGGCGACAGCGGTCGCGTGCAGGAATTTGCCTTGGTCTATCGGGTGGAGATCGAACTGATCGACGCCGCCGGATCGGTGCGGGTGCCGCTGCAGGTGGTCGAACTCGAGCGCATTTACAGCTTCGATTCAGCTGCCGCGCTGGGCAGCCCCGGCGAAGAGGAGCTGGTGCGCGCCGAAATGGAGCGCGACATGGTGGCCGCCATCCTGCGCCGGATCGAGGCCGCACTGCATTGAGATCGGGCGCGATGGCCAGCGCTGCAGCACTGGGCGTAAATCAGGGCAAACAACGGATTGTCGGCATGCTGGTTGAACGAATCTGCCGGCCGCACCGGGTGCCTGCCGAGCAGCATGGGCAGCGAACGCGCGACCGCGTTGACCGCGGGCTGGCGTTAAGCCGCTGATGTCGCTCAACGGCGCCCAGTTCGAGCGTCACCTGCAGGGCGAGTCGCTGGCGCCGGTGTATCTGATTGCCGGCGCCGAGGATCTGCTGCGGATCGAGGCTGCCGATGCGCTGCGCGGACGCGCCCGCGCGCTGCGATATGCCGAGCGTGAAGTGTTCGATGTCGAGGCTGGCTTCGACTGGAGTCTGGTGCAGGGCAGCCTGGCGTCGATGTCGCTGTTCTCCGCGCGGCGGGTGGTCGAGCTGCGCCTGCCCACCTGCAAGCCGGGCAAGGAGGGCGGCAAGCTGATCGAGGACTACTGCGCCAATCCGCCGCCCGATCTGCTGCTGCTGATCGTCGGCGGCGAGTGGAGTCGCAAGCATGAGGGCGCGTGGACGCGCGCGGTGGAGGGCTGTGGCGTGCTGCTGCCGGTCTGGCCGCTCAAGCCGAATGAGCTCGGCGGCTGGATTGCCCGCCGCTTGAAGCTGCGCGGTGTCGATGCCGCCACCGATGCGGTGGCGCTGTTGAGCGCCCGGGTCGAGGGCAATCTGCTGGCAGCTGCGCAGGAGATCGACAAGCTGGCGCTGTTGGCCGGCGGCGAGCGGATTGACGCGCCGCGGCTCGAGGCGCTGGTCGCCGATATGGCCCGTTTCGACGTATTCGGCATGGTGGAGGCGGCCATCGCCGGCGATGCCGGACGCGCGCTGCGCATCGTTGAGGGCCTGCGTGGCGAAGGCGAGCAGGTGGCCGGGCTGCTGCCCTGGCTGGCCGGTCAGCTGCAGGCGCTGGCGCGACTGGCTGAGGTCGCCGAGCGCGGCGGCAATCTGAGCCAAAGCATGGCCCAGTGCGGCATCTGGGATTCGCGCCAGCCGGCCTTCCGGCGCGCGCTGGCGCGGGTCAACCCGACGCTGGCCGCGCGGTTGGCGGCCGAATGCGGCCGGGTCGAGCGGATGGCCAAGGGCCGCGCCGATGGGGACGCCTGGCTGGGTCTGGAGCGCCTGCTGGTGGCAGTTGCGGACTCGCGCGCGGCCCTGCGCCTGCTGCCAGGCTGAACGCAATGGCAGGCCTGCTGCTGGTATATGGCGGCACCTTTGATCCGGTGCATTGCGGTCATGTGGCGGTAGCCCGAGCGGCGGCGGACGCTGTCGATGCCGACCGCGTATTGCTGATTCCGTGCGGCGACCCGCCGCACCGCGGCGCGCCGGTCGCGTCGGGCGCGCTGCGCTCAGAGCTGCTGCAGCTGGCATTCGCTGGCGATCCGCGCTTTGTGCTCGATGAGCGCGAAGTGCGCCGTCCGGGGCCTTCGTACATGGCGGATACGCTGACCGATCTGCGCGCCGAGTACGGTCAGGCCACGCCGCTGGCGCTGCTGCTGGGGCTGGATGCCGCCCGTGGTCTGCCGAGCTGGCAGCGCTGGACGGAGCTGCCGGCGCTGGCCCATCTGGTGCTGGTGCCGCGTCCTGGCGGCGCGCCGTCGCCGGGCGCTACCGTCGAGGCGGCGTGGTCGTTCCAGACCACGGCAGGCGCCCTGCTGGAGTGCCCGGCCGGTCGCGGCTATGCGCTGCCGGACGCGCTCTCGGACGCCAGCTCCACGGCCAGCCGGGAGGCACTTGCCAAGGGCCTGCTGGAGCAGGCCGACCTGCCCGCGTCGGTGCGCCAACGGCTGCGGCAGGGTTCGCCTTACCTGAACCCGACGGCTTGGACCAGAAATTGATTGCCCTATACTGGGTCCGCCGGCGCGCGCGAGCCGCCGGTGCGCAGACCACAACGTCCTTCCCACATCACGAGGTTGCCCCCGCTTGACCACCCGTAGCGCAGTACCCGACCGCCTTCCGGCGTCTCCCACCGTCGCGCCGGATGCATTGCGCAAGGTTGTGCAGGCAGCGCTTGAGGACATCAAGGCGAAAGACGTCAGCGAGATCGACGTCCGCGGCAAGACCAGCGTCACCGATTGGATGGTGGTCGCCTCCGGCACCTCCAGCCGCCACGTCCGGTCCATCGCCGACGAAGTCGCCCGGCAGGCCAAGCAGATCGGCTGTCCGCCGATCGGGGTCGAGGGCGAGCGCGAGGCCGAGTGGGTGCTGGTCGACCTGGGCGATGTGGTCGTCCACGTCATGCTGCCGCGCGTGCGCGAGTTTTATGCGCTGGAGCGGCTGTGGACGGTCGGTGACCAGGCGCCGGGCACCGACGCGATCCCTGCAGCCGGCGCGTCCGCCGCCAGCTGATTCTCGCCGGCGGTCGCCGCGATGAAAGCGCGACTGCTGGCGGTGGGCACGGGAATGCCCGGGTGGGTGACTGAGGGCTGCGCCGAGTACGCCAAGCGGCTGTCGCACTGGCTGCCGCTGGAGCTGGTCGAGATTGCGCCCGGTCTGCGCGGCAAGTCGCGCGATGCCGAGCGCGCCCGCGGCGAGGAAGGTCAGCGGCTGCTGGCCGCCATCCCGCGCAGCAGCCTGGTGGTGGCGCTGGAGGTGACCGGTCGCAGCTGGACCTCGGAAGCGCTGGCCGACCGGCTGCAGCACTGGCGCATGCAGGGCCAGGACCTCGCCTTCCTGATCGGCGGTCCGGAAGGGTTTGACCCCGCCGTGCTGGCGCGCGCCGACGAGCGCTGGTCGCTCGGCCCGCTAACCCTGCCGCACCCGCTGGTCCGCATCGTGGTCGCCGAGCAGCTCTATCGCGCCGCCAGCCAACTCGCCAATCATCCCTATCACCGGGGCGGCTGAGGCACGCGATGGGTGCTGCACCGGGACCGGCCGTCCGCGGGCGGCAGGATTGCTGCTGCCAATCGGATTACGATAGCGGCCTTAATCGCCGCCGCGTCCGGAACGCCGCTCATGCTCAGACTGCTGCTTGCGACCCTGCTTTTCGTTGGCGCTGGTCCGGCGGCGGCCGAGCTGCCGTTCGTCAACTGGGAGAACCACCCGGTCCGCGCCCTTGATCTTAGTCCGGACGGCCGCATGCTGGCGGTCGCGCACACCGCCGACCAGCGGGTGCAGCTGTTCGATGTCAGCAGCGGCGAACCGATTGCCGTCGGCAGTGTGCTGGTGGGTGTTGATCCGGTGGCGGTCAAGTTTCGCACCGACGGCGAGCTGTGGGTGGTCAACCACATCTCCGATTCGGTCAGCATCGTCGACGTTCATGCGCGGCAGGTTCGGGCCACCCTGGCCACCGACGATGAGCCGTTCGACGTGGTGTTTGCCCAGGGCAAGGCGTTTGTCAGCTGTTCGCAGGCCAACCGGGTGCTGGTGTTTGATGCTCAGAACCCGGCGGCGCCGCAGCGGATTGCGATCAACGGCGAGGACCCGCGCGCGCTGGCGGTGAGCGCCGACGGCGCCAGCGTGTACGTCGCGATTTTCGAGTCCGGCAATGCGACCACCGTGCTTGGCGGCGGCCTGGAGAGCGCGGCCAACGGCCTGCCGAACGTGGTCAGCGATCCGCGCGGGCCGTATGGCGGCGTGAACCCGCCGCCCAACGCCGGCAGCGTATTCGATCCGCCGCGCGACCCCAGCGCCACCCCGCCACGGGTCGGCCTGATCGTGCGCAAGGATGGCGCCGGCCGCTGGCGCGACGACAACGGTGCCGACTGGACCCGATTCGTCAGCGGTGAAGACGCGGCGCTGTCGGGTCGTCGACCGGGCTGGGACCTGCCGGACCGCGATGTCGCGCTGATCAACGCCGGCACGCTCGAGGTGCGCTATGTCAGCGGGCTGATGAACATGGTGATGGCGCTGGCGGTGAATCCGGCCAGCGGCGCGCTGTCGGTGGTGGGCACCGAGGCGATCAACGAAGTGCGCTTTGAGCCCAAGGTCAACAGTCGTTTCGTGCGCGCGCAGCTGGCGCTGGTCGACCCGGCACCGGGCAGCGCGGCGCGCATCGGTGACCTCAATCCGCAGCTCGACTACGCGCTCAAGACGCTGCCTCCGGCGCAGCGCTTGGCCTCAATTGGCGACCCGCGCGCCGTGGTCTGGCGCGGCGATGGTCAGCAGGGCTGGGTTGCAGGCATGGGTTCCAACAATGTGATCGTGATCGATGCGAACGGTCAGCGGGTCGGCGAACCGATCAAGGTGGGCGAGGGGCCGGTCGGTCTGGCGCTGGATGAGGCGCGCGGGCGCCTGTACGTCTGGAATCACTTCGAGGCATCGCTATCGACCATCGACATCATCGAAGCGGCCGAGCGCGACCGGCTGCAGGCGTTCAATCCACTGCCGCAGGCGATCCGCGCCGGGCGGCCGCTGCTGTACGACACCCAGCTCACCTCTGGCCTGGGTCAAGCGGCCTGCGGGTCCTGTCACGTCGATGCGCGCATGGACCGGCTGGCCTGGGATCTCGGCGACCCTTCGCTGCCGCCACAGCGTTTTGAGCAGAACTGCCTGACCACGCTGATCCGGCGCTGCGAGGATTTCCACGCCATGAAGGGTCCGATGACGACCCAGACGCTGCAGGACATCATCGGTCACGAGCCGCACCACTGGCGCGGCGACCGCGAGGGCATCGAGGCTTTCAATCCGGCCTTCGAGGGGCTGCTGGGCAACCATCGGCTGCTGACCGCCGATGAGATGCAGGCGTTCGAGGATTTTCTGGCCACCGTCACCTTTCCGCCCAATCCGTTTCGGACGCTGGACAACCGGCTGCCCGAGGCGCTGAGCCTGGACGGCCAGTTCACCAGCGGCCGCTTTGCCATGGCCGGCCAGCCGCTCGGCGTGGGCAATGCGGTGCGCGGCCTGCAGCTCTACACCACCGGCTTTCTCGATCCGCCGTTCCAGTGCGTGAGCTGCCACACCCTGCCGACCGGGATGGCTCACAACGGCCCGCTGCTGCTGCCGCAGCTGGGGCTGCCGACCGGCGGCAGCGTGCGCGCCCACGGCCCGCTGGGCGAGAACCGCCTGGGCATCGTCAGCGTCGATGGCTCGACCAACATCTCGATCAAGGTGCCGCAGCTGCGCAACCAGTACGAGAAGGTCGGTTTTGAAGTCAGCCAGCTGGAGAACAACGCCGGCTTCGGCTTTCTGCACGACGGCTCGGTCGACTCGATTGCGCGCTTCCTGTCGGCGCGGCTGTTCAACGTCCGATCAGATCAGGAAGTGGCCGACCTGGTGGCGCTGATGATGGCGTTCTCCGGCTCGGAGTTTCCTGCGCCGCTGATCGGCACGCCACCGCCGGGACCGGCAGCGCCGCCGTCGCTCGATACGCACGCGGCGGTCGGCCATCAGTTCACCCTTGGCTTCGGTGACACCCCCGCGTCGTTTCAAACGCTGATCAATCTCGCCCGCGACCGCAAGATCGACCTGATTGTCAGCGCCAGCCAGACCAGCTACGTGTTCGACGCAGCGCTCGACCGGATGCTCAGCGATGACGGCAGCGCGCCGCTGCAGACCGGCGAGCTGCGCGGCCGGGCCACCAACGAAGCGCGCCAGACCTGGACCGCCGTGCCGGCCGGACTGGGCCGGCGGCTGGCTATCGACCGCGATGGCGATGGCATCGGCAACCGGGTCGAAATCCAACAGGGATCCAGTCCCGCCGACGCTCTCTCGACCGGCCTGCGACCCGCTACCGGCCTGTGGTTCAACCCCGACCGCAGCGGGCACGGTCTGAATGTCGAGCGGGTCGGTGATGCGCTGGCGGTGACCTGGTACACCTACGACGACGCCGGTGAGCCCAGCTGGTATCTGGCCGTCGCACCGTTCAGCAATCCGTGGCGCGCGGAACTCAGTCGTTATGTGTGGAACCCGCAGCGCGGCGCGGCCGATGCCAGCGTGGTCGGTGAGCTGCGGATGGATTTCGCCACCGCCAAGCGGGCGCAGTTCGCCTGGCAGCTTGGCAACCGCACTGGCAGCGAACCCATGCAGACCCTGTTCGAGAACGCTGCTCCCGCGGCGCCGGAGCGCAGCGGCGTCTGGTTTGATCCCGCCGAGCCCGGCTGGGGCCTGGCGCTGTACACCGCCGGCGACCTGTTCAGCGCCGGGCTGTACTTCTACGACGCGGCCAACCAGCCGCGCTGGGTGCTGGGCGTGGGCAGCAACCAGAACGAAATCAATCTGGACATGCAGAGCTTCCGCGGCAGCTGCCCGGACTGTGCGTTCGCTGCGCCGCAGGTGGCCGACGGCGGAACCGTGCAGCTGACCTTCGCCGGTGGCCGCGTGGGAACCGTTCAGACCCATGCCATCCACTCGGCGGCGTCGACCGCACCCTGGCGGCGCGGTCCGGTGGCGATTGCCCCTCTTTCGGACCCGCCGCGATTTCCTGGGCGCGAGTAGGCCGCCGCTTGCCGAGCCGTCTGAGCCGCGCCTTCGTTTCCAGTCAGCAACTTGAAGCCGATCTGAATGGTCAAGGGCGGTTAAGTGTTCCATCGGCGCAGAGTGGCGGCGCTCTGCCACAATCAGCGAGCGCCACCTTTCGGAGTACAGCGTCATGCGCACCACACTCACGATGGCCGGTCTGACCGCCCTTCTGTCACTGCCCTTGATCGCTGGAGCGGTCAGCGCGTCGCCGGTGACCGTCGAGTTCCTCAACCCGGAAAAATTCACCGACGTGCAGGATCAACGCATGCGCCTGGACGTTGAGCGCAACACCAATCTCAAAGGGGTGCGCCAATATCTGGAGCGCGAAGCGCCGGCATTTCTGACGCCCGGACAGACCCTCTCGGTGCAGTTCACCGACATCGATTTGGCAGGTGACACCGAGCCTGGCGCCGATCTGCAGTGGCGCGATGTGCGGATCGTTTCCCGCGTCTACCCGCCCCGGTTGACCTTCAGCTACAGCCTGCGTGACGCGCAGGGCAGCGAGCTCAAGTCGGGTGAGGTCAAGCTGCGCGATCTGGGCTTTCTGGATGGAACGACCCGTCGCCAAAGTGACGCGCTAGCCTACGAGAAGCGCATGCTGGATTCATGGATGCGCACCGAACTCGGTCAGTAGATCCGATCACACGGGCGCATCGACTGGCCGCGCGACTCGCAGCCGCGCAGCGCCGGGGTCAGCACCGCGCGACCCAGCGCGCGCCCTGCCGCGCCAAGCCGCAGCGTGAGTGACGCTCACCGGTCTTCGCGCCGGAGATCACGCAGCGGCCACCCGCCTCAATCGCCCACCGTGCGGGCATGACGCAAACCCAGCCCGGATGCTCCCAAGCCGCAGCGTTCCCGGACCACGCCTTGGGTGCGCGAACGGCTCAGCGCACTGCGCAATCTTCAGCAGCCCGGCCGACCTAAGTCCGACAGGCTGCTAGGCGACGGCGGGCTGGGTTGGCTCCGTTCGGCTCGGCGCTGCGCGCCGCATGCTGGCGTCACCGGTCATGATCGCCCACAGCTTGCCGAAGCGGCGGAACACGCTGTCCTCAATATAGGGCACGCCGTGGCGTTGGCAGATCGCCTGCAGCCGCGGCGCGGCCTGGCGGTACTTCAGCATCGGCAGGTCGGGCCACACGTGATGCTCGATCTGGTAATTGAGGTAGCCCTGCAGAAAGTCGCGCAGATCGCTGCCGCCGGGATAGTTGACCGAACCCACCACCTGCCGCAGGTAGAACTCGCCGCGGCCACGGAAGCGGTCGTCAAACCGGTAGACGTCGTCGCCAGCGTGGTTGGGCACGATGATGACAAACGCGTGCACGTTGGCGACCAGCTCGGCCAGCAGGCTGTTGATCAACACCGCCGCCCAGGCCCAGGTACCAAGAGGCAGAAACAACGCCGGGATCAACCCGAAGCGCAGTGCGGCGTAGGGCAGCACACAGCGCAGCCAGAAGTGCAGCGCACGCGGGGTGATTGGCAGCAGGAGTCGCTCGCCCGGATACAGCAGGCGCCACGCGCTGCCGGGTCCCGGCGGCGCGGGATTCGGTGTGCTGCTGCGCGCGGCCGCGCCGGCCTGCAGGTGCTGGCGCCAGGCCCAGAACGTGTTGGGTGCGTAGTAGCTCAGCTTCCAGGTCGCCATCAGAAGCCCGATCAGCAGCCACTTGAATGGCTGAGGCACCGCGCGCAGACGAATCAGCCAGCTGTTGTGCTCGACCAGGTCCGGATCATCCACTTCGCCGGTGTGGAAGTGATGCAGCCGGTTGTGCTCGTGTGCCCAGGCGGCCGGATGGATCCAGTCGGGCCAGTCCAGAAAGCGCCGCCAGCCGCGCGCGTAGCGCGAACTGCGCAGCCGCTCTGGGGTGCCCGGCACGCGGTCATAGCCACGGTGCATGACGTGATGGGTGATCATGGTCCAGCGCGCCGAGTTGCCCAGGCCCATGAGCACGGCGCTCACGGGATTGGGGGCGATCCACGCGGTGGCGTAGCCGAGCCCGCTGCACGCCCGCCCCCAGCGCTCCATGCGGCGCAGATGGACAAGGTCGGCGGGCCCGAGGTCGGCGACCAGGTCAGCCCGCAGCGCATCGATATCGGCGGCGAACGCGGTCAGGTCCACCGGCGGCAGCGGGGTTGGTTCGCTGCAGGTGCTGTGGCGCCAGGGCTGTGGCGTGCCGGGCGGCGGGAGCAGGTCGGGCATGCGTGGCGTTGGCGGCACGGGAATGACGCCGTATTGTCGCAGGCGCGCCGCGTTGGCGCGGTGAGGAGGTGACTCAGTCGCGCGGCTGCTCAGCGCCGAGATCGCTGGCGCGGGTTCGCAGGCTCAGATCGTCGACCGGGTTGGGGCTGGCCAGCTGTACGCGGTTGCGGCCTTGCCAGCCGCCCGGCGCACCTCGGCGGCCGCCGTGAACGAGACAAGTGCCTCATCGAAGTGGCCCCGCTTGAACTAAAGCACACCCTCGTTGTGCAGCAGCAGCGTCTGCCAGTCCGCGTTGAGGGTGGTCAGCAGCGCCTCGCGCATTTTCAGCAGGGTCTGCTGGGCCGGCTCCAGACGGTTGCGGTGGGTATCGACCACCGCCTTCACTGTCAGTGTGGCGAAGCGCAGGTCGGGGAGGTGAGCGCGACGCTGCTCTGGTCGAGCTCCTCGATAAGCGCGGAGGCGGCGTCCTCCTGTTCGAGCTCGTGCTCGATCTCCACCAGCGCCAGCGTCGCCCAGGCGCGGGTGGTCGGGTCAGGCGACGCATTGCGCAGCGCAGTGGCCGCCTCGCGCAGTTCGCCGCCCGCCTGCTCATTGGTGACGCGCAGTGCACGTACCGCTGCGGGCTCCGACGGGAAATGCGCCTGCGCGGTCAGGATCTGGGCGCTGAGGATCGGCGCGTGCAGAAGCAGGATCCATGCGAAAAGCGTGCGCATTGCCATGGGCGGAGTATGCCGCAGTCCGGCGCGCATGGCCTGCGCGGTCCGATGATGGAATTCACCTGCCCTCCGGCCAACGCCGCGCTGCAGCGGCGCCTGTCACGCCGCGCTAACCTGTTCGTCCACGGTGGCGTGGTTGTGCACTGGGGAGCGCAGAATGGAAGGACAGCGGCCATCCGGGCAGTGGTCGGCAGCGTTGCCGCAGCAGCTGATCGACGGCGTTCGCGAAGAGTGGCACTGGATCACGCTGGCATTGGTCGTCGTGGGCAGCATACTGGTCGCCGCTTCGGTATTCAGCGGGCTGCCACCAACGGGTCTCAGCGCTTTTGTCGGCTGCTTTCTGCTGATTTACGCGGCGCTCATCGCGCTCCAGCGATCTTCCTTCGCGGCACGCGGCGGCGCGCTGCAGCGCCGTCTGCGCGCGGCGGTGGTCAGCAATGGGGTCGGCTTCTACGGTGCGATGACGCTGTCCCGCTTCCTGCAGCTCGAACTGCATGATCTGATCGACGGCCTGGCTGGTCTGGAAGCAACCCGCGCGCAGGCTCGTGCGATCTTTCAGGACTGGATGATCGGCTTCAGCGTGCAGTCGCTGATGAACTCCATCGACGCCTTCATGTGGCCGCTCAAGCTGATCAGCGCCTACGGCACGCAGAACGCCGCCATCGTTGCGGGTTCGGCATGGCTGCTGTATTTCCTTGGATCAAAGGTGTTCCCCGAGGTGCATGCGGAAATCGAGCAGGACGCGAGCCGGGACGCCAAGGCTGCCGGGTAGGCTGCGCTGTGGCGCTGTGGCGCACTTGCCGACGGCGACGAATAGGCGAAGTCGGTGTGACGCTGTGCCCGCGTGCGTCATCCGCCGAACGATTCACCAGCATCGCTCAGCGTTCCAGACCCATCCCGAGTTTCCTGAGCAGGGCTGCAAGCTGCGTGCGCTCTGCGGCAGACAGGACGGAGATGGCTTCCGCGGCTTCCTCGAAGCGAACCGTGATCGCCTTGTCGATCAGCTTGCGGCCTTCGGTCGTCAGCTGCGCGGCGCTGGAGCAACGATCATTGGGGTCGGCGACGCGCGCGATCAGGCCGTTGTTCTGCAGGCGATCAAGACAGGCGGTCATCGCTCCCGACGTAATGAGTACGCAGTCACGCAACCCGGTGGGCGTGCGTCGGGAATGGATCGAGGCGGCGGATCGAGGCGGCGGATCGGGCGCTCTATCGGGCCAAGGGCGAAGGCCGCAATCGCACCGCCGGACGTGAATCGAATGCCTGTTCCGGTCAGACAACGGCGCCGAACAGGGCGCCGACGGCGTAGGTAATCGCCATCGCCAGCGCGCCCCAGGAGGCCACCCGCACCACTCCCACCCGCATCGAGGCGCCGCCGGCGCGGGCTGCCAGCCCGCCCAGTGCGGCCAGCAGCAGCAGCGAGCTGGCAATCACCAGCAGGCTCAGCGCAGCCGGTGGCGCACTGGCGGCGACGAGCAGCGGCAAGGCGGCGCCGGCGGCGAACGTTGCCGCTGACGCAAGCGCCGCCTGGATCGGGCGAGCGCGCTGCTGCTCGACGATGCCGAGCTCGTCGCGGGCGTGTGCGCCGAGCGCGTCATGGGACATCAGTGCTGCGGCGACCTGTTCTGCCAGCTCGGCCGGCACGCCGCGACCGGCATAGATGGCGGCAAGCTCGGCCAACTCCGACCCGGGGTTGGCGGCAAGCTCCCGGCGTTCCCGCGCCAGGTCGGCGCACTCCGTGTCGGCCTGCGAACTGACCGACACGTACTCGCCGGCGGCCATCGACATCGCGCCCGCCACCAGCCCGGCAACGCCCGCAACCATAATCGCCTGCTGACCACCGCCGGCGGCGGCCACGCCCAGCACCAGGCTGGCGGTCGAGACGATGCCATCGTTGGCGCCCATCACGGCGGCGCGCAGCCAGCCGATGCGATCCGAGCGATGGCGTTCAGCGTGCGGCATCGTCGTTGCTCAGGGCAGCATCCGACGCAGCGTCGCGTCCTTCAGCACGAAGTGGTGGAATAGCGCCGCCGCTGCGTGCAGACGACCCGCCTCGCCAGCGCGCCGCCATTTCCAGACCAGCACGAAGACGCTGAGTCCAAGCATCCCGTGCCAGGTCCGCAGCCCGCTGCGCAGCTCGCTGCCGCTCGGCGCGAGCTCGCGCCGCCTGATGCAGGCATACACGGCCACTAGCCCGCATGTTTCATGAATCTCACACGCTCTCGCTTGTCTCTTGTCCGCGCAAGGGATTTTCCTCAGTCGGTGGTATGGCCCGATACGACGTTCCTTCGGAAAATTCCTTGCGCGAACACTATCCTGCGCGATCATCGCGCGAATTCATGAAACATGCGGGCTAGCAGCGCCAGCATCAGCCAGTGAATGGCAATGCTTGCCGAGCGGTAGCGTACGACCGATGGACGTTGCTGCATCGGGAAACTCCATGCCAATTGAGTGGCGTTGACCGGTAACCGCTCGGCTGTGGCGCGCCTATAGCAACCGAGCGTCTGTCGGAACGCTGTTGTAGCGAACCTGCACGCGCGCCGACGGCGGGCGCAAATGGGCGATGGCTTGGCGCTATGCAATTCGACGGCAGCGGGTTCGGAACGCCTGCCGCAGCGGCGCTGCTAAGCTTGGCGGATGCTTTACCTCGCCTCACAATCACCGCGCCGCGCCCAGCTGTTGCAGCAGTGCGGCGTGCGCTTTGCCGTGCTTGCGGCCGACGTGCCGGAGCTGCGCGCGCCGGGCGAGACACCGGAGGACTATGTGCGGCGCGTGGCGCACGCCAAGGCCGCTGCCGGATTGCTGCAGGTTGAGGGCGTGCCGGGCGCGCTGGTGCTTGGCGCTGACACCGAGGTGGTGCTCGATGACGAAGTGTTCGGCAAGCCGGTCGATGCGGCGGACGCGGCGCGCATGCTGGCGCGGCTTTCGGGCCGCTGTCATCGCGTGCTCTCGGCCGTGTGCCTGCTGGGTGTCGGCAGGGCAGCGCTGCAGCTGCAGGTTTCCGACGTTCGCTTCGACGTGCTGGATGCGGCGCGAATTGGCGCCTACGTTGCCACCGGCGAGCCGCTCGGCAAGGCCGGAGGGTATGCCATTCAGGGCCATGCTGCGACATTCATAGCGCATCTGTCCGGCAGTTACTCCGGCGTCATGGGTCTGCCGCTGTTCGAGACCGCGCAGCTGCTGCGTGAGCATGGCGCGGCGACCGGTCAACCACCGATTCTTCCTTGAAATGAACGCCCCCCGTGTCCGAAGAAATCCTGATCAATGTGACTCCGCGCGAGACCCGCGTAGCGGTGGTGGAAAACGGCATGCTCCAGGAGGTCCAGCTTGAGCGGGCGTCCCGGCGCGGCTATGTCGGCAACATCTACAAGGGGCGCGTGCTGCGGGTGATGCCCGGCATGCAGGCGGCGTTTGTCGATGTTGGCCTGCAGCGCGCCGCATTCCTGCATGCCTCCGACATCATCCGCAGCCTTCCGGCCGTCTCCGGCGAGACGGCGGAGCTTGCGCCTTCGGCGCCATCACCGACCCCACCGATCCACGAGCTGGTGCGCGATGGACAGGAAGTCATCGTGCAGGTGGTAAAGGACCCGATCGGCAGCAAGGGCGCGCGGCTGACAACCGAGCTCAGCATCCCGTCGCGCTTTCTGGTGCTGCTGCCGTACGCCAGGGTGCACGGCGTATCGGCGCGGATTGAGGACGAGTCCGAGCGGGCGCGCCTGAAGGGCGTGCTGGCTGCGGCCTTGGATGGCAACGCCCTGGGCTACATCGTGCGGACCAACGCCGAGGGTCAGTCGGGCGCCTCGCTGGTCGAGGATATTGCCTACCTCGGGAAGGCCTGGGACGCTATACAGGAGTCGATCAGGACGGCACCGGTTGGCGCCTGTGTCTACGAGGATCTGTCCCTGCCGCTGCGCGCCATGCGCGATCTGATGCGCCATGAGGTGGAAAAAGTGCGGGTCGATTCGCGCGAAACCTGGGAGCGGCTGTGCCAGTTCGTTACCCGGTTCATGCCGGAGTTGGTCGAGCGGCTGGAACATTACCCCGGTGAACGGCCGATCTTCGACCTGTTCGGCGTCGAAGACGAAATCCAGCGTGCGCTGCAGCGTGACGTGCCGCTCAAGTCCGGCGGCTCGATCGTCATCGACCAGACCGAGGCGATGACGACCGTCGACGTCAACACCGGCGCCTTCCTCGGTCATCGCAATCTCGAAGACACGGTGTACCGGACCAATCTTGAAGCGGCGCAGACGGTAGCTCGTCAGCTGCGGCTGCGCAACCTGGGTGGCATCATCATCATCGACTTCATCGACATGACGGACGCCGAGCACCGTCGGCAGGTGCTGCGGCAGCTTGAGAAGGCGCTGGCGCGCGACCACGCCAAGACCACGGTGTATGACTTTTCGCCGCTGGGGCTGGTGGAAATGACCCGCAAGCGGACCATCGAGAGTCTCGAGCGGCAGCTCTGCGAGCCCTGCGCGCAGTGCGCTGGTCGTGGCACGGTCAAGTCAACCGAGACGATCTGCTACGAAATCTTTCGCGAGATCACGCGCGCCGTGCGCCAGTTCGAGGCCGAGAAGCTGCTGGTGCTGGCGTCGCCCAAAGTTGTCGCCAAGATTCTTGACGAGGAGTCGGCCGCCGTTGCCGAGCTGGAAGAGTTCATCGGCAAGTCAATCCGGCTGCAGGCCGACGAGCAGTATCAGCAGGAGCAGTACGACGTTGTGCTGCTCTGAGATTCTGACCGGATGAGCAGCGCTCGACCCGGCCGTCGCCGGCTGCCGCGACTGCGACGCCTGCTGGGCTATGGCGCGGCCGCGCTGGTCATTGTGGCCGGCCTGGCGGTCGCCACGCTGAGCCAGTTGCTGCCGCTGCTGGCGCGCGAGCCGCAGGCGGTGGCGGACTGGCTGAGCGATCGGGCCGGCCGGCCGGTGCAGGTGACGGCCCTGCAGGCGCGCTGGGATCGGCGCGGGCCGCGCTTTGACCTCGACGGACTGAGCATCGGCAGCGGCGACGAGCGCATCCACGTTGGTCGCGCGGCGCTGCAACTCGATCTTTATCTTGGCCTGCTGCCGGGCCAGCCGCTGGCGTCGATCCAGCTTGACGGCCTGGCGCTGACGCTCGAACACGGCCACGACCGTCGCTGGCGGCTGCACGGAAGCGATCCGCGCGCCGCGTTTGATCTGGCTCAGCTGGAGCAGTTCGGCGAGCTGGTCATCGACCGCGCCAGTCTGACCGTGAGCGATCTGCCCAGCGGTCAGCAGTGGACGTTGCCGCGTTTCGACGCCCGCCTGCGTTCCGTCCGTGGCCAGCTGCAGTTTGCTGCGGCCGCCTATGCCGGACAGGGTGCGCCGCTGCGGGTTACCGGTGAGTTCGATCCGGCGCAGCGCAGCGGCCGACTCCATGCAAAGGGAGAGCAGCTGGACCTTGACCAGTGGCTGGGCGGCATTGAACTGCGCGGACTGTCGTTGGCCGCGGGCACGGCCAGCGCCGACGTCTGGCTGCAGGTAGAGGACGGGGCGGTGACGGGCGGCGAGTTCGAGCTGCCGCAGGCGACCCTGCAGCTCGCGAGCGAGGCGGTGTCCGCGGCCGGGCCCATTCGGATCGAGCCCCCGCCACTGAGCGGCCGTTTTGCCCGGATCGCCGATGGCTGGACGTTGGGCATCGATGCCGGGAATGGTGCTTGGCTGCGGCTGCAGCAGAGCGGCACGTTGCGCCAGATCGAGGCCGGCGGGCTCGAAGTGGCCGCGCTGCGGGAGCTTCTGGCGGCAGCCAGCGAGGACGCTGCTGCGCTGTCTGGGCAGCTACGGGCAGCGGATTTACGCGGCCGCATCGAAACGCTGCGCGCCGAGCTCGACGGATCCGCCCTGACTGCACTGCGGCTGCGAGTGGAGCAGCTTGCCGGCGAGCCGGTCGGCGAGCGTCCCGGCTTCAGCGGATTGTCCCTGGCTGCCCACTGGCAGGAAGGGCAGCTTGCGCTGAGCGTCGACAGCCCCGGCTTTACTGTGCACTGGCCGGCGGCGCTGCGCGAGCCGCTGGCTGCAGCACTGCTGGGCGAGCTCAGCGCCATGCAGATTGACGGCTTCTGGCAGCTTGATACCGGGCAGCTGGCAGTTCGCGGCCCGGACTTCGCGTTCGATATCGCGGGCCTGCTGCGATTTGATGGCGGCCGACCCAGCGCCGACCTGCGGGTCGCGGTGCATGACGCTCCGATTGTCGCTGCCAAGCGCTTCTGGATTCGCAATCGGATGCCGGCCACAGCGGTTGCCTGGCTCGACGAGAGCCTCATTGATGGCCGCCTTGGCAGCGGGCAGGTGCTCCTGCACGGCGATCTCGACGACTGGCCGTTCGCCGATCAGCAGGGCCGACTGGTGGCTGAGGCGCAGGTTGAGGACGTGACGCTGCGCTACCGGCCGGATTGGCCGGTGGCGACCGCGCTTGGCGGGCGCGCCGTCTTTCTCAACCGCAGTATCGAGGTCGACGTGGAGGCCGAAGTGCTGGGCAACCGCGTGCAGCGGGCGCATGGCAGCATCGCGTCGCTGCGCGATCCGCGTCTGCTGCTCGATATCAGCGGCAACGGCAGCGGTCCGGACCTGTTGAACCTGCTGCGCCGTAGCCCGCTGCAGGACAAGTATCGCGACAGCCTGCAGTCGCTCCAGATCGGTGGTCAGGCCGATGTTGTCCTGCAGCTCGACATTCCGTTGGTCAAGCGCCTCGGCCAGTTCGCGATGCGCGGCAGCGCCGAGCTGGTGGAGGCGGACCTGCGCGACGCGCGCTGGGGAATCGCGCTCGACGCCGCAGAGGGCACCCTGCGTTTCACGGAGCGCGGACTTGATGCGGAAGACATCAGCGTCCTGTATTCAGGCCAGCCGGCGCGCTTCTCGGTCGCCCTGGGCAGCCACACCGCCGCGCCCACCAATGCGGTGGAGACCTCCCTGCGCGGGAGAATCGACGCCGACACCCTGCTTGACGTGCAGCCAGCATTGAACTGGCTCAAGCCCTACATGGATGGCGCCTCCGAATGGCAGATCGAGGTGCAGGTGCCGACGGTGCCCGGCGCCGCGACGCTTCGAATTGCGTCCGATCTGGTCGGAACCACGCTCAGCCTCCCGGCGCCGCTCAGCAAGGCGGCCGCCGTGCGCCTGCCGCTGACCGCCGAGGTCGGTCTGCAGGCGTCCCAAGCGGATGGCGCCAGCCCGCTGGATCTGCGCCTGGGCGGATTGCTGCGGCTGCAAGGGGTGTTCGGTGATGAAGCCCGGTTCAACGGCGTGGCTGCGTTTGGCGAGACCGCGGCTGTCGAGCGCCCGCCCGAGGGTCTGCGGGTGGTCGGACAGGTGCCGGTGATCGACGCATCGGCGTGGGCGGCAATGGCGGCGGGCAGCGCTACCGGCGATGGCACGGTGGTTGATGTTGACCTGTTTGCCGGTGAACTGGGGTTGCTCGACCGTGGCTTCGCGGAAACGCGGCTGCGGCTGGATCGGCCGCAGCCCGGCGAGCTGCGCCTGCGCTTCGATGGCCCAGCGCTGGATGGCGTGATCGAAGTCCCGGCGGCCGAGCAGCGCGCCGAGCGCGGCATCACGGCACGGCTGCAGCGGCTGCACTGGCCGGCGCCGCGCGGCGGCAGCGCGCTGACCGACCTGATCGACCCGGCGGATGTTCCGGCCTTTCACCTGTGGGTCAAGGAGCTGCGCCTGGGCGATGCCAACCTGGGCGAAACGCGGCTGGAAACCTTTCCACAGGACAGCGGGATGCGGGTCGATCTGTTCGAAAGTCGCTCCAGCGCGCTGCAGCTGTTTGGTCGCGGTGACTGGACCCGCAAGGATGGCCGCAGCCGTTCCAGCTTCGAGCTGGAGTTCACCGCCGCCGAGCTCGGCGGGATGCTGCAGGCGCTGGGCTTCAGCGAGCTGATCGAGGGCGGGCAGACGTTCGCCAAGATGCGCGCCGACTGGCCGGGGCCGCCGGCCGCGTTCGCCATGGAGCAGGTTGAGGGCACGCTTGAGATCAATGTCGGCGAGGGTCGCGTGCCGCAGGTCAATCCGGGGGCGGGGCGACTGCTGGGACTGTTTTCACTGACCGAGATTCCGCGCCGCCTGTCGCTTGATTTCAGCGATTTCTTCCGCGCTGGCCTGGCGTTCAACAGCATCGCCGGCAGCTTCATTTTTTCCGGGGGCAATGCCGTGACCGAGAACCTGGTAATCGACTCGCCGGCGGCGGAGATCCGGATTCTCGGCCGCACCGGGCTGAAGGCGAAGGACTACGATCAGACCATGGAGGTGCTGCCGCGCACCGGCAGCGTGCTGCCGGTGGTTGGAGCGATCGCCGGCGGCCCGGCCGGTGCGGCGATCGGAGCGGTTGCTCAGGCGATGCTGCAGCGGCCGTTCAAGTACATCAACCGGACCCTGTACCGGGTCGAGGGTCCGTGGTCGGCCCCGGTGCTGGAGGTGCTGGAGCGCGGCCCGGCGCGGACCGAACCGGGCCCCTGATCGCGCGGCACGCTGCTGCGACCGGGTTGGCGTGGTGTCTCAGCGCGCCAGCCAGCCGCCGACCAGCAGCAGTACCGCGCCATGGACCTCGTTGGTCGCTGCCGCGGCCAGAAACACCGCCGCACCGCCCAGATCCGCCGGCCGACCCCAGTGACCGGCCGGAATGCGCGCCAGAATGTCGCGGTTGCGCTCGCTGGTCTCCTGACCGCCGCATGGCGCGATGCGTCGCTCCTTCAGTAGTCCCCGGTGCGATCAGTATCGTGCGCGATCATCGCGCGAATTCAAGAAAAGGTCGGGCGCGCTACCGGTCTCCTGAGCGCGCCGAACGCACGCGGCAGGTGCGCGTCGATCAGTCCTTCGCCCGCAGGCTCCCTGAAGTCACGGGAGGGCGCGTGAGCTTCATGAAGCATGCGGGTCAGGTGGCCGGCAGGAGTCGCGCACGATCAGGTGCGGAGTGATCGCCACGGGCTGCGGCTGCCGCGGTCCGCGCAGCGGCGGCTCGGTGCTCATCAGCATGTTGGCGGCCTGCCGGCCCAGATCGCGAATCGGCAGGTGAACGGTCGAAAGGGCCGGCCACAGCTGCGACGCCAGCGGGCTGTCGTCGTAGCCGGCTACCGACAGGTTGCCCGGGATGCTCAGCCGCATGCGCAGCGCCGCCTTGTAGACGCCGGCAGCCATTTCGTCGTTGCAGGCGAAGATGGCGGTCGGGCGTGGACTGCGCTGCAGCAGGCGCTCGGCGCCGGCTACGCCGGATTCGAAGGTATAGCTGCCCTCGTAAATGCAGTCGGCTGGCAGCACGATCCCGCGGCGCGCCAGCCCCTCGACAAATCCGCCGCCGCGCTCGATCGACGAGCGGTAGCGCTGCGGCCCGGTGATCAGACCGAAGCGGCGATGGCCTAGCGACTCCAGATAGTTGGCGACTTCGACGCCAGCCAGGCGGTCGTGGGTGAGCAGCATGCGGGTCGGCTCGTCGATCGGAATCGAGGCGATGCGCACGTAACGGCAGCCGATTTCCTTCAACGCCTCGGCCAGCGCCTGGTCTTCGGATATGCGCGGAATCAGGATCAGGCCCCACAGCTTCTGCTTCTGCGCGAAGCGCTGGACGCCCTCGACATAGCCTTCGCTCTTGCTGTCGCAGGGATGCACCACCAGCTCGAAGCCGGAACCGCGCAGCGCGTCCAGCGCGCCGTTTTGCATATTGACGATGTAGTGGGCGCTCGGATTGTCGTACACCATGCCGATCAGAAACGAGCGCCGGAATGCCAGCCCGCGGGCCTGCGGATCCGGCGCATAGCCCATCAACTGCATCAGCCCGAGCACGTGGTCGCGGGTGTCCGGGCGCACCAGCGGCGAGTCGTTGATGATCCTTGAGACGGTCTTCTTGGAGACGCCGGCCAGCCGGGCGACGTCGTTGATGGTGCTCTTGCCGCTGCGTTTGAGCAGCGCCGCCTCATCGATCTGCGCGCTGCTTGGCGCTGGCGGCGGCGTTGTCCCGGCGCTGCCTCGGCGGCGGCTGGCAGCGGGTCTGCCGACCCTTGATTTGGCAGGGCTCATGATGATGTGAGTCTACCCGGCGCATGCGGGCTAAGTCCGACAGGCTGCTAGGCGTGGTCAGAGCGGCGCGGTTCGCCGCAGCGCGCCGGGTAGCCAGAGCGACAGGGCCGGGATGAGTGCGAGCAGCAGCTGCAACCCGAGCGCCGCCAGCCCCAGCATCAACAGCACGATCAGCGCCAGCACCGCGAACCTGTCACTGGTGATGCGTTGCAGCGCCGCCAAGGTGGCCGTCGGCACCTGCAGGTAGACCAGCAGCCAACCGAATACGCTGGCGGCGGCAGTCATGAGCAGGATGATGCCGGTGCGGCGAGTGGCGCCCGCTTCTGCGTCAAGCAACCCGCGTCCGCGCAGCGCGCGGCAGACCAGTAGCGTGACCAACAGCGCATCGACGACGGCGATCGCCGTGCGCCCCTCCGCAGTGAAGATGCCGGCACCAATGCCCAGAAAAATCACTGCCACCAACAGCAGGCCGGGCAGGGCGGAGCGCAGCCCGCGCGTCCCGGCCGCGGGTCTGCCGCCGCCTGCTGGCCTTGCAAAGCCGCTGCGCCGGCGCCATGTTCGCAGGCTTGCCTGCTTCTGGAATCAGCGCCCTGTGACCGACTCCCTGCTAGCGGTGGCCGAGCGCCGCCTGTTGACGCCTTCCGGGCTGACCGACGCCTCGCTGCAGTCGGTGCTCGGGCGCCTGCTGGCGCCGGGTGTCGACTACGCCGATCTGTACTTCCAGCATTCGCGGCACGAGTCCTGGTCGATGGAAGACGGCATCGTGAAGTCCGGCAGCCACTCGATCGAGCAGGGTGTCGGTGCGCGCGCCGTGAGCGGCGAGAAGACCGGCTTTGCCTACTCCGATGAACTGCGAATGCCGGCGCTGCAGGAGGCGGCAGGCGCGGCGCGGGCGATCGCGCGCAGCGGCAGCGATGGCACGGCGGCGCCGATTGTCCGCCGCCAGCGCGAGCCGCTGTACCCGGCGCTCGATCCGGTCGGCAGCCTCGACAGCGAAACCAAAGTGCGACTGCTGCGCGAGATCGACGCCTACGTGCGCGATGCCGAGCCCAACGTGCAGCAGGTCACGCTCAGCCTGGCCGCGGTGCTCGATACGGTGCTGGTGGTGCGCTCGGACGGTGTGCTTGCCGCCGACGTCCGGCCGCTGGTGCGCTTCAACATCAGCGTCATTCTGGAAAAGAACGGCCGCCGCGAGCAGGGCTATGCCGGCGGCGGCGGACGCTTCGACTACCCGACCCTGATCGCCGAGCGGCGCCTGTTCGGCTTTGCCGACGAGGCGTTGCGCCAGGCGCGGGTCAATCTGGAGGCCGTCGATGCGCCGGCCGGCAGCATGCCGGTGGTGCTTGGGCCGGGCTGGCCGGGCGTGCTGCTGCACGAGGCGGTCGGTCATGGCCTGGAGGGCGACTTCAACCGCAAGGGCACGTCGACCTACGCTGGCCGAATGGGTGAGATGGTCGCGTCGAGCCTGTGCACGATTGTCGATGACGGCACCCTTTCAGGTCGCCGCGGCTCACTCAGCGTGGATGATGAGGGCAACCCCAGCGAATGCACGGTGCTGATCGAAAACGGCCGCCTCGTTGGCTACATGCAGGACACCCACAACGCGCGCCTGATGGGCGGCGCACCGACCGGCAACGGGCGTCGCGAGAGCTTCGCCCACCTGCCGATGCCGCGCATGACCAACACCTACATGCGCGCTGGCGAGAGCGATCCGGCTGACATCATCCGTAGCGTCAAGCGTGGCCTGTACGCGCCGGGATTCGCCGGTGGCCAGGTCGACATCACCTCCGGCAAGTTCGTGTTCTCGGCCAGCGAGGCCTACCTGATCGAGGATGGCCGCATCACTGCGCCGGTGAAGGGCGCCACCCTGATCGGCAATGGCCCCGAGGCAATGAGCCGGGTGTCGATGGTCGGCAACGATCTGGCGCTGGATGCCGGCGTCGGCATCTGCGGCAAGGAGGGCCAGTCGGTGCCGGTCGGTGTTGGTCAGCCAACCCTGAAAATCGACAGCATGACGGTGGGCGGAACGCGCGCGTGAGGCGGTTACTCGCCGTGTTCGGCGGCCGGCAGCGCCTTGAGCACCTTGAAAATCTCGCGGAACGCGTGCGGCGGGCGGTTGCTTACGCGCTCCTCGCGCGCCGCGCGGATCAGCTGGCGCAGCTGCTGCCGGTCCAGCTCGGGATGCGCGTCGACCAGTTCGCCAAAGGCGCTGTCGCCCTCGGCCAGCAGCCGTTCGCGCAGCGCCTCCAGCCGGTGCAGGAGCGCCGTTTCGCGGCGCGCCTCGGCGCTGTCGTGCTCCAGCGAGCGGCGGATCGGGTCCAGCGTCTCGTCGTCCTCGCGGCGCATCAGCTTGGCCAGATAGTGCAGCTGGCGCTTGTGCGCGACATTGGAGTTGATCCGGCGGGTATCGGCCACCGCCACCACCAGGCTGTCGGGGAGCGGCACGCGGGCCAGTTGCGACGGGGTCAGCGCCACCAGCCGTTCGGCCAATTCAAGAATGGCATCGGCGTCCCGCTTGCGCTGGCTCCGGCTGGGGGCGAGGAACTCGCCGGTTTCTTCATCACGTCCGCGCATAGCGGGCAGAGGATACGTTGATGTCTGCAACTACCGCAAAGGCTGCGACACCTGTCGACCACGGCAGCGCCGGCAGCGAGGCCGAAATCACCCGCCAGCTGGGCCTGCTGAGCGAGATGGCGACCGACGTGCTGGCGCGCTGCGCCCAGCTGGGCGCGCGGCAGGCCGAGGTGGGTCTGAGCGAAGACCGCGGGCTGGAAGTCAACGTGCGTCTGGATGAGGTCGAAACGCTGCAGTACCGGCGCGATCGCGGCCTGTCGCTGACGGTCTACTTCGGTCAACGCAAGGGCAGTGCCAGCACCGCCGACTTCGACCCCGCCAGCATTGCCACCACTATCGAGCAGGCCTGCGCCATCGCCCGCCATACCGAGGCCGACGACTGCGCCGGTCTGGCCGATCCTGATCGGATGGCGAGCCACTTCCCGGCGCTCGACCTGTGGCATCCGTGGGATATCGACGCCGACCGCGCGGTGCAGCTGGCTTCGGCTTGCGAAGCCGCCGGCCGCAGTTTTGATCCGCGCATCGCCAACTCCGAAGGTGCCAGCGTTTCGACCGGCAGCAGCCTGTCGGTGTACGCCAACAGCCACGGTTTTGTCGGCGCCGAGCGCAGCACCTCGCACTCGCTGAGCTGCTCGCTGATTGGCGGCAGCGGCGACGCCATGCAGCGCGACTACTGGTACGACGCGGCGTGCGCGGCGTCGGATCTGGCCGACGCCGAAGCCATCGGTCGTGAAGCCGCCCGCCGCACCCTGGCGCGACTGGCGCCGCGCTCGCTGAAGACCAGCGACTACCCGGTGCTGTTCGCTGCCGAAGTGGCTCGATCCCTGCTCAGCGGCCTGCTGGGCGCGGTGTCGGGCGGCGCCCAGTATCGGCGCGCGTCGTTTTTGCTCGACGCGGTCGGCAAGCGCGTGCTGCCGGCCGGAATCGACCTTGTCGAGCGGCCACACCTGCGTCGCGGCCATCGTTCGGCGGCCTTTGACGACGAGGGTGTGGCGACCCGCGACCAGCCGCTGGTCGTCGACGGCGTGCTGCAGCGCTACCTGCTCGGCAGCTACTCGGCGCGCAAGCTGGGTCTGGCCAGCACCGCCAATGCCGGCGGCGTGCACAACCTTGAGGTCAGCCTCGGTGATCTTGATCTGGCCGGAATGCTGCGCGGCATGGGCCGCGGCCTGCTGGTGACCGAACTGATGGGGCAGGGCGCCAACACCCTGACCGGCGACTACTCGCGCGGCGCAGCCGGGTTCTGGATCGAAAACGGCGAGATCGCCTACCCGGTCGATGAGCTGACCATCGCCGCCAACCTGCGCGACATGCTGCTCGGCATCGAGGCGATTGGCTGCGACATCGATCCGCGCTCGCATATCCGCTGCGGTTCGATTCTGGTCGGGCGCATGATGGTGGCTGGCGAGGGCTGACGCGCCGCCGGATGCGGGTCCAGAGCGTGGCTGGGTCATGGCCAAGAGAGGCCCGTAGCAGCGCGGGCGGTCGGTGCAACTCGGCGTATGCTGGGGTTGCGCGGCTCGCGTTCCGGGCTGCCAATCTTCTCCAGCAGGACGACCCCGGTGATGGCACTGACCCAGTATCTGCAGCTCATGTCGGACCGCAAGGCGTCCGACCTGTTCTTCTCGGTCGGCGCCCCGCCCAGCATCAAGATCGATGGCGAGACCATGCACATCGGCGAGACCGAGCTTGGTACCGATGTGGTGCGCGAGCTGGCCTACTCGGTGATGACCGACAAGCAGCAGCGCGAATTCGAGCAGACGATGGAGATGAATCTCGCCATCGGTGTGCCGAACAAGGGTCGCTTCCGCATCAACGTCTATCGCCAGCGCGGCAACGTGGCGCTGGCGGTGCGCTACATCACCAGCCAGATTCCGTCGCTGGAGGCGCTCAACCTGCCGCCGATCCTGCAGCAGCTGATCATGGTGCCGCGCGGGCTGATCCTGGTGGTCGGCTCCACCGGCTCCGGCAAGTCGACCACGCTGGCGTCGATGATCGACTACCGCAACAGCAACAAGACCGGCCACATCCTCACCGTCGAGGAACCGATCGAATATCTGCACCGGCACAAGCAGTCGATCGTCGACCAGCGCGAGGTCGGCTTGGACACCCTCAGTTACGCCAATGCACTGAAGAACGCCATGCGCGAGGCGCCGGACGTGATCATGATCGGCGAGATCCGCGACCGCGAGACCATGCAGGCGGCGATCGCCTACGCCGAGACCGGCCATCTGTGCTTGTCGACCCTGCACGCCAACAACGCCAATCAGACGCTCGACCGGATCATCAATTTCTTTCCGGATGCGGCGCGCCACCAGCTGCTGATCGACCTTTCGCTCAATCTCAAGGCGGTGGTCAGCCAGCGCCTGCTGCGCGGCATCGACCGCAAGCGGGTTCCGGCGGTGGAGATTCTGCTGTCGACGCCTTACGTCTCGGATCTGATCGAGAAGGGCGAGATCGCCATGCTCAAGGAAGCAATGAAGCAGGGCATGGAACACGGCATGCAGACTTTCGACGAGGCGCTTTACCGCCTCTATGCGGGCGCCCAGATCAGCTACACCGAGGCACTGGAGCATGCCGATTCGCGCACCGACCTGGCCCTGCGCGTGCGCCTGGACGGACCGGCACCGACCGACGGCAGCGGCCTGCAGTTGACCGACATGGAGATCATGCCGGGCGGTCGTTCCTGAGTCAGAGTCCCGCTTACCCAGTCGCCAAGCGCTGAGGCCTGTCGCAGTGACATCGAAGGCGGGATCGAAATGGCTGCGCCCCGGCATCTTCTGGGAACTGATGCTGTACGTCAGCTTCGGCGCGCTTTGGATCGTGGCATCGGACAGCGCGCTGTCGGCGCTCCGAAGGTCATGCCGACATGGCGGTGTTTGCCCTTGATGCGACGCCGCTTTTTGCCCGGCGGGCCAATGGGTCTGTTGATGTCCAGTCAGTGTTGCGATCCGGCGGCGGTTGGATAAAGGCATCAGCGGCGAATGGCACTTACTTGAGCGCAAGCGCCAAACAATCGTCATTCCGGCGCAGGCCGGAAGCCAGCACTTCCGGCCACTAACCCGCCTACTTCATGAATCTCACGCGCCCTCGCTTGTCTCTTGTCCGCGCAAGGAACTACCTCAGTCGGTCGTATGGCCCGATACGCCGCTCCTTCGGTAGTCCCTTGTGCGAACACTGTCCGATCATCGCGCGAATTCATGAAACATGCGGGTCAGGTAAGTGCCGTTCGCGCCAGGGACAATTTTCGATTCGGCGTAAGGGAACTGTCTGGCCTGCTGTAGCGGGAGCCGCAGTCACTGAAGGCGCGCGCCAGGTGCCACGCGTGCATGGCCCGACGTCCTCGATTCGACCTCCCAAGCACCGCGGAACACGTCGAGAGGCGTGAAAACACGTGGCTGCCGTGCGTTCTGGACCAGGCTGATCGACAGCGACAGCCCTTCTGCCGAGCCAAATTGTCCCTGCCACCGTTTGGAGCAATGACGTCTGCAGCATCCCAATGTGGGCCACCGAACCGATAGGTTGCGGCGAGCAGCGAATACTCTCCGGTTAGACGATATCCACGTCCAGAACGCGGCCAGCCAAGGTGGGACATCTACCGATGAAACGCCTTGCTCTGAAGTACTTGGCCCAAGCGGCATTTGCTGCGGCGGCCCTGATGCTCGCTGTACTCAGCTGGGCACTCTATGACGCCAATACCAGCTCACATGAATCCAGCCGCCGGGTAACTCACACCCTTGAAGCGCTGCGGGCGATGGATATGGTCAAAGATCAGCTGAATCAGGCAGAGATTGCCCATCGCGGCTACCTGTTGTCCGGTATCGAACCGCTGGTGAGCGCACGTGACTTGGCGCTGGAAAAAGCCGACGATGTCATTTTCAACATCCATATTCTCACGCGGGAAAACCCGGTGCAGCAAGCCCGGCTGGCGCAACTCAAGGCGCTGGTGGCCAAACGGACCCTGCTGCTTACTGAAAGTGAGAGACAGCATCGCGCTTCTGGAATGGCGGCAGCTAGAATCTACCTGGCTGGCGCGGACAACGAGAATGCGGCGGCGCACGCTGCCATCCTTGACCAGATGCAGCAGGAAGAATTGCGACTGCTGCAATTGCGACGCGATGAGGTTAGAGGCCGCTACAAGAGCCCCTTCATCGGTTTGGTTGTTGCGATTATGTTGGGTCTCCTGGCACTTGGTTACTACGGATTCGTGGCGCAGGCGACGCGCCAGAAAAACAGCTCCCAGTATGCTCGCAGCTTGATCGAAGCCAGCCTGGATCCTCTCGTCACGATCAGCCCGGACGGCAAAATCACCGACGTGAACGTCGCGACCATGATGGTCACCGGGGCGACGCGGGATGATCTGGTTGGCAGCGATTTTTCGATCTATTTCACCCAGCCGGAGCTCGCCCGCAGCGGTTATCTGAAGGTGTTTTCCAGCGGTTCTGTTACCGACTATCCACTGACAATTCGCCACCGCAATGGTCAGCTCACTGACGTGCTTTATAACGCTTCGGTGTATAAGGATGCCGACGGCAAGGCGAAAGGAGTCTTCGCCGCCGCCCGCGATGTCACCGAGAGCAAACGGCTTGAGGCGCTGCTGCAGGCGAAAAACGACGAGCTGGAAAGCGCCACGCAAATCGCCGAGCGCGCCAACCGCTCGAAGTCTGATTTTCTCTCGAACATGAGCCACGAAATCCGCACGCCGATGAACGTCATCATCGGCATGTCGCACCTGGCATTGAAGACCGAACTGACTGCCCGCCAGCGCGACTATTTGAAGAAAATCCAGGGTTCCAGCAGGCATCTGCTGGGCATCATCAATGACATCCTTGACTTCTCGAAGATCGAGGCGAACAAGCTGGCCGTGGAACACATCGAGTTTGATCTGGAAAAGGTGCTGGACACGGTCGCTAACCTGTTCATGGAAAAGAGCACTGCTAAAGGACTCGAACTGGTGTTTGACGTGGGTCGCGACGTACCCATGGACCTGATCGGCGACCCTTTGCGCCTGGGTCAAGTGCTTATCAACTATGCCAACAATGCGGTTAAATTCACCGAAACCGGTGAAATCGACATCATCATCAGGCTGTCTGAGGAGACCGACACTGAAGCGCTGCTGCATTTTTCGGTGCGTGATACCGGCATCGGCTTGAGCCCTGAGCAAGCAAGCCGCATGTTCCAGTCGTTCGAACAGGCGGACTCCTCGATTACCCGAAAATACGGCGGCACCGGG